>JAFLSJ010000004.1 GCA_022511005.1 Ruminococcus sp.
GACCGCCCATAATTCCTGCAATAGCAACAGGTGTGTCGCCGTTGCAAATCATAAGAGTGTTTTCGTCAATGTTTCTGTCAACACCGTCAAGTGTTTTGAAAACAAATGGCGTATCAAATCTTTTAATTCTGATTTTTTCAACTTTTCTTGAATCAAATGCATGCATTGGCTGTCCCATTTCAAGCATAAGGTAGTTTGTTAAATCGGCAAGGAAGTTGATTCCTCTCATACCGCAGTAATAAAGTCTTATTCTCATATTTACGGGACTTACGTTTCTTGTAATGTTTTCAACCTGCAAACAGCTGTATCTCTGACAGAGTGGATCTTCAATTTTTAAATCAATTTTTGCAAGGTCATTATATTGAGATAAATCCTCTGTTTCAATTGGCTTTAACGGTCTTTTTGCAAGAGATGCAAATTCTCTTGCTATACCGTAGTGCCCCCAAAGGTCAGGTCTGTTTGTAAGAGATTTATTGTCAACCTCAAATACAATATCGTCAATTTGGTAAATATCTTTAATATCAGTTCCGTTTGCAACATCGTCTGTAATTTCCATTATACCTGAGTTGTCGTCACTGATTCCTATTTCAGACTCACTACAGCACATTCCGTTTGACATAAAGCCTGCAAGGGGACGGGGCGCAATTGTGATTTCGCCCAGTTTTGCTCCAACCTTTGCAAAGGCAGTTTTCATACCCACTCTTACGTTCGGTGCTCCGCATACAACATCTGTAAGATCAGCTTCGC
The DNA here is from genome assembly GCA_022511005.1 of Ruminococcus sp. GTDB lineage: Bacteria > Bacillota > Clostridia > Oscillospirales > Acutalibacteraceae > Ruminococcoides. Next base: position 748 of record JAFLSJ010000004.1, read on the forward strand.
CTGCGTCAACCTTTAAAAGATGAAGCTTTTTGGAATCGGGGTGGGGGTCAACTGATTTAATTTCTGCAACAACTACACCGCTCAAATCGGAACCTTTATAGAAAATTTCGTTTTCAACCTCAGCAGTAGAAAGAGAAAACTGATGTATAAGCTCAACCTTATCAAGACCTTTTAAATCAACAAAGTCTTCAATCCAGTTCATTGATAAAAACATATTCTTTTTCTCCTTTCTTATTCATCATCTGTAAACTGTGACAGCACTTTAAGACTGCCGCTGTTTAAATCTCTGATATCTTTAATACCGTATTTCATCATTGCAAGTCTTGTAAGTCCAAGACCGAATGCAAAGCCTGTGTATTTTTCAGGGTCGATTCCGCCCTCTTTAAGTACATTTGGGTGAATCATTCCGCAGGGGCAAAGCTCAAGCCAACCGCTGTGTTTACAGGAAGCACAGCCTTCGCCGCCGCAGATAAGACAGCTTATATCAAGCTCAAAGCCGGGTTCCACAAATGGGAAAAATCCGGGACGAAGTCTTACTTTGATTTCCTTTTGGAATACCTCCGAAAGCATTGTTTCCATAAAGAAAATAAGGTTTGAAATGGAAATATCTTTATCTACCATTACGCCTTCCATCTGGAAGAAAGTGTTTTCATGGCAGGCGTCTGTTGCTTCGTTTCTAAAACATCTGCCGGGAAATATGGCTTTAATGGGAATATCCTTTTCTATTAAATTCTTGCTGTATTTTCTAAGTATGGCATTTTGCGCCGCAGAGGTTTGTGATTTTAAAAGCTGTCCGTTTTCAAGATAATAAGTATCCTGCATATCACGGGCAGGGTGATGCTTCGGGATGTTTACAGCCTCAAAACATTCATAATCGGTTACAACCTCGGGATAATCTTCAACTGTAAAGCCCATAGATTTAAAGATTTTTTCACACTGTCTTTGAACAAGCGTAATGGGATGATATGAGCCTCTTTCCAATGGGGCAGGAGTAGTAACGTCAAACAAAGGCATAGAAGCAATCTCTGCTTGAATTTCTTTTTCCTTTAATTCTGTGATTTTACTTTCAATTTTTTCAGTTGCATAGTTTTTCAGTTGGTTCACATCTGCACCGAAAGCTTTTTTTTCTTCTGCAGATAAATCTTTCATACCTTTTAAAAGCGCTGTAATACTGCCTTTTTTGCCAAGATATGCAACCCTGATTTTATCAAGGTCGTTAAGGTCATTAATGTCTGAAAGTTCTGCTTCCAGTTGATTTTTCAGGTTTAAAATTTTCTCGTCCATAAATTCCTCCGTTAAAAATAAAAAATCCCTTTGTTTTTAAACAAAGGGACGAATATAATCCGCGGTACCACCCTGGTTTTTGCATCATTAAGAGCAAACACTCCTTTGGCAAGTAACGGTGCCCGCCGTTGAAGCCTACTGAAAATTTTCAGCCTCACCACTCAGAAGGGAACTTCATCTGTTTTGTGCATATCTGCCTTACAGCCATGGACAGATTCTCTTAAATGCAGTTATAAACAAACTACTTTCTTCGTCACAGTGTTATCTTTTAGAATAATAACATTTTACTTTTGTTTTTGCAAGAGTTTTATTGAAAAAAACTATATTTTGTGTTATCATAAATCAATAATATATTAAGGAGATAGATGTATGGATGTTTTTATTGAACAGGTAATTAAAAGAAAAAGGAATGTAAAAAGCATTGCAATTATCGTTTTAGTTTTAAGCTTATTGATTTTAGCTCCCGTAATTTGCTGTTTGCTTGCTTTTGTGATTACCCCTTACTTTGTGTATATAGGTTTGTTTGTTTTTATAATCGGAATTTATCTTGCATGGTATTTTATTACAGGTCAGAGGATTGAGTACGAATATTCGGTAGCCTCAGGAACTCTTGATATTTCAAAAATTATTTCCAAAAGAAAAAGAAAAAGAGTAACAAAGATAGAAATTGCAGATATTGACCTTTTCTGCAAGATTACGGATAAAAGAATTAACGAAAGAAAATATCAGAAGCAATTTATGGCGGCAGCTGACCCTAATGATAAGGAAAACACATATTGTGTTGTATATCACAGCACTGCATACGGAAGAACAATTTTAACATTTACTCCCAATGAAAAAATAAGAGAGGGTATGAAACCCTATTTAAAAAAGGAAATAATGCTTGAAATGTTCTATAATAGAGGATCGAGAAATGGAACTTATTGATAATTTAGTTGTAAAGGAAGCACTTGTAAAAAGAGAAAAAGACTCCAACAAAGGTACTTTTGGCTCTTTGCTTACCATTTGCGGAAGTTATTCTATGGCAGGAGCAGGGATTTTGGCAGGAAAGGGTGCTTTAAGAAGCGGTATAGGTCTTTTAAAAATGGCTTTACCCGAGAGTATTTATCCCATTATTGCATGGGCAATTTTTGAAAGCGTTTATTATCCTTTAAAGGGAAATGAAAGCGGAACGCTTAGTAAAAAAGAGACGCCTTTTCTTTTGAAAAAGGCAGATGAATGCAGAGCAGTTTTAATAGGATGCGGTATGCAAAATAACAGCGATACAAGGTTTATTACAAGGTCTTTTATTGAAAGGTGCAGTAAGCCTTTGATTCTTGATGCTGACGCTTTAAATTCAATTGCAGATGATGTGAGTATTTTGAAAAATGCTAACTCTCCCGTAATTATTACCCCTCACCCGGGAGAAATGGCACGGCTTATTAATAATACAGTTTCTTACGTTCAGGAGAACAGGGAAGAGGTCGCAAAAGCTTTTGCAAAAGAAAACAGAGTTTATGTTGTACTTAAGGGATATAAAACCATAGTGGCAACACCTGACGGCAGAGCAAAAGTTAATAATACTGGAAACCCGGGAATGGCAACAGGAGGCAGCGGAGATGTTCTTGCCGGTATTATTTCATCTTTAGTTGCTCAAAATCCGGCAAAGTCTTTTGAGTGTGCATGTGCAGGAGTCTATGTTCACGGTCTTGCAGGGGACATTGCAAAGGATAAATTGGGAGAGATTTCTATGCTTCCAACTGATTTAATCGATTGTTTGCCCGAGGCTTTTAAAAAGTGTAATTAAAAATTTGTCAAAGACATATAGTATTAAAAAGGAGGCTTATATGAAAAGGCTTTTCTCTTTAATTTTATGTGTCTTTTTTATTTGTATAATTGTTACCGGTTTTACTTCTTGCAGTGAAGCTGAAACACAGCCCCAACTACCTGTAACGGATTTTGGCGGTGAGATTTGTGTTAATACAAACAATACCCAAATCAAGGGGAGTTTTTCAAACAATCGTCAGGGAGTAATGACTTTAACTGTTAATTCCCCCGACAGCATAAAGGGAATGAAGTATGAATACAAAGATGAACTGCTTACAATTAATTTTGAGGGTATAATTACCGAGACGGTTTTGGGGAATTTACCTCAGGATAACTTTGTAAGATTGCTTTATGACTGTATGTTTAATCTTAATAATGAAGAAAATATAAATCTAAGTTCATTTGATGAACAATCAGCAGTTTATAATGTTAAGTCAAGTGAAAATACATATAAGGTTTACACCATAACAGATACAGGCATTATTGCAAAAATAGAATGTGACGCTATGCAGGCAGAGTTTTCTGCTCAGGAGCAGTTTAAAGAAGAATAAAATAAAAATATTCACCCATTGTTAAAAATTCAAATAATATGTAACAGGCTGTATAAGAAGAATTTATGTGGCAAAAATATTATTAAAGAATTTTAACTTTATGGAGCGTGAATAAATTGACTGTTAAACGAGGAGATATTTATTATGCCGATTTAAGTCCTGTTATTGGCTCTGAACAAGGAGGAATAAGACCTGTTTTGATTGTGCAGAATGATGTAGGAAATCGCTTCAGCCCAACAGTTATTGCCGCTGCAATTACAAGTCAGCAGTCTAAGGCTAATCTTCCTACTCATATTTCTATAAATGCTGTGGAAAGCGGATTATCTAAGGACAGCGTTGTGCTTTTGGAACAGGTTAGAACTATTGATAAAAAACGCTTGAAAGAAAAAATGGGAACAGTAGATGAAAACTCTATGGGTGAAATAGACAAAGCGATTTCAATTTCTTTTGGTTTAAACGGTTAATAACGGCTTACATATATGTAGGCTGAAAATAGGCACTGCGTAAGCAGTGCCTTCTTTATACTTTATAGGAAATTGCTCGGAAACAGCTGGGCATAAATGAGTGTTTTTATATGGTGCTGTCTGCTCAAATAGGTGCAGCCCACCGGCTGCTTTTTATTTGAATGCAGGTGCTTTGAAATTTGAATCTGCAAAAGCGTCACCGTTGGGTGATGGCTCTGACATACTGAAATACATTCTTGCGGCCTTTGTTGTTCCGAAATCTCTGTTTGAGCCTGTGTTTTGTACCTTGTTGAATGCTTCTCTGAACATTGCGTTGTGTGCTTCTTCTCTGTTTAATAAAAAGTCGATAGTTTCTCTTACCTTTTTGTCCTCAATCTGTCTGTAAAGATATTCGTAAACTACTTTTGCTCTTTGCTCAGATGCAATATTTGAAAGCAGATCTGCACATAAATCGCCTGTTACTGTAACATAGTCGCCTGTCCAGGAGTAACCTGATGCGTTGATTAAGCCTGGGTTAAGTCCTAAAATTACGTGAGACTGAATTTCTCCTGCTTCAACCTGTGTATAATCAACATCGTGTCCGTTTAACAGATTAATTGTCTGAGCTACCATTTCCATATGACCTAATTCTTCTGCGGCAATATCAAGGAAAAGGTCTTTGATTTCAGGATCTTTAATTCTGAAACTCTGTGACATATACTGCATAGCGGCTTTAAGCTCACCGTTTCCGCCGCCTAATTGCTCTTGTAAAAGTACGGCATACTGTGGGTTTGGCTTTTCTACTGCAACAGGGTGAAAAAGTTGTTTTTCGTGTTTAAACATAATATAATCTCCTTTCTTATTTTCAATTTTATTGTTTGAAAATACTCTTATATTATGCCAATAACAATTTTACAAAAGCTAATAAAATTTAATATTAAATAATAACAAAAAAATTAAATTAATACTTGATTTTTTCACAAATAAATTGTAAAATATAAAAGTTGAACAATTTAAGTTAAAAAATGCGGGTGTGGCGGAATTGGCAGACGCGCTAGATTTAGGTTCTAGTGGCAACACCGTGCAGGTTCAAGTCCTGTCACCCGCACCAAATTAAAAGCTACATTTTACCCTTGGAAAGCAAGGTTGAAATGTAGCTTTTCTTTTGAGAAAATATAAAATCGTTTTTAACTCGGAAGGTATCAAGAAACCAATACGGGAACAGCGGTTTAAAGTTGCAGCTATTGACTGTCAGCAATACCGTAATTGATATATAATGCGATCCATCAGGCGGAGAGCTAAGCCTACAGTGATAACATTAAGTTCGATATTCCACATAGCATGAGAAGCGGAAAGACGGTATTGAATCACTTGCAGTTTCTCGGCTACACCAAAGGAGAAGATGGATAACTGCAAATCGTTCCGGAAGAAGTAGAAATTGTTAAGAAAGATATTTGAGTTTTATTTTCAAGTAAATGTGTTTTTAATCTCATCAATCAACAGCTCCGCAATCGGGCTGAATACCTGATATCTTTTCCAAATAATAAACATTTTTGATTCGAGCGTTGGAGTTAAAGGGCGGAAACAAAGCTCACTTTCATTTCCGGTGTCTGCAAGGCGGTCAAAGGTCAAAAGCAGACAGTTGCCTGCTTTTACAAATACAGTTCCGTTATAGAACAGATTGACCGTTCCGGTAATATTCAGTTCATCGAGTTTCTCTCCGCACCATCTTGGAAAATCAGCCTCCAGCGACTGAGGAGAGGAAATCAGATCATAACCGATCAGATCGTCCACTGTAACCGACTGTATTTTTGCCAATGGACAGTCCTTTCGCATCACCACACCCCAAGTATTAGCTACCGGAAGTTCAATATAGTTGTATTTTTGAAGATTTGGAGGCTCTACAATGACGGCAAAATCCAGAAGACCACGATCGAGACGCTCTGCAACCTGGACCGTATCCCCGCTTAAAATATGGTATTTAAGCAGCGGATAGCGTTCTCTAAATTTACGAATGATTTCGGCAAGGTACCGTATTTGATGTGATTCGGCGCAGCCAATGTAAACGTCGCCGCCTGTGATTTCGTTCATCGCCCTAAATTCATCTGTGGTTTTATCAACCATAGAGAGGATATCTTCCGCTCGTTTGCGTAGTAGCATTCCTTCATCAGTCAAGTGAATGCTTGCACTTCCGCGTCGGAACAGTTTTTTGCCCAGTTCCTCCTCCAGATCCTTCATTTGTTTGGATAGCGTTGGCTGAGACACATGAAGCCTCTCTGACGCCCGCGTCATATTCTCCTCACGAGCGATTTCCAAGAAATATCTAAGCACTCGGATTTCCATCTGCATCACTCCCATTTCTTATCATCCTTTATTATACTTTGCTGTGTTATTCTCGTCAAGAATAACACGATATTATTTATAAGTATTAGACATATCTAAAGAGAGAGGGTATAATAAAAAACGTAAGGAGGCGATGTATATGGCCCGTGCGGAAGATAGGGAAGGAAGTCTGTATCAGAACTTGATTGATGCAGGATATAGCGAAGTAGAGGCCAATCAGTGTCTACTCCTTGCCGGAAACGGTGAATGGATGAAAATCTGTAAGATGCTTGCAAAGCAAAAAACGGTGTTGTTGGCCGCACTTCACAAAAGCGAAAAGCAAATAGACTGTTTGGATTTTCTGGTATACGAAATCAATAAAAAACATAATCTTGGAGGTAAGCAAAATGTTAGATGAAAAATTGGTACTGACTGAAAAGTGGGATAAGACTTTCCCGAAAAACGACAAAGTGAATCACTGCAAGGTAACCTTTCACAACCGTTACGGAATCACACTCGCAGCGGATCTTTATGAACCGAAGGATACTACAGAAAAAATGCCCGCTATTGCCGTGTGCGGACCCTTTGGTGCGGTAAAAGAACAAAGTGCAGGACTTTATGCCCAGACGCTGGCTGAGCGTGGTTTTCTGACAATCGCTTTTGATCCATCATTTACAGGTGAGAGCGGAGGGCAACCCCGTTATGTGGCGTCGCCTGATATCAACACCGAGGATTTTTCTGCCGCTGTGGATTTCCTCTCCGTACAGGAAAATGTTGACTCAGAACGTATCGGTATTCTCGGTATCTGTGGCTGGGGTGGTATGGCACTGAATGCGGCGGCAAACGATACTCGTATCAAGGCAACAGTCGCTTCTACGATGTACGACATGACCCGCGTCAATGCTCGTGGATACTTTGACACAATGGACGCTGACGCACGGTATGAGGTGCGTAAGAGCTTGAACGCCCAAAGGATCGAGGATTACAAAAATGGTTCCTATCAGCTCGGTGGAGGAGTTGTTGATCCTTTACCGAAGGACGCACCTTTCTATGTAAAAGATTACTACGACTATTACAAGACAAGTCGCGGCTATCATGAGCGTTCTCTCAACTCCAATGGTGGATGGAACACCACCTCTGCACTGTCTTTCATTAATATGCCGATTCTCGCCTATGCCGACGAGATACGCAATGCAGTACTCATTATTCACGGCGAAAAGGCTCACTCACGCTATTTCAGCGAGGACGCTTTCAAGAAACTGAAAGGCGACAACAAGGAACTGCTGATCATTCCCGGAGCGGTGCATACCGATCTTTATGACAGAACTGATATTATCCCGTTTGACAAGCTTACCGAGTTCTTTAACAGATATCTTGTGTAAATCTGGAGGAGTATGCGATTAAAATCTTAGTATTAAACGGAAGTCTCCGTACAGGCAGTAACACAGAGAAAATGATTGCCGCCTGTACGGGATGGCGCTGTATCATCTGACATCAAGTGTGATTAATCATATAAAGAGAATATTGACACTTTAAAGTTTTCTATATACACTATGATTTTTATTATAAAAATGGAAACAATAAAATGTATGAAATCATAACTTAAAAAGGATGTATTACTATGAATCCTTCATTTGACAGCGTTTATTATGAACCGGCGGCGCTGAATTATCCGTTAGGTCGTTATCTGCGGGAAAAATATGACTCCCTGCCGTGGATTGAAATACAGAATCATAACAACATTCCCCAACTGCGTTCTGCTTCCAATCAGGATTTTGTGAGACTGAAACGTCATCTTATCGTTGGTGTGCGTAAGACCCATCGATATACGGAAAACCACAAAATCTCTGATTTTCTCGTTCCGTATACCTCGTCGGGGTGCTCAGCTATGTGTCTGTACTGTTATTTGGTCTGTAATTATAACAAGTGTGCATATCTTCGTGTATTTGTCAACCGTGAAGAGATGATGAACAAGCTGGTGAGGATATCCAACGCCGAACCGGGCAGTCACGTGTTTGAAATCGGAAGTAATAGCGATTTGATTTTAGAAAATACCGTTACAAATAATCTTCCATGGACCATTGAAGAATTTGCTCGCCGAGCCGACGGCAAGCTAACCTTTCCCACCAAATTTCACATGGTAGAGCCCTTATTAGGTTTGAAACATCAACAAAAGACCATTTTTCGCATGAGTGTAAATCCTCCAGAGTTGATACGTACTGTCGAGATAGGTACTTCCTCCTTGCCGGCCCGTATTCAAGCAGTTAACGCCATGTGTGACGCCGGATATCCTGTAGGTTTGTTGATAGCCCCTGTCATACTGGTACCAGGCTGGGTTGAACTGTACGAGCAGTTGCTTGCAACACTGAAAGATACACTAAGCGACCAGGTGAAACGCATAGGATTTTTAGAGGTAATCTTCATGACCTACAGTTTTGTACAGAATGCCATTAATAAGGAAGCGTTTCCAACTGCACCGCTGTTATACAACACGGATCAAATGATCGGACGGGGCAGGGGAAAGTACCGTTATCGGGAGCACCTACAGACAGAAGCTAAAGAAATTTTGCTGGAGATGTTTAAAAAATTTCTTCCGGAAATGACCATAAAATATATTTCATAATAAGCTGCACGCGGATTCAAATTCCGATACTAAGACGTCAAAAATACCTTTTTTATTATCTATAAACAAATTAAACACCTATTGCAATTGGAACCCTACGGGGTTAGATAGCAATAGGTGTTTTGTTTAGCTTATCAATAAATCCGAAATCTTTCGGAGTATACTTAAACTTTATAGGTGATTCATTTACAAAAGTTCAAAATATCGATCGCGAGCTTCCTGATATTCACGGTTGAATTTTTCGTCTCTGCCTGAGTGAAGCTTAGATACATAATTATGTATCTGATGCTTGATTTCAGGTGTTGCTCTTGCAATTGTAGCTACGCCGATATTAGAACAAATATCAGAAATTCGTTCCATCTCCGAAAGCAAGTTTAAAAATTCCGTACCCGTTAAAATAGTGCACTTTCCTGTACGAAGACGTTCCAAATGATTATCCTTTAAGGCGTTCACCATATCATCCACAACTTCTTCCAACGGCTCAATATGACGGGCGGCAGTTAAGTCTCGTTTCTTAAATGATTTATCGCTGTAATCTAAAATCGTATCGATAAGTTCACGGAGAACATTCAGCTCAGACAGAGCTTCTTTTGAAAATTCGGTTTTATTATCATGTAAAACTGCGGCAATTTCTGCAATATTCACAGCATGATCGCTCAATCGCTCGAATTCCGTAACCACAGAGTGATAGTGGCTCATAATCTCCGAGTGGTCTGGAGCAGTGATATGAGCAGACATCTGAACCAGATAACTGCTGATTCTGTCTGTCATAATATCTATGTATTTTTCATCTTTAAAAATTTTATCTGCTGTTTTTTCATCATACTTAATGATGACATCAACGGAACGGTCGATGTTTTTACGTGCCATATCGTACATCACCAGAAGCGCGTCGTAGCATCTGCCAAGGGCAAGCGCCGGGGTATTAAAGAATACCGGATTAAGTGCATCCAAAAGCTCATCGGAATTCTCGACAGCATCCGGCTTGTCTTTCACAATTCTACGGCTCAGCTTTTCACAGAAGTTTAATGTGGGGAACAGCAAGACAGCACACGCCAGATTGAAAATCATATTTGCATTTGCGATACCGCCGGAATATATTGGTTTGTCCCAAAAACCGTCCAAAAGTCCAAGGTTATATATAATCGCAATTGCTACCAAAGTTACAATGGATTTGCCTAAATTAAATAAAATATTGATAATACCAACACGTTTTGCATCCGGTTTTGTGCCTATACAACAGACAATGGCAGTTGTTATACAATCTCCAAGATAAATGCCTACCAATACCGCATAAATTCCACTGAAGGTTAACTGACCGGACATAGAAAATGCTTGAAGAATACCGATGCTGGCAGAGGAACTTTGTAAAACGAAAGCAACTCCTGCACCAATGATATAAGCAAGTACAGGATTTTCTCCGAGAGTGGAGAAAAGTTGTTCAACGATTCCGCTTTCTGTCAAAGCAGTTACCGCATCCGTCATATTTAAAAGTCCGGAAAACAGGATACCAAAACCAATGATAATTTGCCCTGCTTTGCCTGAATTTTTAGATTTCAAGCCCATAACAATAATTATACCAATAATTAAGGCAAGGGGTGCTAATGTTGATGGTTTGAAAAATTGTAAAAACGAAGTGCCTGATGAATCAAGATCCAAAAGCCTTATGATTTGACCGGTAACAGTTGTACCCACATTGGCACCGATAATAATACCAAGTGACTGACGCAGAGAAATAATTCCTGCACCTACAAGCCCGGCAGTAATTACAATGGTTGCCGTAGAAGATTGAATAACGGCGGTTATTACCAATCCTAAGAAGAATGCTCTGATTGGTGTGTTTGTTAGCTGTTCCAGAGCTTTCTTTAACGGACCTGAAGAACTTTCCTTTAATCCATCTCCCATTATGCGCATTCCATATAAGAACATCGCAAGACCGCCTAATAGCGTAATTAAATTAAAAATACTCATATTATTCACCCTATAGAAATAAGCTTATTTTATAGCTAATATATATTTTACTATATTTCTACAAATATTTCCACAGTTTTTTTAAATTTTTAATTAATAAGTTTTTAGAGGAGGTTCTTGGAAGTTGAAACAATATATCAATACTTAAAATTTATTTAATTTACGGCATATTTTGCACTGTACTGCTTCGTCCTTGATAGCACAAAATCTGCTCAAAATCTTTTCTATTCTTCTATTGGCGATTAGTATAAAATATAAAATTAAATATAAATTTTAACCGTTGTTTACAGACACCATATAATATTATAAATCTAAGGATGGTGTTTTTATGTTTGAAAACAGAATGAATAACAGTCAATTTAATAGTTTTGTTTCAGTTCTTCGGCAAATACCTTATGCAATAGCTGTGATACAGGGGAGCAGTGAATATCCCGAAATAAGAGGCAGGGTTTGGTTTTATCAGACAATGTACGGAGTTTTGGTTGCTGCTGAAATATTCGGCTTGCCGGCTTCTGAGGATGAGTGCAAAAGTCCTGTTTTTGCATTTCATATTCACACAGGAAGTACTTGCAGCGGAAATAATGAAGATCCATTTGCTGATGTAGGAGTACATTATAATCCTCAAGATTGCAGTCATCCCTATCATGCAGGAGATATGCCTCCGCTGTTTGGAAACAACGGATATGCATTTGAGGTGTTTTTAACAGATAGATTTTCTGCTAAAGAAATCGTAGGAAAAACTATAATAATACACTCAAATCCAGATGACTTTACAACCCAGCCATCCGGCAATGCGGGAGCAAAAATAGCTTGCGGAGAGATTAAGACATTTACTTCTTTCAGAAACGTAATGTGATTTTAGATTATTAATTATTTATGAAATGGTACACTCCATAAAAAATCATTTAAGATTAAAAATTTATAAAATTAAAAAACGCCAAGCTTGACTTAACAGTCAGGTTTGGCGATTAGAATTAATTAGTTACTATGTTATATTAATATGCGGTGCAGATTAATGCACCGCATTTGTGGTTTAAGAATATATTATTGATAATCTACAACATTTACCCAGTTAAGTAAAAATTCTCTTTCTTCGTCTTTGCCTTTGACTGATTGAGAGGCGGCTACGATTGGCAGCCATTCCCATACATAATATTTGGCAGTATTTGTCTTTTTGCAGAAAAGGTCAAGATATTTATTGGCAATTTCTTCTTTACCTTTAAGGCAGAAAAGCAGATAAGTTCTTGCTACATCTGCACTGGCGTTACCTTGTGTTGCGTGTGACCAGTCAATAACAAAGGGAGTGCCGTCAGGTGAAATAATAATATTACTTGGGTTAAAATCGCCGTGGCAAACCTTATGATGCTTATGCATACCATTTAAACGGGTTTGAAGATCATATTTTGTTGTTGCATCGAGAGTTGTTTCATCAATTTTACGTTTCATTTTATCCCACAGCTTATTAAGCAGGGGAGATCTCTTGCTTTGAATTTCAATCTGAATATTTACAAACAATTCAAGGTATTCGTCAATTTTATCAGGATTTTCCTGCATTAAATCTGCCAGTGTTTTACCCTCGATAAAATCGCTTGTAATTGCCCATTTGCCGTCTATTTTTGATACCTCTACGATTTTAGGAATATTGAGCTCTGTTTCTTCTACACGTGCCTGATTAAGAGCTTCGTTTAAAACATCTGCTTTGGAAAAGTTTTCATCAAAAACTTTAATTGCCTTATCCCCGTCTTTATATATAATTTTATTTTTTCTTTCTGCCAATATATTTTCTAATTTCATAATAAATACAAGTCCTTTCAAAAACATTTTCTTTGTGTATATTATACAACATTAGTTTTACTGAGTATAGCGTGAAAATAACAGAAAATATTCAGTTCAATTTAGATAAAATTACAAGAGTATTTTAATGATTTTTTGAATTAAACAAAATGTATATTTATAAATTATGCAAAAATTACAAATATATGAAAGTTGAAAAACATTTGAAGTGATAAATTTTTATTAATTCTTTGTGCAATATAACAAAATGTGATATGAGAAAAAATTTTATGTACAGTTTTTCTAAAAATAAAGTGACCGCTCATTAAGAGCGGTCACTTACAGATTATATTATAATAAGAAAGGAAGTGGATAGCTATATTAAAAAACTTTAGACAGTTTCGCTGTTATTGCCATAATAAGCATTTAAATACATCTGTTTGATTTCTTTGAAGAGAGGGTATCTGGGATTAGCGCCTGTGCACTGGTCGTCAAATGCCTGCTCTGTCATTTCATCAAGTCTGTCTAAGAAAGCTTTTTCATCAACATCATATTCCTGAATGGAATTTTTAATGCCTACTCTTGCTTTAAGGTCATTGATACCCTTAATAAGGTTTTCAACGCTTTCTTTATCGTTTTTGCCTTTAAATCCAAGATATTCGGCAACCTCAGCATAACGTCCTAATGTCTTTGGATGGTCATACTGTGGGAATGTACCCATTTTTGTAGGAATTTCAACTGAATTGAATCTGATTACTTGTTCTATCATAAGTGCGTTAGCAACACCGTGTGGGAGGTGATGGAAGGCACCTAATTTATGAGCCATTGAGTGGCAAACGCCTAAGAATGCATTTGCAAATGCCATACCTGCCATTGTAGCAGCATGAGCAACTTTCTCACGGGCATACGGCTCGTTCATACCGTTGTCATAGCAAGCAGGAAGGTATTCAAAAATAACCTTAAGTGCCTTAAGTGCAAGACCGTCTGTAATATCGGTAGCCATTACAGACGCATAAGCCTCAAGTGCGTGAGTTACTGCGTCGATACCTGAAGCGGCAGTCAATCCTTTAGGACCGCTCATCATATTATCAGCATCTACAATAGCCATATTAGGCATTAATTCGTAGTCTGCAAGAGGATATTTTACACCTGTTTCCTGATCGGTAATAACTGCGAAAGGTGTAACCTCTGAGCCTGTACCTGATGATGTTGGAATAGCAATAAAGTAAGCTTTTTCACCCATTTTAGGGAATGTGTAAACTCTCTTTCTGATATCGCAGAAACGCATAGCCATATCCATAAAATCTGCGTCCGGATGCTCGTAAAGTACCCACATAATTTTTGCAGCGTCCATTGCTGAACCGCCGCCGAGAGCAATAATTACATCAGGTTCAAACTTACTCATTGCTTCTGCACCCTTTTGTGCCGAAGCAAGTGACGGGTCAGGCTCAACATCAGCAAATGTTGTGTGAGCAATGCCCATTTCATCAAGCTTATCTGTAATCGGTTTTGTATAACCGTTTTTATAAAGGAATGAGTCAGTTACGATAAATGCTCTCTTTTTGCCTAAAACGTCTTTAAGCTCTGCAAGAGCAACAGGCATACAGCCTTTTTTAATATAAACCTTTTCAGGTGCTCTGAACCAAAGCATATTTTCTCTCCTCTCGGCAAGGGTCTTAACATTTAACAAATGCTTAACTCCAACATTTTCAGAAACTGAGTTTCCGCCCCATGAGCCGCAACCAAGTGTAAGAGAAGGAGTTAATTTAAAGTTGTAAAGATCACCGATACCGCCGTGAGAAGAAGGTGTATTAACAAGTATACGACAGGTTTTCATTCTTGCTTTAAACTCGTCGATTTTTTCTCTTTCTGTTACAGCGTTGATATAAAGTGAAGATGTATGACCGTAACCGCCGTCTGCAACAAGTTTTTCGGCTTTTTCTATTGCCTCAGAGAAGCTTTTAACCTTATACATAGCAAGAACAGGGGAGAGCTTTTCGTGAGCAAATTCTTCGCTGAGCTCTACGCTTTCAACTTCACCGATAAGAATTTTTGTTTCCTCAGGAACCTTTACTCCTGCAAGCTCTGCAATTGTGTGAGCCTTCTGACCAACGATTTTTGCATTTAATGCACCGTTGATGATGATTGTTTTTCTAACTTTTTCTGTTTCTTCGTCATTGAGGAAGTAACAGCCTCTTGCTTTAAATTCTTTTTTAACTTTATTATAAATCTTATCAATAACGATAACTGACTGCTCAGATGCACAAATCATACCGTTATCGAATGTTTTTGAGTGGATAATTGAATTCACTGCAAGTAAGATATCGGCAGTTTCATCTATAATTGCAGGTGTGTTACCTGCACCTACGCCTAATGCAGGTTTACCTGATGAGTAAGCGGCCTTAACCATTCCGGGACCGCCAGTTGCAAGAATAATATCAGCCTCAGACATAAGAAGGTTTGTCATTTCAAGGCTTGGAACATCGATCCAGCCAATAATGCCCTCAGGAGCACCTGCCTTAACAGCGGCCTCTAAAACAACCTTGGCAGCTTCAATTGTACATTTTTTAGCTCTGGGGTGAGGGCTGATGATTATACCGTTTCTTGTTTTAAGAGAAATCAGAGTTTTGAAAATAGCTGTTGATGTTGGGTTTGTTGTAGGAATAACAGCAGCAACAACACCAATCGGCTCAGCAACCTTTGTTACGCCGAACGCCTTATCTTCTTCAATGACTCCGCAGGTTTTTGTATCTTTATAAGCATTATAAATATACTCTGATGCATAGTGGTTTTTAATAACCTTATCCTCTGCAACGCCCATTCCTGTTTCTTCAACAGCAAGCTTAGCAAGAGGGATTCTTTGCTTATTTGCAGCAGTAGCAGCAGCGAGAAAAATTTTATCTACCTGTTCTTGTGTATAAGTAGCAAAAACTTTCTGAGCTTCTCTTACTTCTTGAAGCTTTGCTTCCAATGCTTCGACGCTATCAACAATTGATAGTTTTTTTTCACTCATGAAATCGTCCTCCAAAAATGTTTACGGTTTAGTTTATTAAAATAAGATTTTATAATCAGCAATCTGTTATATTTTATTCAGCTTTATTCAGCAGTGAAATTAAGCTCATATTCTTTTGCGTAATCCTCAATCGCAGAACCGCTTGGTCCTGTGATTGTTAATTTATCATTGCCGCTGAATACATTTTGACCGAATTCTTTAACGGTTGCAGGAACTATAGCTGTTTCAAGATTTAAGCACTGATAAAATGCATAGTGGTCTATATAAGTAACACTTTCGGGAATTTCAATGCTTTCAAGTCCTGATACCGTAAAGCAGTACATACCGATTGTTTCCAGAGTGTTTGGAAGCTTAATGGTTTTAAGGTTAGAACAATAATCAAAAGCATTTTGTTCTATTGTTTTAATTCCATCCGGAAGTATAACAGAAGTGAGTTTTTGACAGTTTGAAAAAGCACGCACGCCGATTGAAGTAACTGAATTGGGAACTGTTACAGACGTTACCTTAGTGCTTCTGAATGCACCTTCACCAATCTCAGTTACAGGCATTCCTTCGTATTCGGAGGGAACAGAAACATCCTCGGCAGAGCCTGTGTATTGTGTAAGCATAACGGTTTTGCTGTCTACAATAATGTATCCGAAGCCGTCGTCGTCAACTACATCAGGTTCAGTTACAGTTGCAGTATCAACACGAGAGCCTTTTTGTTCTTCTTCGCAGGAAGTAAGCACAAAAACTGACGTTAAACATAAGCATACGGTCAAAATTGAAATTATTAACTTTTTCATAACAATATTCCTTTATAAAATAAAATTTAACAACATTTTGTGTTTTTCAATTATTAATATATTAACACTTTTGTTAAATAATTGTCAATGTTTTTTTTGCTTTTGGAGGACTTTTATCTGAATGAATAATATTTTGCCGATTATTACATTTTATTGTTGCAAATATAACAAAAACACTTTGCCTTATTTATTATAATTACACAAAAATTTTAAGAATTTGCTTTAAAAAAATTATATAAAGGAGATTACACTGGGATAACTGCAATAATGGTTTAAGTACTATATTATAGTACTTAAATGTTCAATGATTTCCTCTTTTGTTTTAAGGCTCATAACGGTTTGTGCAATTTTATCTGCTTCTGCTTTTGACCAGTTTGAAATGTTTTTTCTTGTTTCAAGAACAGATGATGGGGTAACGCTGTATTCGTCAAGACCGAATGATATAAGCAGTGGAATCAGCATTGGGTCTGCGGCGGCTTCTCCGCACATACCTACAGGTGTGTTCTCTGCTTTTGCACATTTTATAATATGCTCAATCGAGCGAAGTACAGCAGGCTCAAAGGGGGAATAAAGATAAGATACATTTTTGTTTCCTCTGTCAACACACATTGTATAGCCTGTTAAATCGTTTGTGCCGATACTGAAAAAATCTGCCTCTTTTGCAAGTAAATCTGCAATCAGCGATGCGGCAGGGGTTTCTATCATAACACCTACTTCTATATTTTTATTGTAGGAAATATTTTCATTATCCAGTTCGGATTTGATTTGTGAAATCATTTCTTTAACCTCTGTAAGCTCATTAAGGCATGTTACAAGAGGTACCATAATTTTAATGTTGCCAAAAGCGCTTGCCCTTAAAAGTGCTTTAAGCTGAGTATGATAAAGCTCTCTGTTTCTAAGGCAATATCTTACTGCCCTGAAACCCAGGAACGGATTTTCCTCTTTTTCAAGGTGCATATAAGGAATGTCTTTATCTCCGCCGATATCGAGAGTTCTTATAATGACAGGCTTTTCTTTCATTATTAAGGCAACCTTTTTATATGCATCAAATTGTTCTTCTTCGGTTGGTGCTTTATCTCTGTCCATAAACAGAAATTCTGTTCTGAAAAGTCCTACACCTTCGCCGTCGCAATCTACAACATTATTTGCGTCATCAGGCTTTCCGATATTTCCTACAAGCTCAACCTTTATTCCGTCTTTTGTTAAGGTTTCTTTACCTATATATTTTTTTAATTCTTCTTTTTCTTTAAGATATTTTTCACGCTTTTGTGTATATTCTGAAAGTTGACTTTCTTCAGGACTGTTAATAACAATTCCCTCTGCGCCGTCAACAATAACCTGTTCACCGTCGGATAAAATTTCACAGGCATTTTCAAGGCTCAGCACAGCAGGAATTTCCAACGCTCTTGCCAAAATTGCGGAATGAGAGGTTTTTCCGCCTGTTTCCGTGATAATGCCTTCAACATTTTCTTTTTTAATGCCTGCCGTCATAGACGGGGTTAAATCTTTGGCTACTATAACCGTACCCTTAGGTACATTTGCAATGTTGATTTCTTCAATTCCTAAAAGTAAACACATCAGGGATGTCCTTACATCTGCAACATCTGTTGCTCTTTGCTTTGTAAGCTCATCATCTGTTGAGCTAAATATCGTTATAAACATATCGCAGACTGTATCAACTGCACTTTCTGCACATTGATTGAGATTGATAAGTCTTTCAATTTCTCCGTTCATATAGGGGTCTTTAACCATAAGTATATGACCCATTAATATTTCTGCTTCTTTTTCAGATGCAGATTCTTTTAGCTTTTCAGCGGCTTCTTCTGTATTTTTACAGAAGGCTTCTACGGCATTTTTGTATCTTTTAATTTCTTCTTCGATATTCTCTATTGTTTTTGCTTCGAAAGATAAATCTTGTTCCTTTATTATAAGAACTTTTCCTATTCCTATTCCTTTTGACGCACCTGTTGCGCTTAGCATAAAATCACCTCTTTAAATTACAATAATGGGGCAGAAGTTTTTCTGCCCCGCAGTTTGTCAATAAAGTTTGTAAAAGCAACTTTAGTAAAAGCTGTAATAAAGCATTTTTCAAAGTTTGTAGGGACAACCCTTGCGGTTGTCCGCAGGATAATATAATTGTATATATTATTTGCAATGTATATAATTACAAGCTTTATTTTTACAAAAAATATTATTAACTATAAGATCTTATTTTTGCGGGCGACCGCGAGGGTCGCCCCTACAATTACACGGAAAATTTATTCGCCCATACCGCCGTTAATAAGCTCTACAGCTTTATCCAATGCGGCTTGCTCATCTGCTCCGTCACAGATTACTTCTATTTCGCTTCCGCATTTAATGCAGGCGGCAATAATATTCATCAGGCTTTTTCCGTTTATTTCGTTACCATTGAATTTTATTTTAACATCACTGGTGAATTTACCCATTTCTCCTGCAAAAACTCCTGCAGGACGCATATGAAATCCCTGTGCATTTTTTAATGTTAGTTTTTCTGATACCATTGTATATTCTCCTTTTCATTAGGCTGTTTCTTTTATATCTACTGATTTTTCGTTTTCTTTAATCGGTTTCTTTAAAATTGCAAGCATAAGCATACCTATTACAGAACCGATTGCAAGTGAAAGCAGGTACATAGGCCAGTTGCCTACAACTGCAAATACGAATACTCCGCCGTGAGGTGCCATAAGAGTACAGTTAAAGAACATTGAAAGTCCGCCTGCAACTGCAGAGCCTACAAGGCAGGATGGAATAACCTTTAAGGGATAAGAAGCAGCATATGGGATTGCACCCTCTGTAATAAAGCTTAAACCCATTATATAGTTTACTATTCCGTTTTTGCGTTCTTCTGACGACCATCTGTTTTTGAAGAATGTTGTTGAAAGTGCAATTGCAATTGGAGGTACCATACCGCCTATCATAACTGCTGCCATAATTGCATAGGCAACGTCGGGATTAGACATTGTTGAAGCGGAGGTCAACATTCCCGTACCGAAAACATATGCGGCTTTGTTGAAAGGTCCACCCATATCAATAGCCATCATACCGCCCAGTACACAGCCTAAAACAACTATCAATTCATTTTCATATAACCAGATAAGACCTGTATTAAGAGCTGTATTAATCATACCCATAATAGGATTGACTGCACACATAATTACAGCAATCAAAGCTAAACCGATAAGCGGGTAAATTAAAACAGGCTTAATGCCTTCAAGAGCATTAGGAAGCTTATCGCAAAGCTTTTCAAGACCAAGTGTAAGATAACCGCCAACAAAGCCTGCAAATAATGCGCCTAAGAAGCCTGAGGGTATATCTCCTGCAGGTGAGGCAAAGGTTGAACCTAAGGTTGCCATATAACCGCCTACAAAGCCTACAAGAAGTCCGGGTCGGTCTGCAATACTCATTGCAATAAAGCCTGCAAGAATAGGAATCATAAAGTTGAATGCATATCCGCCTATAGTTTTAAACCAGTTTGCAATTGGTGTTACGGTACCGAAATCACCGCCTGCCTGCTGAGCGTTTACTCCCATAGCTGTATCAATTAAGAATGCAAGTGCAATAAGAATACCGCCTGCTACAACAAATGGAAGCATATGTGATACACCGTTCATAAGGTGTTTGTAAATCTGACGGCCGAAGCTTTCTTTTTCACCTGTTGCGGCGGCTGTTTTAGCGCCTGTGTGGTGATAAACGGGGACTTCGCCGTTTTTGATTTTATTTATTAATTCCTGCGGTTTATGAATACCGTCAGCAACAGGAACAGAAAGCACGGGCTTTCCGTCAAAGCGTGACATTTCAACTGTCTTATCAGCCGCAATAATTATACCGTCGCAGTTTGCAATTTCTTCTGTGGTTAAAATATTTTTTGCTCCGCCTGAACCGTTTGTTTCTGCTTTGAGTGCATATCCCATTTCTTTTCCTGCTTTTTCAAGCGCCTCAGCAGCCATATATGTGTGGGCAATACCGGTGGGACAGGCTGTAACTGCAAGAACTCTGAAACCTTCTTTTTGGGGTTCAACAGGCTTTGAAGCTTCTTCGGGATATTTTTCTGTTTCTTTTTTGTCGATGATTGACAAGAATTCTTCTGCTGATTTTGCGTTCATTAGCTGTGAAGAAAACTCGGTGTCCATAAGCATTGTCATAAGCCTTGAAAGAACTTCAAGGTGAACGTCTCCGTCGTTAGGAGCGGCAATCATAAACAACAGCTTTGATAAATCACCCTCAGGGGACTGATAATCTACACCGTTCGGAACTGTAATTGCCGTAAGTCCCGGAGTTTTAACTGCTTCGCTTTTTGCGTGGGGAATAGCAATATTCATTCCCACAGCAGTCGAGCTTCCTTCCTCTCTTTTTAAAATTCCTTCTTTGTACTTTGCTTTGTCAGCAAGATTTCCGGCTTTATCGTGCAGGTCAACCAATATGTCTATGGCTTCCTGCTTAGTTGCCGGTGATACGCCTAGTTTGATTGATGAAGGTTTTAATAAATCAACTATACGCATAAATTTTTCCTCCTTTTTAAATTAAATTTAATAATTTATCTACTTTTTCTTTTGTTGCCAGTCCCTTTGAGTTGGCGGTTGCACCGCCGCAGGCTGTGCCGAGCCTGAGAGCATAACCATAATCCTGAGTTTGCTGATAACCTGCTATAAACCCTGCTACCATTGAATCTCCTGCACCAACCGAATTTACTACCTTTACAGGTGCAACGCCCATTTTATGAGAATTCCCGTTTTCATCAACAAGGATTGAGCCGTTTCCTGCAAGAGAAACAAGAACATTTATCGCTCCCATTTTTTGAAGTTCCTTTGCATATTTAATGATTTTTTCATCGTCATCTTTTGCAATTTCCACACCGAACATTTCACCTAATTCATAATTATTGGGCTTAATAAGAAATGGGTGATACTTCAAAACATTAAGTAAAAGATTTTTTGTTGCGTCAACTACAAATTTAATGTCTTTATCCTTTAATCTTTCCATAATATTTTCGTAAATATCCTTTGGCAGACTGTCGGGAATACTTCCGGCTAAAACTAATGTATCGCCGTCTTTAATTAAATCCGTCTTTTCGTAAAGGCTGTTTATTTCTTCTTGTGAAATATCAGGACCTTGACAGTTGATTTCTGTTTCTTCTGTATCCTTTATTTTAATGTTTATGCGGGAAATTCCCTTTTTAAGATGAATAAAATCTGTTTTTATTCCTATTTTTTTTATACCTTCTTCAATTGTTTCTCCTGTAAAGCCTGCTACAAACCCTAAGGCTTTGTTTTCAAAGCCTAAGTTGGTCAAAACCGTGGAAACATTAATTCCTTTGCCACCAAAGTAGTATTCCTCAGACTTTGAACGGTTTGTAAGTCCGAATTGCATTTTATCCATATGGACAACATAATCTATTGCAGGGTTAAAGGTTACTGTATATATCAACTTAACACCTCCTTTACAGCTGTTAGCTCAGAATATTCTTTATTCGTCAACTTATCCGTTATAATACAGGATTTGCTGATTTCACCAAATGTAACAGGGAGTACCTTATCAAATTTTGTATGGTCGGCAAGTATGAATGAGACATAGCTTTTTTTGATTGCTTCTGTTTTAACCAACGCTTCTTCAATATCAATAGTGGTAAAGCCTGCGGTTTTATCTATTCCGTTTGTTCCTAAAAAACATTTTGTAAAATTATACTTTTTCAGTGAGGTTAAGCTTTCTGTACCTATTAACGCTTCTGTTGAAAGCTTAAGCTGTCCGCCGATTACATAAACCTTAAATCCCTTTTGTGCAAGCTTTTTTGCGTGCACAACACCGTTTGTAAAATATGTTGCATTTTTATTTTCTATATAATCAATGAAAATACTTGTTGTTGTTCCGGCATCAATATAGATAAAATCATTATTATTAATTGCAGTTGCCGCATATTTTCCTATAATATTTTTTTCTTTAATATTAAGCTTTGATTTTAAATTCATTGTGTTAACATCTTCAATAGTATTTTGCCTGATTGATGTTGCTCCGCCGAATACCTTATGAAGTTTTCCAAGATTATCAAGTGAATTAAGGTCTCTTCTTATTGTGGATTCAGAAGTGTTCAAATATTCCGATAATTCAGCAACAGTTATACTTGATTTTTCGTTAAGAAGTTGAAGTATTGCATTGTGTCTTTCCTGAGTAAGCATTTTTTCACCTCTTACTAATTTTTGACTATATTAATAACATAATAATTGTGTACAATAGGGCAACGCATAGGAATGTAAGGGTATAGATTTTTTAATTATGTTTTAATAATTTTATGTGATGAAATAGATAATTTTGTTAATTTCTAAGACAATTATAGCATATAAAATTCAAAAGTCAATCAAAATAATTCAAAAATAATCAAAAATGTTCAAAAAATTTAAATAAAAACGCTAAACTCAATCAAAAATAATAAAAAATAAATTGTTTCTTCTTATTTGTAATTATAAATTACTCTGTTTAGAATATTATTACCAATATCCGGTGAATTCAGTCAGCTCTAATTAAATAAAATTATTTTATGATAGAATTTTAAATATAGAAATTTTGCTATTGATTATTACATTAAGATATAATAAAATATTAACGACAGAATTTGACTTATATTGCAAAGAAACCTAAATTATAAGGATAATTTAATATGAAAATGAACAGATTACAACTTATTAGAATTGGCAAGACTTGCTCTATTAAAAATATTAAATATTAATATTTTTTATGTAATCACATTTATTATGAAATAATATATTAACTAATTTTTTAGTTGGTGTTAATATGAGAAAAGTATTAAATTCAATACTATTTAAAATAAATTCTTTATCTATTTTAAAACAGATTACTTTTGGTTTTGCAGCAGTTATTCTTTTGGCTTCGCTGTTGCTTATGTTACCGATTTCTTCAAGAAGCGGTCAGTGGACGCCGTATTTGACAGCATTGTTTACAGCTACTACTTCAACCTGTGTTACGGGACTTACTGTTGTAGATACTTATACCTATTGGTCGCTGTTTGGGCAGATTATAATTCTATTGCTTATTCAAATCGGCGGTGTGGGCTTTATTACACTTGCGATTTCTGCATTGACCTTAACGAAAAAGAAAATCGGTTTAAGACAAAGACTTGCCGCTAAGGAAATATCAGGTGCAAGTCAGGTTGGCGGAATTGTAAAAATCACACGTTTTATCATCTTCGGAACACTTTTGGTCGAGGCAGTTGGCTCATTTTTGCTTTCATTTTGTTTTGTTCCCAAGTTAGGCTTTTTAAAGGGTTTTTATTTTGCGGTGTTTCATTCTGTATCTGCCTTTTGTAATGCGGGCATAGATTTAATGAGCAGCTTTAAAAACGGTCCTTCTCTGATTGCTTTCCGGTCTGATTTCTTCTTTATAATCACAATAATGGCGCTCATTATTTTGGGCGGCTTGGGATTTCTTGTATGGAAGGACGTTATTGAATGTAAATTCCGGTTTAAGAAATTTAGGCTGCAAACTAAAATCGTTCTTGTAACAACTTTTGGTTTGATTTTAGGCGGTGCTTTATTAATATATTTATTTGAAAACGGCGGCAGAGCCTTTGGGGGATTGTCTCAAGGTGATAGTATTCTTTCTTCATTTTTTCAGTCTGTAACTACAAGAACAGCAGGCTTTTTTTCTGTTAATCTGCCACTTCTTAAAGATTCAACTATCTTGATTATGTGTGTTCTTATGTTTATAGGCGGTTCTCCCGGTTCTACTTCAGGCGGTATTAAAACAACTTCTTTTGCTGTTTTGTTTATGAGTATTTTTCTTGTTTTCAGGAAAAAACAAAACGTGGAATTGTTTAAAAGAAGAATCAGCAAGGACGCTGTTTATTCAGCCTGTTGTTTAATGATGTTATTTTTCGGACTTATTATATCCTCCTGTACGATTATAAGTTATGTTGACGGAGTGCCGATATTATATTGCCTGTTTGAATGTACTTCGGCAGTGGCGACTGTGGGTCTTTCTATGGGTATAACTCCGGAGCTTTCAAGACTTTCCAAGGTCATTCTTATTATTCTTATGTATATCGGCAGGGTAGGTGCATTGACTATGCTGATGACATTTACAAAGAAATGTGAAAAAGTGGAATCCAAATATATTGAAGAAAAAATTATTGTGGGGTAGGTGATTTTTTATGAAATCAGTTTTAGTAATAGGTTTAGGCCGTTTCGGCAGACATTTATGCAAGGGTTTAACCGAAGCAGGAAATGAGGTTCTGGCAATCGATTCTGACGAGGTAAGATGTAACCACGCTGTAAATTATGCAACCGAGATACAGATTGCAGACGCTACAGACCCTGCTGTAATTGAAAGTCTCGGCGTTAAAAATTTTGATTTTTGCGTTGTTGCAATTGCAGATAACTTTCAAAGCTCTTTGGAAACGACCTCTCTTCTTGCAGATAATGGTGCAAACTATATTCTCGCAAGGGCAAACAGCGATGTTCACGAAAAGTTCCTTTTAAGAAACGGTGCAAATGAAGTTGTTTATGCTGAGCGTGATATGGGTGAGAGAATTGCCGTAAGATTCGGTAACAACAGAGTTATTGATTATATTAAGCTAAATAACGATTATTCTATTTATGAAATTAAAGTGCCGGAAAAATGGATTGGTAAAACAATTTTAAAAATGGATGTTCGTGCTAAGTATAAAATCAATATTATTTCAATTAGAAATGGTGAAGAACAATTCCCGCTTCCCGACCCGAGAAGAGAATTTGAAGCCGAAGATGTAATTATGATTATGGGGCACAAGGAAGATATTGCACCTTTGGTAAAATAATTATGTATAAAGTAAAACAGGTATCACAAAATACGTGATACCTGTTCTTATAATAATTGATATTTTTATAATATAAAAGTTTCTAATAATTATCTCTCCCTCAGTCAGCTTACGCTGACAGCTCCCTCGTCAGAGGGGACCATATTATACATAAAAATTTTGTAAAAAATTACCTCACTCTGACAAGGGAGGTGTCTGTGGCAATGCCGCAGACGGAGGGAGAGATGATGAGTGAACGAAAGTATAAAATTATATTTATTATTAAAAGATATATAATAAAAAAATTAATTAAATGTTGAAATCATTTTTCGTTAAAGCTTTTGCGTTTTCTGCAAGGTCATAGAGAGTTACGCTGTCAACATAATCGTTTATAACCTTGTAATAGTTTTTCCAGAAATCAAGAGTTATACATTTTTCACTGCGCTCGCATTGATTTATTTCATTCTTTAAACAATTGATAGGGGAAAGTGAACCCTCTGCAACCCTTAAAATATCACCTGCCGTGTATTCTTTAGGGTCCTTTGACAGCTTATAGCCGCCGTTGTTACCTCTTGAGCTGATTAGATAGCCTGCTTTATTAAGCAGGGCTATAATCTGTTCAAGATATTTTGCGGAAATTTCATAACGGTTTGATATATCTTTTAAAGAAATAAAACTATCATTTGAATAAATGGCAAGGTGTATCATAATACGCAAAGCGTATCTGCCTCTTGTAGAAACCATTTTAATACCCCTTTTCTGTATTTTTATGTAATATTTGGCGGTCTGCGACCGCACCGCCAAGGGACTTTGCCCATTGAACCCACGAGCTTTTTCAAAAGCTCGACCAAAACTTTTAATTTATTCTTTCTTTTACGGTATTTTAAATATTAACATTTGTTAATTTTAATTATACAATAGGATTGACTTTAAGGTCAATAAATAAAATAAATTTTTAATAAAAAGTCTGAAGTTGTATTATTTTATGCAATTTCAGGCTTTTTTTGCTGTATAAGCGAAAGGTCTCGGGGCAATTATAAAGACCTTTTAAAGGAGTTGTATATGAAAAAATCGTTAAGTCAAAAGGAAAAAGACTTTTGTATCAGCTTTGTTGAAAGCGGTAATCCCATTGAAGCCGCTAAGAAAGCAGGCTATACAAAGTCCCCTGAAAAGTCAGGTTTAAGGCTTATTTGCAGGTCAGATATTTCCGATGAAATTGCAAGGCTTGAAAGCCATCTACAGCAAACCTTAAGCTTTGCTGCAAAATGCGGTTATAAACGGCTTGCGTTCGGAAATATTGCAGATGCCGTTTCACTTTTATTTAAAGAGAAGCCTGCTTTGGAAGATTTAAAGGAAATGGATTTATTTTCTATATCAGAAATAAAAAAGCCCAAGGACGGTGCAATGGAAATAAAATTTTTTGACAGAATAAAAGCTCTTGAAAAGCTGGAAGAATTAAGCGGAAATAAATCGGGAAGTGAAAGCCCCTTTTATGACGCATTGATTACAGGCGCTCAAATGCTTTCAAAGGACAGTAAAGATAATGAGTATTAAACCTTTTTCAAAAAAACAGCTTCAAACTCTTTGCTGGTGGGCTAAAGGCTCACCTTATGAAAACAAGGACGCAATTATTTGCGACGGAGCAGTAAGAAGCGGAAAAACCTTTTGTATGTCACTTTCGTTCGTATTCTGGAGCTTTTACAAGTTTAATAACAGGGCGTTTGCTTTTTGCGGTAAAACTCAGCGTTCTTTAAGAAGAAATGTTATTACTCCTCTTATAAATGAACTTAATAAGCTGGGATTTGTGTGTACCGAAAAAATTTCAAACGGAACCTTAAAAATAAAATATAAAGACAGAGAAAATTTGTTTTATATTTTCGGCGGTAAGGATGAGGCATCCGCCGCGCTTATTCAGGGTGTTACTCTTGCAGGGGTTTTGTTTGATGAAGCGGCGCTTATGCCAAGGTCTTTTATTGAACAGGCACTTGCAAGATGTTCTGTAGAGGGTTCAACCTTTTGGTTTAACTGCAACCCTGAACATCCACAGCATTGGTTTTATAAGGAATGGATTTTGAAAAAAGAAAGCAAAAACGCCTTGTATATTCATTTTACAATGAGGGATAATCCCTCCCTGAGTCATAAGATGATAGAAAGGTATGAAAGTCTTTACAGCGGTGCTTTTTACGAACGGTTTATTCTGGGAAAATGGACAGCGGTGTACGGTGCGGTTTATCCCTTTATGGATAATTATGAGTATCCAAAAGTACCTGAAGGTGGCTTTTCTGAATATGCAGTTTCCTGCGATTACGGAACGGTCAATCCTGCATCCTTCGGTTTATGGGGCAAAAAAGATGGCACCTGGTACCGAATAGATGAATACTATTATGATTCAAGAAAAATCGGACGTCAAAAAACCGACGAAGAGCATTATGAGGCTTTGGAGAAGCTTGTAGGAGATAGAAAATTAAAAGCCATTACGGTTGATCCTTCGGCGGCAAGTTTCATTGAGCTTATTAAGCGCAAAAACAGGTTTAAGGTTATTCCCGCAGAAAATTCTGTTATTAACGGAATACGAAGCGTATCGTCTGCTTTAAAACAAGGCAAAATTAAAATCTGTGAAAACTGTGCTGACAGTATCAGGGAGTTTTCACTGTATCGTTGGAGTGAAAAAGCAACCGATGACGCACCTGTTAAAGAAAACGATCACGCTATGGATGATATAAGATATTTCGTTACAACTATTATGGAGGAGGAAAGCGGATTTTTCGCTTTCGCTTCTCCCAGATTACAGGAGGATAGCAGTGAGGTTATTTTCTAAAAAGAAAGAAAAAAATACTGATTTTAAAAGTCCGTCTATCGTACAATGTGCAGATGGCAGTTATTTGACTCATCCCTTTCAAAGTCTTGAAAATTACTCTCCATTTTCCAGTACGGAGTATGAGCTTTATTCCTCTTTAAGAGAAGCTATTCCCATTATAGACGGTGCTATCGGAAAGCTTGTAAGACTTACAGGTGGATTTGAAATTAAGTGTGAAAGCAAAGCAACTGAGCATAGGCTTAAACAGTTTTTTGAAAATGTAAATGTAAACGGTACGACAACGGGCATTATGAGTTTTATGTCAACTTATCTTGACCAGCTTTTAACCTACGGACAAGCAGTAGGAGAAATCGTTACCGACAGCAATAATCTTGGTATTTATGCACTTTACAACGGTTCTTTAAAGGATATATCGGTAAAGCGGGGAGAAAATCCACTTTCGGTTATTGTTTGCAAAAATGATTTTGAAAAAACGCCCTTACCTTATCAGGAACTTTTAGCTTTTTCTCTTTTAAATCAGGAGCCCGGCAGGCTTAAGGGAACATCGCTTCTGAAAGGCTTACCTTTTGTAAGCTCCATTCTGCTTAAAATATTTAACACTATCGGAGTGAACTTTGAGCGTGTAGGAAATTTAAGATTTGCAGTTACCTACAAGCCTGATTCCAATACTCCGTTGTCAAATACAAAGGAACAGGCAAAGCAGATTGCAAAAGAATGGAGCAGGGCTATGAGGTGTAGGGAAAGCGTATGCGATTTTGTCAGTGCCGGAGATGTTTCCATTAAAGTAATCGGTGCAGACAGTCAGGTGCTTGACTGTGATATTCCTATAAGACATATGCTTGAGCAGATTGTATCAAAGCTTTCAATTCCGCCGTTTTTGCTTGGTCTTAACTGGTCCAGCACAGAGAGAATGAGTGCACAGCAAACAGATATTTTAACAAGTGAGCTTGAATATTACAGACAGCAGTTAAATCCTGTTATAAGAAAAATCTGTTCTGTATGGATGAGATTAAACGGAATTTGTGAAGAATTTGAAATTGTCTGGGATAACATTAACTTACAGGATGAAATTCAGCTTGCTCAGGCAAGACTTTATAACGCACAGGCAGACGCTCTTATAAACAGTGATAAGAATGATACAAAGGGGGAATAAAATGGGCAAGGTTTTAAAAGGCTTGGAAATAGATAAAAGCGATTTGGAAAAGATTAATCAGTATACAAGGAGAAGCTTTACAGCAGACGAGGTTTATTCCTTTTCAGTTGTTCTTTGCGACAACGATGTTGACAGGGATAACGAACGCTTTACAGTAGAATCCTTATTTGCTCTTGAAAAATTGTTTTTAGGCAAAACAGGTATATTTGACCATAACCCTAAGGCTGAAAATCAAAGTGCAAGAATTTATGATTGCTTTGTTGAAGCAGTCAGCACAAGAAAAACCGCAACAGGTGACGATTATTTTCGTCTTGTTGCAAAGGCGTATATTCCAAAATGCAAAAGCAATGAGGATTTGATTTTAGCTATTGACAGCGGAATTTTAAAGGAAGTAAGCATTGGTTGTGCCGTTTCGGAAAAAGAATGTTCAATATGCGGTAAGCCCGAGGGAGAATGTCATCACATCAAGGGCAAAACCTACGGAAATGAAAAATGCTTTTACCTTCTTTTAAATCCAACAGACGCTTACGAATGGAGCTTTGTGGCAATTCCTGCACAAAAGCAGGCAGGGGTTATTAAAAGGTTCAATAATTACAAGGAGAAATTTATGTACGAAAAAGAAGTAAATGAAATTTTAAAATCATTAAAGGATAATACTGCTTCTGCTGATGAAATTATTAAAAATATGGACGAGGTGGTACTTAACAAAAGCCAGAGTGAAAGGCTGTTAGGTATTGTTAAAGCACTTCATCGTGAAGCTCAGTGGGGCAGAAAATACAAAGATGATTTATCACAGAAATTTATGAAACTCAGTGCCATTGTTCAGCCTGAGGTTTCAAGCGAGACGGCAAAAAGCTTAACTGAAAAGCTTTCTGTTGAACAATTAAAAGAGTTTATTTCAGCTTATGAAAAGAAAGCAGATAAAATCATTCCAATTAAACCGCAGCTTTATGCGGTACAACAGGATAACAAAAGCCGTGAAAACAAGGCTTTTGAAATTTAATTTATTCGGAGGTATTTATGAATATTAGTTTAAACGGTTATAAAGAAAACGCAGTAACATTTTTGGCAAGCGGTAATCTTGAAAAGGGTATGCTTGTTAAAATGAAAAGCAACAATACGGTTGCACCCTGTGCAGCAAACGACAGCTTTATCGGTGTTTGCGTTGATGTAAGAGGTGATTACGCAACAGTTGTAACTGAGGGATATGTAAAGCTTCCTGCAGCAAAAACTATCAGCGTTGGCTATCAGATTATTGCAGCTTCTGCTAACAATAAAGTTACAACAGGAACAGCCGGCACTACAGGAAGAGAGTATCTTGTAATTGACTCTGACTCAACTTCAGTTGGATTTATTCTTTAAGGAGGAATTTTAAATGGCAAATTACGAAAATATTAAACTTGAAAAAGGTATGTATCAGGTATCAGGAAAAAGTCTTACAGATGTTTTGGAGGAACTTGATCCATCAGAAAATTATGAAAACACATCTTTAAAGGGTCTTGACGCGTTTTCACGTCAGCTTAAGAGATTTGATATTAAGGTAAGCGGTAAAGGCTCAGACTGTGTTGAAAAGTTCTTTAAAACAAGCGACAGTGCGGCACTTTTCCCTGAATATGTAAGCCGAGCAGTTAAGCAGGGTATGGAGAGAAATAATATTCTTCCAAACATTGTTTCAACTGTTACAAATATTGAGGGTATGGACTACAGAAGCATTACTTCAACACCAACGGAAGATGATAAGACTTTACAGGTTGTAAACGAGGGTGCAAGTATTCCTAAAACTGAAATAAAAACGTCTGAAAACCTTATTAAGCTTCACAAAAGAGGCAGAATGCTTGTTTCTTCTTATGAGGCGCTTCGTTTCCAGAGACTTGACTTATTTACTGTTACTCTTAATCAAATCGGTGCTTATATTTCAAGGGCACAGCTTAAAGACGCAGTAGATGTTTTAATAAACGGCGATGGAAACAGCAATCCCTGCGATACAGTTGCAGCAGGTACAACAGGTTCAATTACCTATGATGATTTATTAAAGCTTTGGGCAGGTCTTACACCTTATGAGCTTAACACAATTTTAGCTCCCACAGAAGCTATGCAGAAAATTATGGCTTTATCTGAGATGAAGGACGCTCAGGCAGGCTTAACTTTCCAGGGCTCAGGAAAAATGATTACACCTTTAGGTGCGTCTCTTTTACATACTCCTGAAATTACAGACAAAAAGATTATCGGTCTTGATAAAAACTGTGCGCTTGAAATGGTACAGGCAGGCGATGTAATTACAGATTACGACAAGCTTATTGACCGTCAGCTTGAAAGAGCAACAATCAGCTGTATTGCAGGCTTCAGCAAAATATTTAAGGACGCTTCCAAAGCACTTACCTATTAAGAGGTGGTTTGATGCTTAAAAATGTTCTGAAAAGGTTTTCCGTTATTTCAGGCTTAAAGGGCGAGGAGTTTTCTAAATGGTCATTTTTGTGTAATGAAAGTCTTAATTATGTGCTTGAACATCTGTTAAAAGATGAGTTAAGTGACTACGAAGAACAGAAAATTTGCTCACTTGCAGCATCAATAGCATTTTATAAGCTTACATTGTATGATTTTGACGGAGTAACATCATTTACTGCCGGTGATGTTCATATTTCAAAAGAGAATATGCAGAAAAATGCTGAAAGAATTATGAATGAAGAAATGGGCAACTGTAATGATATTACGGACTTCGGTTCTGTTTGCTTTTTCGGAGTAAAGGCATGAGTATTTATAAATTGCTTGAAAATGTAATAAATAAATGGGGCAGTACTTTTAAAATTACACAAAATGGAGAAACTATAAGCTGTAAAGGGTTTATTCAGCCGTTAAGGTACAAAAATAATATGTACCTTGATGGAAAAAGCCTTGACGCCGGTTTTTTTGACGGAGGTCATTATCTGTTTATTTCAAACGGTGAAACCGGATTAAAAAATCACAATCTTGCCTTTGTTGAAGACAAGGACTCAAAATATGTGGTAAAAAGGGCAGACATTCATATATATAAAGACCAAAATCTTTATACATGGGCAATTCTAAAGCCTTATTTTCCGCCTGTGGAGGATGATTATGCAGATAAGTGAAATTGAAGAAATTGTTGACAAGCTTATTTACAGTGTGAAATCCGACGAGCTTTTGAAGGATTTAAGATTTGTAAAGGATTATAAGGAACAAAATATTGAATCACCTCTTACAGATTATCTTGCGGTTGTTTCAATTAATTCTATGTCACGCTCAAGTGCATTTTTAGGCGATGCGGTTGCGAATGGCTTGAAAAGCGAAAAATATAATGCTGAGATATTTATTAAAATTTATGCTCCAAATTTCAAAGAAGGTCAGGGACTTACATCAATTTCAAGTCTTTTGTTAAACAGCATTAAAAAGGCTGATAAAGAAAATCTTATCGAAGAAATATCCATCGAGCCTGTGGTGTTTGAAGAAAACATAAATGCTGTTTATCGTATATGTAAATTTAAAATCAGCTTTTTTCTATGTGAGGAGGTAACAGTATGACCCGTTATGTGGCATTAAAGGGCGATGATATTTCCGTTTACATTAATAATGATCTGCTTGGGGCGGTTATTTCGGCAAATATTAAGGAAACAACTGATTATTACGATGTTAGACAGTATTTGTCTGATGAAGAGGTTGACAGAATACCTTTGAAAAAAGAGTACAGTATCACATTGCAAAAAGCCTTTGAAAATATAAATCCTTTTGAAAATTCGGAAGAATTTTCACTTAAAATAAAGTCAAAGGAAAAGGAGACTACATACGAGCCCTGCGTTCTTTTAGAGGAGGAAAATTTCTTATCTCAGAACAATACCCTTACCACAGTTTATAAAATAAAAGCGTACAATAAATTTTAAACAGGAGGCAGAAATGGATACAAATTCAAATATAAATTCGGAAAATACATACTCACAAAGCAATAATGAATTTGTAGAAGATTTAAGCGCTCAGCTTCAAAGACAAAGCAGAAGATACTCAAAGCCTTTTGATGAAGAAGGGCAGGCGAGTATTAAATGATTTCAGCTTCTATGAGATATAAAAACTTTACCTGGCATCATAATCCTAAAACACTTAAAATAAAAAACAGCAAAAAAACAATAAATCTCAGCTATCCGTACTCGTATACGGAGGCTGAGGAAATGTTCAATGAAAAGGCTGTAATTGAGGGTGAGGGAGAGCTGTTCGGCGAAAATTGTATTGAACAGTTTAACAACCTTTGCAGGCTGTTCTCATCAAAAAACAAGGGAATACTTTCAATCGGAGGTATTCCCTCCTTTGAAGCCTATTTTACAAAGTTAGAGCTTTTATGTGAGCCGAAAAACAATATTTTATCATACAGCTTTCAGTTTACGGAGTGTTCTTCAAAAGAGAAAAGGGATACAGTTGCAAATTATTATATTGCTCAAAGCGAAGAAACACTTTGGGATATTTCATATAAGTGCAATATCCCCATTGAAACTCTTGCAAAGCTCAATCCCGGGTATAAACGCCCTGACAGCGTTAAGGAAGGCGACAGGGTGGTTTTATGTTAAAATTCAGGGCTTATGATTTTGAAAATAAAGAAATTTTACTTCCTGATTTTTTAAGCTTTGAGCTTCAAAAGGAAGAGAATGTTCCCGCTGATTATTTAGAGGTTAAATTTAAAAGCTTTGCAAATGCCGACAACATAAAATATATCAGGCTTTTTTATAACGATTCCCTTGTATTTTTCGGCATATGTGATGAGATTTTATTTTCAAAGGATTTAACAGGAGCAGTTGTTACCCTTTATTTCAGAAATAAAATGGCTCTTTTAATTGATAATGAGGCTTTGCCCAGTGAGTTTAATAATATAACGGCAAGGGTTCTTTTTGATAAATATATAAAACAGCTTGGATTTAAAAGCTTTATATCTGATAATAAGGCTTTAACAGGAAAATTTATCGTTGAAAAAGGTGAAAGCGTATATGACGCTCTGTATAATTTTACAAGGCTGAATTATTCCTCGGCACCTTATCTGGTTGATGAAGATACAATATCATTTATTAATAACAAAAATGATGATTTATATACTTTGTTTTCAGACGGTGAAAATGCAGATTATCAATACAGAAAGATTGAGTGTTCAAAATTTCCTTGTAAGCTGATTTCAAAGATAAATATAAAAACCTCTGCAAATGATTATTATAAAACGGTTATAAAAAATGATTTTGCTTTGGAGAGGGGTACCCAAAGAGAAAGATACTTAGATGCCTGCAATTTAGTCACGTCAATGTCATCAGCTCAGAAAATAATTAACAACAGTAATAATGAATTTGAGGAATACAAGCTTTACTTAGATTGTTTAATTTTTAATTCTGTTTACGAAAAATGTTCAATAGCTGATTATTATCTGGGAAATGTTGAAAATCTTTATATTTCAAAAGTTATAATCGGTTCTGACATAAACGGATATTATTCAAAAATTACTCTGAAAAAGGAGGAACAGTATGTGGTTGCTTGATTATATAACAGAAAACAAAAACAATAAAAAATCCGCTGAAAGTGGAGAGGTGACATACTCAAACAGCGAAGATATGGGAGTAATGTCTTCCAATATGTTTCAATCATTAAAGCAGGTCTTTCCTTACGGAGTGGTAAGCGTTCTTCCCGAAGGAGAAAGTGCAGTAGTTTTACCTTTAAAGGACAGCAGACTTTGTTTAGGTACTGTATCTGACAATAGAGGATTAGAACCCGGAGAACTTTTGCTTTATTCAAAGGGCGGTGCCAGCATATTTCTTTCTAACGACGGCAAGGTTTACATAAACGGAGAGGAGATATAATGGACGCAAAAATTGAAAACAGAGATATCAGTATAGATAATATCGGCAACTATAAAATGATAGACGGCTTTGATGAAATTATTCAACAGGTAATTATAAATATATCGGCATCAAAAGGAAAATTCATCTATGACAGAAATTTAGGTTCATATTGCAGAGATTGCAAGGATATCAACGATTTAAAAACTATTGAAATGCTGGTTAATGAAAGCCTTGTTAATATGTATGATGTTTATGTAAAGGTGACAAAGACCCAAAAGCTTTCAAATGGATTAAAGCTATTTTTGAATATTTCATATAAAGAATTAAGTGCAGACAAAGAGGTGATTATTTATGATTACATATGATGAAATTTATAACAGAATGTTAAATGACTATAATACCCGAACAAATAATTATCCCTCTGATTCATCAGATGTTGCAATAAGACTTAAGGTTTTGGCAGGAGAGATTTTTTCTTCCTATATGAATCTGGAGTTTATAAAAAAACAAATGTTTCTCACTACAGCCACCGGCGAATATATTGATTACCACGGAAGCCAAAGGGGATTAACCAGAAAAAGTGCAACTAAAGCAACTGGAACAGTAGATTTCAGGACATCTGCACCTTCACAAAGCTCAATATTTATCCCTAAGGGTACAATAGTTTCAACTGCCGGAGAAAATCCGGTGCTTTTTGAAACATCTGCTGATACTACTCTTTTAGCAGGTCAGTCGAAAGTTACCTCAAGCTGTATAGCACTTAAAGGCGGCAGCAGCGGGAATGTCAGGGTAAATGCAATCAGCGTTATAGTTACACCTATAAGCGGAATTACATCTGTTTTAAATACAGTTGCATTTACCGGAGGAGCAGATGAGGAAAGTGATGAAGAATTCAAACAGAGAATAGAAGACACAATTATAAATGTTTCAAACGGTGCAAACGAAGCTTATTACAAAAAGCTTGCTTTAAGCGTTGAAGGTGTAGAGGGTGTCGGAATAATTCCGCAAAACAGAGGGGTAGGAACTGTGGATATTTTTATCTGTGCAAAGGGTGCTACGGCAAATTCTGCATTAGTACAAAAGGTACAAAGCTTAATTGATGAATACAAAGAAATCAATACTGATGTTTTGGTTCAAAGTGCAAGAGTATGGAATTTTCCTGTTTCTCTTTCTGTTTCCCTTAAGCCCGGGTATGATTTTAATGTGGTCAAAACCAACCTTACTAATAACCTGAAAGAGTTTGTTTCCTCGCTGGGAGTGGGAAAAAGTGTATACGAGGCAGATCTTGCAGATATAATCTATCATACCGACGGAGTAGACAGATATTTTCTTTCCTTTTCAGACAGTACTGTTGCTCAGGATCAATTTGCTAATCTGACAACAGTAACTATTACGGAAAGGAGCAGCTAATGGCAGTTATAAGTTCTCTTATTAAAGCTCTTACACCTCTTAATATTTATAATATCACCTATGGTACAAATATATATAATGAGCTTTACGTGTATGCAAACGAGCTGGATAGGTTAAATCTTGAAATCGACACTCTTTTAAGGGAAGCATTTGTTTATACGGCCGAAAGCTATGGACTTGCAAATATTGAAAAGATCTACACCGCAGAGGATACATCAAATACTGCACAGACAAGACGTGAAAAATTACTTGAAAGATTAAGTATCAATGACAGTTATTTTACTTTAAAGGATATGAAAAAATCTTTACTGGGACTGGGAGTCAAAGACAGCAGAATATTGGAATTTCCCTCAAGACGTACTATTGTTTTTGAAATTTCAGGTAAATATACCGACGCTGAAATTAATTTTATTAAAGCAGAAATTAAAAAGCTTGCACCTGTTGCATTTGAAATTCAGATTTACTTCGGGGGATTAAGCTGGAGCGACTTTGAGGGTAAAAACTTAAGCTTCAGTAGTATGGATTTACAGAATTTATCATGGGAACAAATAGATGAATTAGAATAAAGAAAGGAAGCTACAATGTCATCAACAAATAAAACAACCAATCTTAAACTAAACAGCTGGATTTCATCCGATAAGCCTAAACGAGTAGATTTTGTGGAGGATAATACAATTATTGATGAAAAGCTGGGAGGACATATACTTAATACAAATATTCACTTAACAACGCAGGAGAGGGAAAAACTCAATTCTATGGTTTATGCAACAAGCTATTCTGGAACAGGCACGCAAAGCCGCAGTTTCAGTTTATCATTTGCTCCGTCATTTGTTATTGTTTTTAAAAGATTTGACAGCTTTAACAGTTATGTTTCAAGCGGTAGTTACACAAAGATAAACGGTGCTTTTTTCTCTACAAAAGAAACAACAGATGACTGCGGAAGCATAAGCGGTTCATCTCTTACGGTTAAGCAAAGTACATCTGCTTCAGACGGAGTGTTTTATAATCTTAATGAGCAGTATGGTCAGTATGTAATAGTCGCTTTCAGATGAAATTTGTAATAATTACTCTAATTTTGTTATTTATAAAAGGGTGTTTGTGTGATAGAATTAATACTAAATTGTATTTGTACACAGGCAGTCAAAAAGCTCCGATTAATTATCGGAGCTTTGTTTTATCTATATCTGTTTCTGTTGTTTCTATTGTTTTTGTTTTTCGGAAGAATTATATCTGCCGTATCATCCATACGATTTCTGGTTATTAACTTTTTAGATTTACTTTTACTGCTTGAAAATCCGTCGTCATAATCATTTTTTGCTCTGTATGATGAGCGGCTGTTTGCTTTTTTAGCAGAAGAATTATAACCGCCGGAACCGCCTGAATAAGCAAATTTCCTTTTTTTGTTCAAATAAGTTATAGTTATATAAGCAATACCTGAAATAGATAATATAACTAATACAGTACCTAATATAAGCATCCATAGTCCGTTATCAGAGGAACTGTTGTTTTTCTTAATAAAGTTAAAGTCGTCACCGTCATCGGTATCCTCTGCATTTTGAAGACTTAACGCAATTGAATTCCAGTCGCTGTCAGAAAGCTCAGGATTATCAACATTGCCGTCTGTTTTATATAAATCAACCTCTGAAGGTGCTTGATAACCGTCGGAGTTGTATCCATAATCAGAATTATCATCATCATATGAATTATTATAGTCGTTTTCATTATAATCCTCATATGAATTGTTGTTTTCATATGAATAATCATAGTCGTCATAGCCGTTGTTGTCGTTACTGTCATAATCGGTATATCCGCCATTGGAATTATAATCACCGCTGTTATTTGAATCCGAATTGCCGTTATCCGAATAATCACTATTAGAGTTATCGTCACCGACTACACCGTTATTGTCATCAGGCTGTGGAGTATTATTATCATCGGGAACATCATCAGGCTGATTATTATCAGGGTCAACCTGAGAAACATTAGAATTAACATCATTGTTTGGTAAATCATCTTCATCAGCAAACGCTGTAATAGAAAATACAGACAGACAAATTATAAAAGAAAGAACAATAGCTATAATTTTTGATTTTTGTTTCATTAAAGCAACTCCTTTCCGAATTTTACAGCAAAATATATATTACTATATAGTATAACATATATTTTTAAATTTTTAAAGAGTTTTCTGAAAAAATAAAGCCGCTTTGAAAGCGGCTATCAAATTCAAAAAGAAGTTATTATAAAATACCATTTTGTTTTTAATATTAAAAACATTTAAAAACATGTAGGGACAACCCTTGCGGTTGTCCGAAAAATGAATTATATGTTTTTTATTTGCGGGCGACCGCAAGGATCGCCCCTACGGGCTTTAAAAAATGTTTTATATAACCTTTTACACAGGTTGCTTTTTAAGGAATTAATCAACATGCTAAAAGCCGCTTTCAAAGCGGCTTTTAATTTTTATTTAAGTTATTAAGCTTGATCCTGAGTTGAAGCGGTTGTTGTAGGTTCAACAGGAACAAAGAACATATCAGGTGAATATCTGTCAATCTGAGACTGGTTCTTTTCTACTTCAAGATTTTTTGCTACCTCTTCAATATAATCGTTAAACTCGTCTTGTTTCATATAACTGAGCACATTTGAACGGTTTGTATTATCTGAAAGATATTCGTCAGCAATCTTTTTTGTGTCACCTTTATAAATAAAGTAAAGAGTTGCTGTATTGCCTTCGCCAACCTGAAGTGTTTCAGCTGTACCGGCTTTCATTTCATTAAGCTTTTCTTTAATGTTATCGCCGATAGAGCTGTTTTCAAGGTTTTCTGTGCCTGACTGTGATGGGTCGCTTGTAATCTCATTTGCTTCCATATATGTTTTCAAAACATCGTCATAGCTTTTTCCTGATTTGATATCGTTAACATAACCTTTAAGTTCATCTTCAACTTTTTTCTTTTCATCATCAGATAATGCGGTATTTGTTGAATTTCCGTCATCATCGGTTTCTGTTGTGTAAAGATTAACAGAGAAGAACTTATAATCTGTGTAGTTTTCATTAAAGCAGTCTGTGATTTCGTTTTCGGGAACTTCTTTAGCACCGCCTTTGCCGTAAAGACCTTCAAATAAAGCTGATTCTTTTGCCATTGCTCCGTAAGATGAAATATAGAAGCTGTCAAAAGAAATACCGTATGGTTCAAGCTCTGCACTCATTGGGCTAAAGTAGCCGTATGCTGCATAAGCACCCATTTCCCAGATGTTTTCGGCTGTAGATTTTGCTTCGTCCATTGTAGCAGTATCAACAGTTATGTTGTTCTTTTTAAGTTCACTGTCTACTGCAAGAATTCGTTTAGTTATTTTATCAGCCTCATTAAGAATCCATGTTTTAGCAACCTCTGTATTACCGTCGTCATCAGTAATCGCTAAGTCCATAAAAGACTTGTCTGAGCTGTAGTCCTCATTTTCCTGAGCATATGTCTGAGCCTGATTATATGCCTGATATAGTGAATAAATATAAACGCCGATAGCAAGCTCGTTATCTTCGTATCTGTAACTCCAATCTTTAGAAAAGCTGATTGGTGTACAGCCTGCACTGAGTGCAATCATAACTGCCGCCAAAAGAAAAGCAGCAACTTTTTTAAACGGTTTCATAATTTTTTACCATCCTTTATAAAAGTTTAATAAATTAATAAAGTACAAAAACTGTGCGTACTTTCTAATTATACACAAACTTTTTGCTAATGTCTATAATTTTATCGAAATTAACTTAAATTAAATTGATAAAATTACTGTGAAATTTGTAATATTTCTTTTAAAGCATTTAAAGTGTCGAAGTTTTTGTCGAATTTTATCGCAATATAGGGTTTTGCGCCTGCGTTAATCATACATTTTCTTTTATATCTTGATAAAAGCTCCGGGGTAAGTTCACTTTTTATATCCTTAACATATAACAAAATTGTGACGTCATTTTGTTTGATTTCTGAAATTCCCAGTTTTTGCGCTTTGTTTCTGATTTCTGCAATATCCATCAGTCCTAAAACAGACTGAGGAATTTTGCCGAAACGGTCAAGAAGCTCGTCTTTAACGTCGGCACTGTCTTCGTTTGTACGAATATCTGCAATTCTTCTGTAAATATCAAGCCTTTGAGATAGGTTGGAAATGTAATTTTCAGGGATATGCGCCTGAATCTGAACATCTATAAGACATTCATTGTCTTGATTTTTAGGAATTTCTCCTTTTTCTTCCGATACAGCCTCGTCCAAAAGCTTTAAATACATATCGTATCCTACATCTTCCATATGACCGTGCTGTTGAGCGCCCAGAATGTTGCCTGCTCCTCTTAACTCAAGGTCACGCATTGCTATTTTAAAGCCTGAGCCAAATTCCGTAAATTCTCTAATGGCGGTTAAACGCTTTTGAGAAATATCGGAGAGAACCTTTCTTGGATTAAATGTAAAGTAAGCGTAGGCTCTTCTGGCACTTCTGCCAACTCGTCCTCTTATTTGATGAAGCTGAGAAAGTCCCATATGGTCGGCATTTTCAATAATCAAGGTGTTTGCATTAGGCAAATCTACGCCTGTTTCTATAATTGTTGTGCAGACAAGCAGGTTTATATCCTGATTAAGCATTTTCTCCCATACATCGGAAAGCTCTTTTTCATTCATTTTTCCGTGGGCGACTGCAATTTTTGCCTCGGGAATCATAGCCTCCAGCTTTGCGGCCTTGTCAAGTATTGTTTCTACCTTATTATATAAGTAAAATACCTGACCGCCTCGGCGGATTTCTTTTCTTATGGCTTCTGCAATAATCCCGTTATCGTGTTCAAGAACATAGGTCTGAACAGGATGACGGTTTTGGGGTGCTTCTTCAAGTACAGACATATCTCTTATTCCGCTCATTGCCATATTGAGAGTACGGGGGATAGGAGTAGCCGAAAGTGTAAGAACATCTACATTTTTGCAAAGCTCTTTAAAGCGTTCCTTTTGAGCAACTCCGAAACGCTGTTCCTCGTCAATAATCGCAAGACCTAAGTCGTGGAATACAACATCTTTTTGCACAAGTCTGTGTGTTCCAATAACTATATCTATTTCGCCTCTTGAAAGCCTTTTTATAATTTCTTTTTGTTGTTTTGGGGTTCGGAATCTTGATAAAAGCTCGATTCTTACTGGATAATCCTCAAATCTTCTTACAATGGTCTGATAATGCTGCCACGCAAGAATTGTTGTAGGGCAGAGGAGAGCACATTGCTTTGAATCAGAAACACATTTAAAGGCGGCTCTTAATGCAACCTCTGTTTTACCGAATCCTACATCACCGCAGAGAAGTCTGTCCATTGGCGATACTCTTTCCATATCGGACTTTATTTCATCACAGCATCTCAGCTGATCCTGAGTTTCTTCAAATTCAAATCGGCTTTCAAAGTCACGCTGCCATTCATTATCACGTGAAAAGGCATAGCCCTTAGCT
Source organism: Ruminococcus sp. (assembly GCA_022511005.1). Classification (GTDB taxonomy): domain Bacteria; phylum Bacillota; class Clostridia; order Oscillospirales; family Acutalibacteraceae; genus Ruminococcoides. The sequence continues at coordinate 42,779 of JAFLSJ010000004.1, forward strand.
TGCATACGCTGAGAATAAAGGGCAATAAGCTCTTTTGCCATATCTCTTACGGAACTTTTAACTCTTGCTTTTGCTTTGCTCCAGTCAGAGCCACCTAAACGGCTTAATTTAACCATTGAGTTTTCTCGTGGACCGATATATTTTGCTACCATATCAAGCTGTGTTACCGGAACATAAAGCACGTCCTGTTTTGCATATTCAATTCTGATATAGTCCTTAACAACGCCGTGAACATCAATTTTTTTAATTCCGCCGAATATTCCTATACCGTGTGTTGAATGAACAACATAATCTCCAATTGATAAATCTGAAAGAGAGTAGATTTCCTTTGCATTTTTGGAAGTTTTTTTCCTTTTGGTTTTCGGTGCAGATTGGCTTAAACCGTGGCTGAATAAGTAAAAATTCGATGATGGAAATTCAAAACCGCTGCTTAAAGCACCGGGCATAACATAAATTGAGCCTTTTTCTATTTTTGAGGTATCATTAACTAAGGCATTAGGAAAACCTTTTTCAATTAGGTTGTCAGAGGTGTATTTTGCTGATTTTTCAGTGCCTGATAAAATTACAACTGTGCTGTTTTTTAAATCAATTCCTTCCAAATCTTCAATCAATACAGAAATTGAGCCATTCCAAAGGGGTAACTGTTTAAAGTTAAAGTTTAAAAGCTCTGTTAGCTTAAAATCAAAGTTTCCGTGGGCAAAGTTTTCAAGACAGAAAAGCATTTCATTTTCAAAAAATTCTGTTACTTCTTTAAAGGTTATGCTGTATGTGTCAAAACCTCTGCATAAAACGCCCTCTTCAAAAAAGTCGGTGAGCATTTCTTTTTGCAGAAATTCATAGGATTTTGCTCTGTCCTTGATTTTTTGATATTCACTTAAAAATATTAATGAGCCTTCTTCAAAATAATCAAATAGAGTGGCGGGACGGCTGTAAATTACGGGAATAAACTTATCCATATTTCCCATATGCAGTCCACTTCTGATTTTATCGGCTTCCAAGGTTAAAATCTCTTTGGCTTTAGGTGCATTTTTGCCTTTAAGATATGAGGCTTTTTTCATTATTTTATCGGCTAATTCGCCGTTATCCTCAACTAAAATTTCAGTCGAGGGGGTGAGAATTATTTCATCTGCTTTTTCATATCTTCTTTGAGTTTCAAGCTCAAAGTAGTTTATGTCTGTAATTTCATCTCCCCAAAATTCAACACGAACAGGATTTTTGCCGTCTGGCATAAAAAAGTCAAGTATTCCACCTCTTACGGCAAACTGACCTTGTCCGTCAACCTGATCAAAGCGTTTATAACCCATAAGAGTCAGGGCGCTTATACAATCGTCAAGAGAGATACATTGTCCCACTTTCAGCTTTAAAACTGATTTTTTAAGAATTTCAGGGGGGATTGTGTACTGCATTGCCGCATCAATACAGGAAATTATAACATCATAGTCTCCGTCAAGAATTTTTAACAGAACATTAAGCCTTTGATGTTCGTAATCCATAGATTTTCCCTCTATGTCTCTGAAATTAAAATCCTTAACTGTGTAAACAAGGGCTTTTTTGCCCATACAGCATAAATCGTTGCAAAGGCTTTGAGCCTCCTGCTCGTCTCCTGCAATACAAAAGGCTCTGACACCTTGTAAATGACAGAGCGTATTTATCATATTTGCTTTGTTGATTCCCGTAACACCTGTTGCACAAACCGAACATCGGGGTTTAAGGGAATTTTGCACCATACCGAATTCTTTTGTGTTTTTCAGTGCGTTTATAATAAAATTCATTTTTTCTCCTTGAAAAAGTAATTAATCTAACTACAGAAAAAGTTATTATATAAAAACATTTAAAAAATAATGTAGGGACAACCCTTGCTGTTGTCCGAAATATTCAATTATGCATTTTTTATTTGCGGGCGACCGCAAGGGTCGCCCCTACGGGCTTTAAGAAATGTTATAATATAACCGTTTAATAACAAAGGTTGTTTTTTTATAATATTTAATTGACAAGCTGAATTAAAGTATTTAATTAAATAAATTCATTGCTTTTGTTATATCACCGTTTATTATATGTTCAATAGCAGTATTTGCATTATCTGCCATTTGTTTAATATCTTTTAATTCTATATCAGAAAATTTAGATAATACCCAGTCTGCAAGCTCCCAGTGAGGATTGGGTTTTGCACCGATTCCTATTTTAATTCTGGGGAACGCATCGCTGCCTGACAAGTAAATGATACTTCTCATACCTTTCTGACCGCCGTCACTGCCTTTTGAGCGAATACGCATTTTGCCTACATCAAGAGAAATATCGTCAAAAATTACAATAACCTGTTCAGGGTTAAGCTTATAGAAATTCATAGCTTCAACAACAGCTTGCCCGCTGTTATTCATATATGTTGAAGGCTTCATAAAAAGAACTTTTTTTCCGTTTATATTACATTCGCCGACAGTTGACTTGAATTTAATCCTGTTTATTTTGAAATTTCTTTTTTCTGCAATATAGTCAACGGCAATAAAGCCTGTATTATGCCTTGTAATTTCATATTTTCTGTCAGGATTTCCAAGACCGACTACTATGAAATCTATGCTGCTGCTGAATTTGTTTTTTAAGAACATTATATCATCCCGTTATCGTCAAAATTAAGATAATTTGGCAGAATACTTTGTGTTTTCTGCAAGAGAAATATGGCGGAGTTTTTACGCTCCGCCTTGTTTTAAAATATTTAGTTTAGCTTATGTATACTATTTATATCCAATTAAAGGTAATTTATCAGATGCCATTAACCGAATGCAGGTGAAAACGGCTTATCGTTATAAATTCTTGCAATAGCTTCGGCAAATGTAGGAGCTATCGGGAGAATTGTAAATTTGTCAATCATTTTATCCTCTGAAACAGGAACAGTATCAAGGAGAATAACCTCTTTAATTACGCTGTTCTTGATTCTTTCAATAGCAGGACCGGAAAGAACACCATGAGTAGCACACGCGTAAACCTCAGTAGCGCCGCCTCTTTCAATAATTGCAGCAGCACCGTTGCAAAGTGTACCGGCAGTATCAATCATATCGTCAAGTAAAATAACCTTTTTACCCTTAACTTCACCGATAATGTTCATAACTTCAGAAACATTTGCTCTCGGTCTTCTCTTATCAATAATTGCAAGAGATGTGCCGATTTTAGAAGCAAAGTTTCTTGCTCTTGTAACAGAACCTAAGTCAGGTGAAACTACAACATATTCATCAGGATTTTTAGAAACTCTTTCTTTCATATGATTAGCTAAAACATCAGCACCGTGGAGGTGATCAACAGGAATGTTAAAGAAGCCCTGAATCTGATTAGCATGTAAATCCATTGTAAGCAAACGGTCTGCACCTGCTGTTGTAATAAGGTCAGCGCAAAGCTTTGCCGAAATCGGATCTCTCGGTTTTGCTTTTCTATCTTGTCTTGCATAACCGAAGTAAGGCATAACGGCGGTAATTCTTGCGGCTGAAGCACGCTTCATAGCGTCAATCATAATAAGCATTTCCATTAAACTGTCATTAACGGGAGTGCATGTTGACTGAACGATAAAGCAGTCGCTGCCTCTTACTGATTCGTGGATAGAAACAGCAATTTCGCCGTCGCTGAATTTTGCACAATCGCTTTTACCTAAAGGCAGGCCTAAACAACCGGCAATTCCCTGAGCAACATTTACATTTGATGTGCCTGAAAAAATTTTGATGTCTTTTCCGTGAAAGTTCATTTTACTTCTCCTTTATTTTTTGTATCTATGTAAACCTTAATAATTTATAACAACATCCGACATATTAATATTAAATATCAAGAGTACATTTATAACCTTTTTCTGTAGCGATTCGGTTAAGCTCTTCAAGCTGAGCTGGATCATTGGCACCTAATACGGTATCACTGCTTTTTGCTGTAAAAGCACCGACTTTCTGTCCCTGCTCCAAAAGAAGCTTTAAGGCGTCAGGCAGATAATACTCTTTTGACTTGTTGTTTGACGTGATTTTATCAAGTACGGATAACAAAGCCTCGGTTTCAAACCAAAAGCCGCCTGAACTTACCTCGTTAATTTTTAAAGTATCCTCGTCAGCGTCCTTTTGCTCAACAATTGCCTTTACGTTTCCATTTTCGTCACGAACGATACGTCCGTATCCCGTGGGATCTGAAACCTTTGCAGAAATAACAGTAGCACTGCAATTTTGAGCCTTATGATATTCATATGAGCTTTTAATCGTTTCAGTGTCCATAAACGGAGCGTCTCCGCCTAAAATAACAACGCTGCCTTTGTTTTCCTTTAAAAACTCCTTCGCCTGCATAACAGCGTGGCCTGTTCCCAGACGCTCTGCCTGATAGACAGTAGTAATATCAAAGGGCAGAGAACTTACAAATTCATCAATAAATTCCTTTTTATATCCTTTTACAAGGCAAATATTATTAACATCTGCATCCTTTAAAGAGCCTATAACCCATCCAAGCATTGGTTTACCTAAAACCTTTGAAAGGGGTTTAGGCATTTGGGACAACATTCGTTTGCCTTCTCCACCAGCAAGTACAACCGCACAAGTATTCATAATTAAATACACCTTTCGTTTGCACAATAATAGATATTAATATTATCGCACAAATAATTATTTTTTCAAGCAAAAAAACCAAACTTTTAAGAAGTTTCGGCAATTTTAACGATTTATACAATATATTTATCGAAACCTACAAACTTTTTAGAAGAAAAAATATTAAAAAAAATATGGAATTTTTCTCCTTTATTTGATATAATAACAAAAGGCTTGAAATGTAAGCGTATAATATACTATGTTTTGTATACGCCCAAGTTGAAAAAATTTTAGGAGGTTATTCTAATGAGCCATAAGTATGTTTACCTTTTCTCAGAGGGAAATGAGAACATGAGAGAGCTCTTAGGCGGTAAAGGTGCTAACCTTGCTCAGATGACAAGTTTAGGTATGCCTGTACCACAGGGCTTCACAATCACAACAGAAGCTTGTACTCGTTATTATGAGGACGGCAGAAAGATTGCTCCGGAAATTGAAGAAGAAATTTACGAGTATCTTGCAAAGGTTGAAGAGATCAACGATAAAAAATTCGGTGATACAAAGAATCCTCTCTTAGTATCAGTTCGTTCAGGTGCAAGAGCTTCTATGCCCGGTATGATGGATACAATCCTCAACTTAGGTCTTAATGATGACGTTGTTGCCGGTATGATCGCAGGCAACCCTGATCCTAAATTCGAAAGATTCGTATACGATTCATATCGTCGTTTCATTCAGATGTTCTCTGACGTTGTTATGGGAATTTCAAAGAAAACATTTGAAGTTATTATTGACGAAATTAAAGAGAAAAAAGGCGTTAAGAACGATATCGATCTTGACACAGAAGATATGAAAGAGCTTGTAGTACGCTTTAAAGAGTATTACAAGGAGCAAAAAGGCGAAGACTTCCCAACTGATCCTAAGGCTCAGATGATGGGTGCAGTTGAAGCTGTATTCCGTTCATGGGATAACCCAAGAGCTAACGTATACCGTCAGATGAACGATATTCCTTATTCATGGGGTACTGCTGTAAACGTTCAGCCAATGGTATTCGGTAACTTAAATGAAAATTCAGGTACAGGTGTTGCATTTACACGTGACCCCGGTACAGGTGAAAAGGGCTTATTCGGTGAATATCTTATCAACGCACAGGGTGAAGACGTTGTTGCCGGCGTAAGAACACCAAGCCACATTTCACAGCTTGAAAACGATATGCCTGAGGTATTCAAGCAGTTCGTTGAAATTTCAACAAACCTTGAAAACCACTACAGAGATATGCAGGATATGGAGTTTACTATTGAAAACGGTAAGCTTTATATGCTCCAGACAAGAAACGGTAAGAGAACAGCAGCTGCTGCTCTTAAGATTGCCGTTGACCTTGTTGACGAAGGTATGATTACAGAGGAAGAAGCTGTACTCAGAGTTGAGCCTAACCAGCTTGACGCTTTATTACATCCACAGTTTGACGCTAAAGCTCTTAAAGCTGCTACACCAATCGGAAAAGGTCTTGCTGCTTCTCCGGGTGCTGCTTGCGGTAAAGTAGTATTTACTGCTGAAGATGCTAAAGCATGGGCAGAAAAAGGTGAGAAGGTTGTTCTTGTTCGTCTTGAAACCTCACCTGAGGATATTGAAGGTATGGTTGCTGCTGAGGGTATCTTAACAGCAAGAGGCGGTATGACATCTCACGCTGCCGTTGTTGCTCGTGGTATGGGTACATGCTGCGTATCAGGCTGCGGCG
>JAFLSJ010000040.1 GCA_022511005.1 Ruminococcus sp.
CATGAAATTGCTTTCACATGGACCTGAACCATGCGCGTCTGCCAATTCCGCCATATCCGCATTTATTAAATTGAAAGTTAAAAATTGAAAATGTAAATTATTTCAAAAACCTTAATTTTCTGTTTTTGAAGTTTTAAGGATTGAAAAAAGAATTTTTTCAATTTCAACGCAATCTGACAAAATAGAGTTTACTTCTTTCTCTGAAAGATAATTGGTAGCATTTAAAAGGCTTATCCAATATTTAGTTTCTGAGGCTTCTTTTAAGGAAATGCTGACTTTTGAAATAAAATCGGCCTTACTCTGTGCCTGTTGCGCTTCCGCTATATTTGCACCAATACTTGTACCTGAACGCAAAAGTTGTTTAGATAAAACATACTCTTTTTTCTGTTCGCACAAAAACCTATACAATTTAACTATTCTAACTGCAAAATCAAAACTTTTTATTTCTATGATATTATCCATAAATATAATTTTCAACTTTACATTTTCAATTATCAATTTACTCAGTAATTATAACAAAGCAAACGTAAATTGTCAATTTCAAATATTCCGATTTTCAAAATTATTATACTCCCCTAAATCAAAAAGTAAAATTTCGTGGCATTGAAGTCTTGTACTGAGGGGTGCAAGTTGGGTATAATCGCCATACAAAAATCTTAAATATTTATCATATTCTTTGGGGACAGGCAATTTACAGTTCTCAAAATCAATATATGTTATCTGGTCAAGATAATATGCAGGGAACGCACCGTTATAAATATTTCTGCCCATACCGTCATACAAGTATTTTGCGTTTTTCTTATTCTTAAAAAAGCTGAATGTGCGATTCATCATCCACTGGGAAAATTTTATAGGTAAAATATTTTTCAGAACATTACATACTGCCGATACCGCCCTATTTCCATTATCAACCTTTCTTTTATTCCATTTATTAAATACCATTGCCCTAAAGAAAAGTGTTGCCTGCAAGTGGATTTTTCTGCCTAATTTTGAATTTGCAGTTTTATCATGGCAGAAAATATCAAAGGAAAGTCCGTTATTCATATTCTTGTGCTCTCTTGAAAAAACGGTTGCAAACATAGTATTATCAAGTCTGATTTTTGCAAATTCATAGTGGCAGTTTTTATCTGTCTTATATGTCTGAAGCGTTAAGCCTTTTGACATTTCCTTAGGTGCAATTTTCAGGAATTTATCGTAATCTTCCCTCAGCATCATAATATCGGCATCATCATCCCAAGGGATAAATCCCTGATGACGCACCGCTCCCAAAAGGGTTCCGCCGCCCAAAAAATATTTTATATTATGCTTTTTACAAATTCTGTCAACCTCCAGTAAACAGGAAAGCAAAATATTCTGAACTGTTTTCAATCTGCCGTCGTGAGCATAAGGAAATGATAACAGCTTATTTGTATTCTGATAACTCATAACACACAGTTCTAAAGCTGTTTGCAAAGGTATATCAGGAGTACAACCGTAAAACTCAATTTTATTTGAATTAACAGCGGCAAAATCAAAATCCTCTTTACCTAATTCAGACAGATGAATTTTGCACTGACTGCCGTAAACATTATGCAACAAAGCTGCAATCTCACCTGTTGAAACGGTTGCATTTTTACTGCTTACATTATAAACCGTATCCTTATCAAGAGTTGTAATCGCCATCATAACAGCTTTTAACAAATCGGTAATATAAGTAAATGTAATTTTATTTTCAGTATTATATAATTTACAGGGTTCACCGTTAGCAACAGCCTCAAAAATTCTGTCAAGGGGTGATTTTATCTTTGAAAAAGCACCTAAAACGATACCTGTTCTTAAAACAGTTTTTGTAAAGCCTATTTGTTTTTGACCGCATGCACATAAGGTTTCTATTGAACGCAAAAGCTCAGTCGCAAAGCTACTCTCCGATGCAAGCTGTGAAACTGAGGTTTCCCCCTCGCTGTATACTCTATATCTTTCAGGTTTACCGTAAACTCTGCAATCAGACAAAAGAACAAAATGCTGCGGCTTTGACTTTTCTGCAAATTTTAAAACTGCGTTTTGAACATTTATTTCAGAAATAAAATCCTGCACCTCATCTGTAAAGCTTGCTCCACAGGCACCGCCGTTAATAATAAAGTCCGCACTTTCAATTTCCTGAAGTTCATTTAAGGTTACAAATTTAAAGTCATTTCTTTCTAAAATATAAGGATGATAATTTTTTAGAGAGTGAGAGGTTTCACCTGTTACGATAATTTTTGCACCTAAGTTTTTAGTATCGTTAAAATACAAAAGAGCATAGACAAAGCAACGGGCAGTATCGTGTCCGCAAACTAAAAAAGTCTTATTTTTTAACGGTGAAAAATCAAATTTTTCGGGAAGAGTCGGTATTGCAGACCAATCTGCCTCAAAATCGTTTAAAATCTCTTTCATTAACATTAATGTTCATCCTTATAAAGCATTTAATACTAATAGACTATTCAATCTCTGATTAGTATAAGCTATTAACGGCTTTTGATAACCAAAAGCCGCAGTTTGTTAATAATCAGTTTTTACTTATTTCTTTTTCTTCTTTTTTGCTGCCTCTGCCTCTTTGGCTTCATGATAAACCTTCAAGGTTTCTTCAGTAGGTCCGTCAAAAATAACCTGACCCTTTTTCAGATAAATTGAACGCTTACAAATTTCTTTAACAGAATCGGCAGAATGGCTTACAAAAAGCACCGTTGTGCCGCTTTCGATAATTTCATTGATTTTAGCTTTACACTTATTTTTAAATGTAGCGTCACCTACTGCCAAAGCCTCATCAACTACGAGAATTTGCGGCTCAATATTAACATTGATTGCAAATCCCAAACGCATTTTCATACCGCTTGAATAGGTTCTTACAGGCTGGTCGATATAATCGCCAAGCTCTGCAAATTCAATAATTCTATCTTCAATTTCTTTAATATATGAATCCTTAAGACCTAAAATATAGCCTTTTAAATATATATTTTCTCTTCCTGTCATCTCCAGAGAGAAGCCTGCCGTAAGTTCAAGCAATGCGGCAACCTTTCCGTTTACCGTTATTGTTCCCTCATCGGGAAAGGTAACGCCTGTAATCATTTTTAAAAGGGTAGATTTGCCTGCACCGTTATCGCCTACAATACCAACAGATTCTCCCGGATAAATATCTATGGAAATTCCGTTTAATGCCTTATTTGTTTTAGGATTTCTGGGTTTAAAAAATAATGCCTTAAAACGTTCCTGATCGTTTTTATATAAAATATAGGTTTTGCTTACGTCTTTAAAGGTAATAATAGGTTCTGTCTTAGTTTCTGCCATATAATTACCTCCTTATAATACATCAGGAAGCTTTTTCCTGAGTCTGTTGTAGTTGAATATTCCCAATGCAAAAACTACTATAAATTCCGCAAGGAATATGGCAAGCTCGGTTTTGTATTCAAAGAATGGTCTGTTATAAAGGAAGCAATTTCTGTATCCGTTTACAAAGAAATTAATTGGATTGAAAAGCATAATGAAATTAAGAGGCGGATCCATTTTATAAGTGTTGTACATAATACCTGACAGCCAGAATATACCTGACATTATGGATACTATCACATTTTCAAAATCCTTACTGAACGCACTCATAGGTGCAGTTGACCAGCTTAACGCAAGAAAGAAAAAAAACATAAGCGGACAGTACAGGAAAAATTGCAGATTATACCAGCTTGGACCTACTGCAAACAATATATATATATACAGAATGACCACCAAAAACAGATGAACAAACAGTCTGGATAATGATGTATAGGTTAAAATTGTGGATACGGGAAATTTAACCTTAGTTATAAACTGGCGGTTCAGTCTAAGGGTTTTGGCTCCCTGAACGATTCCGTCCAGAATAAAAAACCAGGGAATAAATCCTACAAACATAAATGTAAAAAAGTCAAATGTAAGAGTATTAACTCCTATATTAACATTAATATCTTTTAAAGTTTTAATTCCTGCTGTAAATGCAAACCAATATACAAAAATTGTAAAGGCAGGCTTGATTACAGCCCACAAAGGACCTATTGCCGCACCTTTATAAGTTTTAATAAGTTCGTTTTTGGCAAGTAAAAAGATTTGTTTTCCAAATCCCCTATGCTCTCTGAATATAGTAAAAATATATGTCACCTTCTTAAATTCATTTTTTATTATCTAATAAAAACACCGCTTATTAGTTTGCGGAATTTTCGCATAATATCATTTTTAAATATTTTATCTTTATTATATTACATTTTTTACATTTGTCAATTTAAAGATTGATATTAATTTAAGTGAAAACAGAGAAATTATCAAAAATAAACAGAGCAGGACTTGCGCCCTGCTCCGATTTGCAAAACTATTAATTTTATGGCTGCAAATTACTTGTATTGACCTATATTAATTCCGTCAACAGAAAGGTTTGCACAATACAGCTGAATATATGTTGCATCCTTAACGTCTACATTGCCGCTGTTATCAACATCAGCAGCAATTAGCTGAGTTTCATCAAGTGTGTTAAGATTTGCTGCGTAAAGCTGAATTAACGTTGCGTCCTTAACATTTATATCATTGTCAAGATCAACGTCACCAATAAGTTGTGAGCCTTCTTCAAGAAGGATAGTACCGTTTGCTCCGCTGTTAAATGTAACCTTGCCATCTGAAACGGTTGCAGAAGCGTTATCATAAGTATTTCTAAGAACCGTACCGTCTTCAAATGCACCGTTAAGGGTAATTGTAACATTTGTGTTCGGCTCTGCACCGATACAAGCTACAATCTTATCAGAAACACTGTCTTTATCATAAGTACGGGCAAAAGCGGCACCCGATGTTGCAGTAAGAGAAGTATGGCTGCCGGCACCTACTGAAATATGTTTATTTCTGAATGTACCTACCTTTTGCCAATGCTGTAATATGTCATTATCAATGCTGTCCCAGTTCATATCTGAGCGCAGTGCATGGTCTTTGGCTCTTGCATATTTGTCTGTTAAAAGAGGACGGTTTGTTTCATCTCCGTAGAAAATCTGAATACCGCCGGGCAGAAGCTGGAATGCTGAGCCCTGATAAATTAAATCTGTTCTGCACAAACTTGTATCATGTGATGATAAATATGTAAGTACATTGAAGTTATCGTTAGTATTGAGTTTTTCCGCATATTCTTCATATGTTTCGTTAATAGAATTTACATCAGGCACGCCTTTTCCTTTATCGTTAAAAGCACCGGTTCTGTTAAAGGAGAAGTTGATCATTGAATCAAATCCGCCATTTGTATAATAACCGTCATATGTAAGATAGTGGGGGAAGCATTCTCCTGTCATCCAGAAGCTTTCATCCCAATCAGCGCCCGGTTTAGTAGGATTGTTTTTTCTCCATGTTTCAAGTGAATCCAAGCACTGTTCCTTTAATGCTTTCCAGGAATCGAGCTCAACATGCTTTGCAGTATCGCATCTGAAGCCGTCTACACCGTACTTTTCAACCCATTGTGAAAGCCAGAATACAAGGTAATTTCTTACTGTTTTTGACTTGCCTGTTGTGCTGAAATAGTTATCAAGCTCTGCCTGCTTTGAAGCAAGTGTATTCTCCTGGGTCCATTTTGTCTTTAATACTTCAGGGATATCAACTATTTCACTGCTTTCTGTTTTTACATCAGGCAGGTATTCCTGACTTCCCATAAGGTCGCCCGAACCCTCAGTATAACCTGCAAGGCCTGCTCTTAACCAGCTTGAACCCCACCATTTTGCCCAGTCGTCTTTATTTGATTTATAATCAATATACTGATGATATGTAGTGTCATTAAGGGCAGCACTATAGTATCCGCTTTCCCAACCGCTCTTTACTGTACCGAATCCGTATTGGCTCATATCGGCTAATGTATTATAACCAACATGGTTCATTACTATATCAAGAACAATTCTGATGCCGTGCTCATGAGCTGTATCTACCATTTTTTCAAATTCTTCTTCTGTACCGAAGTTTGCATCAGTCTGTGAAAAATCCAGAGCATAATATCCGTGATATGCATAATGGGGGAACGAATTTGAGCCGCTGCCGCCAATGCAGTAGCCGTGAATTTGCTCGTAAGGAGCGGAAATCCACAAAGCATTTACACCCAGACTATCAAAATAGCCCTCGTTAATTTTCGTTGTAATACCCGCAAAGTCACCGCCGTGAAAATAGGCAGCGTCTGTTTTTGCCTCTACTACCTGACCGTTTTGGTCAAGGCCTCTTCCGTAAGAATGGTCGTTGCTTGTATTTCCGTTATAGAAACGGTCTGTCAATAAAAAATAAACACTTGCATTATCCCAACTGAAATCGGAGGGACTTGTTACTTTTGAAACCGATGAGCTTACAGTTTCTGCGTCGGCTTGTGTTGTATTTTTGTCATTTATCTTTGCCTGTACCGTGGGAACAATAGTAAACAAAGAAATCAACATACAAAGTGTTAATACAACCGCCATGATTCTTTTTGTTTTCAACATTAATTTCGATCCTTTCAAAAAATTATTGCAAAGTACCTGAAATAATTATTCAGAAAAACTTTATTATAATTCTACCAAAATTCTGTTATTAATTCTATAAACTTTTTTGACATAAAATAACTTAACTTTTTGTTAATAAATCACAATAAATCTTATTGACAACAAAACCTATCTTATTTTGTCATTTAAATTTTAAATATTTTATTTAATATAATTGACATTTGATTAATAAAAAATTATAATTCATATGTTGTATTGTATTTATTTGTATTTAAATAAGAAGAATACGGCAAATTTTATGTATATGACTGGTGGGTGTTAAATGGAGCAAAAATCCGCAAATGCAATCGTTTCTTTAAGAAACATTTATGTCGAATTTGATTCAGAGGTTATTTTAAACCATATAGACCTGGATATTAAGGATAAGGAATTTGTAACGATTCTGGGTCCTTCCGGTTGTGGAAAGACAACCACGCTTAGAATAATCGGCGGCTTTTTAAACCCTGATGAGGGCGATGTTTACTTTGAGGGTAAAAAAATTAACAAGCTGCCTCCCCACAAACGAAATGTGAATACTGTATTCCAAAAGTATTCTCTATTTCCTCATCTGAATGTTTTTGATAATGTTGCTTTCGGATTAAAGCTCAAAAAGACACCGAAAGATGAGATAAAGAAAAAGGTTCAGCAAATGCTTGCTATTGTCGACCTTAAGGGTTATGAAAAGCGTTCTGTTGCAAAGCTTTCAGGCGGTCAGCAGCAGCGTGTGGCAATTGCAAGAGCATTGGTTTGCGACCCGAAAATAGTTTTGCTTGATGAACCTTTAGGTGCACTTGACCTTAAATTAAGAAAAGATATGCAGCAGGAATTAAAGGAAATTCAGCAAAAAACTCAGACAACCTTTATTTATGTCACCCACGATCAAGAGGAAGCTCTCACTATGAGTGATACCGTTGTTGTTATGAATAACGGTAACATCGAGCAGATAGGTTCTCCTACCGATATTTATAACGAGCCTGTAAACGCCTTTGTTGCAGATTTTATAGGCGAGGCAAATATTATAAACGGAATTATGATAGACGACTGCCGAGTTAAAATCTTAGGACAGGAGCTTGAGTGCGTTGACAAGGGCTTCGGCAAAAATACACCTGTTGATATAGTTATCCGTCCTGAAGATATTGAGGTTGTAAAACCTGAAGAGGGACAGCTTAAAGGTATTGTAACCAACACGGTATTCAAAGGCGTTCATTACGAAATGACCGTTATGTGCGAAAACTGCCAATGGCTTATTCACTCAACCGTTAGTCAGGAAGTCGGAACAGAAATCGGAATGAGAATTATTCCATTTAATATTCAGATAATGAATAAAATGTTCCCAACTGCAAACAACGAGTTTACTGCGACCGTTGTTTCATCAGATAAGGAATATAATTCCATAAAAATTGATATTGAAGGCAACATAATTGAAGTTGAAAATCAATATTTTGAGGAGGGAACAAAGCTGTTTATTGTTCTTCCTCCTGATGGATTGCATATTGCCGGTGACGGTAACGGGGATTTAAACGATGTATATATTGAATCCGTTATTTGGAAAGGCGAATACAATGAAATAATCTTAGAGTCTGATGAAAGAAAATGGCTTATGAAAAGCGATCAAGACGAACAGGTTGCTACATACTGCCCTATCTCATTTGATTTTTCAAAGGCGGTGTTTACTATTGCAGATAAGGAGGAAAGTGACTGATGAAATCACGCAAGCCCTCCATTCCCTACCTTATCTGGATGGTAATTTTCACCCTTATTCCCCTTGTAACAATTGTTATTTACGCATTTACTGATAAACAGGGCAATTTTTCCTTTGTGCCCTTTCAAAACGCGTTTTTTTACTCTAATGTTTTTGTAAGGTCTCTTTGGATTGCACTTATTTCCTGTTTGATTTGTATTTTACTTGCCTATCCTATGGCGTATATTATGTCAAGGTGTAAGGAAAGAACTCAAAATCTTTTTGTAATGCTTATTACCATTCCAATGTGGATGAATTTTCTGCTGAGAATTTATGCATGGGTTATTCTGCTTCAGAATAACGGCCCCATAGATATGGCGTTATCCCTTTTAGGAATCAATGCAAATCTTATGGGCAATGCAGGAACGGTTGTACTGGGTATGGTATATGAGTTTCTGCCATTTATGATTTTGCCTATATATACCGTTATGAGCAAAATAGATAACAATCTTATTGAAGCTGCTCAGGACTTAGGCTCAAATAGCGTGCAAATATTCAGAAAGGTTATTTTTCCATTAAGCATACCCGGAATAATCTCCGGAATAACTATGGTTTTTGTTCCCTCTGCCAGCACATTCCTTGTAGCACAGTACTTAGGCGGAACAGATGATATTATGATTGGTGATATAATTGACAAGATATTCTGGACAGACCAGAATACAGGCTCTGCAATTTCACTTATGCTTATGGTTGCTATCCTTATACTCCTTGTTATTATGAACTTTTTCGGCGATGAGGAGGCGATTTCATAATGAAAAAGAAAAATATAGCCTCTAAAATATATGTTGCATTGTTAATGCTGTTTTTATATATGCCTATTGCAGTTTTGATTTTCTTTTCGTTTAATGACGGAAAAACTACTGTATGGAAGGGCTTTACATTAAAATGGTACGTTGAGCTTTTTAACGATAATGCGATTATGCAGTCGCTTTATAATACGCTTATTATTGCCGTGCTTGCCTCTGTATTTGCAACCATTTTAGGCACTATGGCGGCAATAGGAATAAGCAATTTTAAAGGCTTTAAAAGAACTGCTATTCAAAATGCATCGAATATTCCCATTATTAACCCTGAAATTGTAACAGGCGTTTCACTTATGCTTATGTTTACACTTTTAGGCGTTGCATTTAATTTTGAAATGGGCTTTTGGACAGTGCTTCTGTCGCATATCAGCTTTTGTACACCGTATGTAATTTTAAGCGTAATGCCAAGAATCAGGAGAATGGACAGCCATATTTATGAGGCTGCCCTTGATCTTGGCTGTAATCAATGGCAAGCGTTTACTAAGGTTGTAATTCACGAAATTATGCCCGGAATAATTTCGGGATTTCTTTTGAGCTTTACCTATTCTCTTGACGACTTTGTTATTACTTATTTTACAAGAGGTTCAAAATTTCAAACCCTGCCCATTCAAATCTACACAATGACCCATAAAAGAATTTCACCGAAAATCAATGCTCTTTCAGCTTTGTTGTTTGTAACGATTTTGGTAATTTTAATTGCTATCAATATTAAAGACCGAAGGGCTGCAAAAGCAAAGGGCTTGGAATAAAATATTTATAAGTTTTAAAAGGAGATTGAGAAATGAAAAGGTTTATCAGCATTATTCTTGCACTTACACTTTGTACTGCCTGTGCGTCTTTATTTACAGGATGCGGCAGCAGCTATGAGGGAGAAATCAACGTTTATAACTGGGGAGAATACATTTCTAACGGTGAAGACGGTTCTATTAATATTATTTCAGAATTTGAAAAGCAGTATAATATCAAAGTTAATTATACCAACTATGAAACAAACGAAGAAATGTATAACATTTTAAAGAACAGCAATTCATCTTATGATGTAATTATTCCCTCCGATTATATGATTACTAAGTTAATTGAGGAGGATATGCTGGCAGAAATAAATTATGATAATATCCCTAACTTTGATACAAATATTATAGAGCGTTTTAAAAATCCCGAATATGATGAAGGCTGTAAATACTCCGTACCCTATTCATGGGGAGTTGTAGCAATGGTTTACAACAAAACAATGATTTCCGAAAAGCCAACAGGCTGGAGTGATCTCTGGAATGAAGAGTATAAAGGAAATATCCTTATGTTTAACAACAGCCGTGACGCTATGGCAATTGCAATGCAAATGTGCAATATCAACCCGTCAATTGTAACAAAAGAAGATATTGATAAAGCAACAGAAAAGCTTAAAGAGCTAAGACCTCTCCTAAAAGGTTGGGTTATGGATAAAGTCTTTACAGAAATGGAAGGAGATCAATCCGCTATTGCCCCATATTATGCAGGCGATATTTTAATGATGATAGAGAATAACGAAAACCTTGATTATGTTCTTCCAGAGGAGGGCTCAAACCTTTTCACTGACGCCATGTGTATTCCAAAGGACAGCAAAAACAAAGAGCTTGCAGAAAAATTTATCAACTTTATGCTTGAGCCTGAGATTGCAGCTGCTAATGCCGAGTATATCGGTTACTCAACACCAAACTCAGGGGCTTATGAGCTTCTTGATGAAGATTACAGAAACAGCGAGCTTATCTCGCCCCCTGATGAATACTTGGATAAATGCTATACATTCTATAATCTTCCGGATGATATATATTCATATATGCAGGAACAGTTTGTAAAAGCACAGTCTTAATTTTTAAAAAACAGTTTTAATATAAAAAGGCTGTCTCAAAATGAAAAAATAAAAGGAATCTTTTATGAAAAAATTTGCCTCCCTCTGACGAGGGAGGTGGATGCGGCAAAGCCGCAGACAGAGGGAGAGATTATTAGATAATAAAGTGTTAAATTATATTTTGATTTTTTATAAGAGAAATAAAATTAATTAAAATCTTATATTATTTTTAAACTTCCTACTAACCCTGTCTCTCCCTCAGTCAGCTTTGCTGACAGCTCCCTCGTCAGAGGGAGCTGAATCTAACTGAAAACATTTATATTAATATATCGTTTATAAGTAATAAGGGTTGTCTCAAACTTTAATTCATTTTGAGACAACCTCTTTATTTTTGAGCAATCAAAACCACCGATTTATAAAATGCAAATCGGTGGTTAATTCTAATTTATAATATTTTTTACATTGTAGATAAAATCATTGTTGCAAATTGGAAGTAAACAAGAAGCGACAACGCATCTACAATTGTTGTAATAAGCGGACTTGCCATTACAGCAGGATCAAAGCCGATTTTATTTGCCAGCAATGGCAGGAAACAGCCGATTAACTTTGCTATGATTACCGCTGCAACCATTGTTAAGCACACAACCGATGCAACAGGAAATGCCTGTTCAAAGGGAGTCCCGTAAAAATCAAGAAGCATGATTTTTACAAAATTTGCGCAGGCAAGAATTAATCCGCAAATAACTGCAACTCTCAGTTCTTTCCACATTACCTTGAATAAATCTTTAAAAGCAACTTCTCCCAGAGAAATTGCACGGATAATTGAAACCGAAGCCTGACTGCCTGCATTACCGCCTGTATCCATAAGCATAGGAATAAAAGCAGATAAAGCTATGTTTGCCGCAAGGGCAGATTCAAAGCTTGTTATAATTGCACCTGTAAAGGTAGCCGATACCATAAGTACTAAAAGCCAGGGAATACGCTTTTTACACAAGCCTAAAACGCTTGTTCTCATATAAGGCTTATCTGACGGCATAACCGCAGCCATTTTTTCAATATCCTCTGTAACCTCTTCTTCAAGAACGTCCATAGCGTCGTCGATTGTAACGATACCCACAAGACGATTTTCCGTATCTACAACAGGCATTGCAAGTAAATTATACTTACTGAAAAGCTGTGCTACCTCTTCTTGGTCATCAAGAGTATTAACAGAGATAACATTATCTTCCATCAACTCGCTAACGCATTCGTTTTCATCAGAAAGAAGCAGTGTCTTAACCGTCATAATGCCGATAAGTCTGTTAAGCTCATCAGTTACATAGCAGGTATAAATTGTTTCTTTATCAACACCTGTTCTCCTGATTCTTTTTATAGCTTCTTCAACCGTCATAGCCGGTCGCAGACTGATAAACTCGGTAGTCATAATTGAGCCTGCGCTGTCATCAGGATATTTCAAAAGCTCATTAATAGATTTTCTTGTTACAGGGTCTGCCTGTCTTAAAATACGCTTAACTACATTGGCAGGCATTTCCTCAATAATATCAACAGCGTCGTCAACGAAAAGCTCGTCAACAACTTCTTTAAGTTCACTGTCTGAAAAGCCGTGAATTAAAAGCTCCTGAGTATCTTCGTCCATTTCTACAAAGGTATCTGCTGCCAGTTCCTTTGGAAGAAGTCTGAACAAAATAGGAGTTTTTTCATCCTGCAAATCATCAAACAGCTCTGCAATATCAACGGGATTCATTGTTTCAAGAATATCCTTAAGAGTAGCGTACTTTTTTTCATCAAGTAAAGTTTTAATAGGTTCTGTAAGTGTCAACAGATTTTTCTCCATAATCTTTCCTCCTTTTTAAATTTTTTCGGAGTAAAGACACGAAGGCATATATTACAACAAATAAAAATAAACGCCGACAGATAATTTTGGGCATTTATTTTTGATGCTACTTCGCCCCGGTGTGCCTTTATTACCGTCTGCGTCCATTTTTTTCGCCTCACTTTTAATAAAAATCAAATGTAAAAATACATTATACTACATTATAATTTTAACCTTTTTATCCTTTCTTGTCAATTAAGAATATATGTTATTTTGGTAAATTATAAATATAATATGATATTCCTTGATTTTAACAGACAAAACATATATAATATTATTATCTTAAATTAAAGAGGTATTTAATTATGAAGAATATGATTAAAAGATATATTCCGTTTTCAGTTATAATTTTAGCTGTATATATGCTTGTTCCCTTGTATTTTGTGCTTAAGGGAACAGGAGCAGAGGAACATCCTGTTACATACGATCTTATTTTCCCCTTAACTGCAATTATTTGCTCAGTTATTTACGGTAAGAAATACGGTATTGACTTTTTCTTCTCATTAGTTGCTCCGGTGATTTATATTCCAAGTATGCTTATCTTCAACGGAATAAGTTCCAACAATATTATATTCGTAGCAATTTATCTTGTTTCAAGTATTTTCGGTTTATTCTTCGGAGATATGTTTTTTGCAAAAAAAAGCAAAGAACCTGAGCCGTCTTTAGATATTGACCTCGATATTGACGAGGATGAAAATAAACGTGTTGCTGAGGACTTTTATGACGATACTCCTGTTAAAGAGCCGGAAGCAAATGATTACTACAATAAATACGGAGAAGACAATATAAGACCTTTAAGTACGGAAGATGAAATTGATAGAATTTTAGATGAAATCCGAAACAAATAATTTATAATTATAGACTTACCTTTTGGTAAGTCTATGACTGTCGAAAAAGGTTCACTCATACAAAGAAAGCAGTTTTTACAGAGAAGCTTTCTGTATAGTTGTAGGGGCGGATTCAATATCCGTCTGCAATAAAAGGGACAAA
>JAFLSJ010000041.1 GCA_022511005.1 Ruminococcus sp.
GAAATGTTATGGTATGTTCAATGAATATATTGATTACTGTCACACCTCGCAAGAGGTGTGTGAGTAGAAATGCCAAACTCATTAGAGAATTAACACCAACCGAAAGTCACACCTCGCAAGAGGTGTGTGAGTAGAAATATTCTTCTGGTTATTACTACAAGCCGAGAATAGGTCACACCTCGCAAGAGGTGTGTGAGTAGAAATCTGTGTTACATAAGGCGTTGACGGATAGCTCAGGTCACACCTCGCAAGAGGTGTGTGAGTAGAAATGAGTTAAATGTAAGGAAGTTCGCTGACAATATCGGTCACACCTCGCAAGAGGTGTGTGAGTAGAAATCGTAGATTTTTATATGTGTTCCCTCACTAAGTAATGTCACACCTCGCAAGAGGTGTGTGAGTAGAAATTAGCAAGAAGAGCAATTTTGTCGCGTCCCATGTGTCACACCTCGCAAGAGGTGTGTGAGTAGAAATGTCAATACTTGAACATTAAATTTATATCCGTCTAGTCACACCTCGCAAGAGGTGTGTGAGTAGAAATAATATTATTGTGCAAATTGACATACTGCTAACAGTCACACCTCGCAAGAGGTGTGTGAGTAGAAATATATGACGGTGCCGTCGCTTGGAACACAATTGAACGTCACACCTCGCAAGAGGTGTGTGAGTAGAAATGTTTGCCGTCTACATTTTTGTTATCTTCACTGGGTCACACCTCGCAAGAGGTGTGTGAGTAGAAAATTACTGTACCGACTTCTTGATACAATCCACCTCTCACTGATGAGCAGCGAGAAGAAATTCTCAAAAAATTATTCGGTGAGTACGATTATAATGAAGACGATATTGAAGAAGATGAAAAATTCTCAATGTACTTGTAATTCATCGGAAAGGAAAAAATGAAAACTATCAAATTAACAATCAACTTTTTCTTGAAGGGAGTGATGACTGCATAAGGACAATCTGCGTATGCATAGCATTTATTGAGGCGATTGAGATGAAAACAAAAATCATCTTTGAAAAGCAAAACGCAGAACAGAAATCCGTAAACAAGGAATTTGAAAATGAAATAAAAAAATCATTCTTCATTGCTTTGAAAGAGAAAGGATTATTAACTCAGACTCAGTATGAAGAATGTATAAAAAGATTATAAAAAAATCGGAGTGGCGGTGAGCTGTCACTCCAAAAATTTATCTGGACATTTCAAAAGATAATAATATACTTGTGTTACAAAAAACAAGAGGTAATAAGATGCAGAATAAATTTGATAATCAGATAAAGCGAGTCGCTGCTTACTGCCGAGTATCAACTGACAGTTCAGATCAGGCTAATTCGCTGGAAAGTCAGAAAAGGTATTTTAACGAATATATCCGCCGACAGCCATTATGGGAGCTTTACAATGTGTATGTTGACGAGGGAATTAGTGGCACAAGCACAAAAAAGAGA
The DNA here is from genome assembly GCA_022511005.1 of Ruminococcus sp. GTDB lineage: Bacteria > Bacillota > Clostridia > Oscillospirales > Acutalibacteraceae > Ruminococcoides. The sequence goes on from JAFLSJ010000041.1 coordinate 1,441, forward strand.
GCGTCATTTAACCGAATGATCGAAGAGGCGAAGGACGGCCAGTTTGATATAGTCATAACCAAAGAGATTTCACGATTTGCCCGAAACACACTGGACAGTCTGCAATACACCCGAGAATTGAAAACCCACGGCGTGAGCGTGATTTTTATGAACGATAATATTAACACGCTTGACGTAGATTCCGAACTCAGACTGGCGATTATGTCTTCGATTGCTCAGGAAGAAGTCCGCAAGACCTCAGACAGAGTAAAATGGGGACAGCGCAGACTGATGGAACAAGGTGTTGTGTTCGGCAGAGATATGCTCGGTTACGATGTTCGTGACGGAAAGCTATATATCAATGAAGAAGGCGCGGAAATAGTCAGACTGATATTTCACAAGTATCTTGACGAGGGTAAAGGTTGTCACGTAATTGCAAACGAGCTTCGTGAAGCAGGCATTAAAACCTCAACCTATATGAAAGATTGGTCATACACAGTGATTCTGCGAGTGCTGAAAAATGAAAAATATTGCGGTGATCTTGTTCAGCAAAAGACCTATACGCCCGATTATCTCACTCACGCAAAGAAGAAAAACAACGGTGAGGTTGAGTTTGTGGTAATACGTGATCATCACGAACCAATTATTTCAAGAGAGCGTTTCGAGGCGGCACAACGTGAGCTTGAACGCAGAAAGAAACTTCAAGGAGCAAAAAACGGCTTTGCAAACCGCTATCCTATGTCAGGAAAAATAATATGTGCGGAATGTGGTTCGACATTTATTCACACAAAACGTACTTCCACAAACGGCACAGAGCATAACGGATGGTCATGTATAACCAAGCAAAGGCAGGGCACAAAGCGTATAAACTCTAACAGTGAAGAAGTCGGCTGCTCAAATAACAATATACACGATACGGATATGCGTTCAATTCTTCAATATGTAATTGCTGATGCGATGAAAGACAGAGACACAATTCTCGACAGTGTAATCGGCACAGTCAGCGAGGTGCTGAAATCATGTAAGGAGAAAAGTAACACTGAATATTTTGAAGCCGAAATACAAAAGGTAGAGAACAAAAAAGAAAAGCTTCTTGACATGTGCCTGTCGGGTGATATTGATTCAGCAGAATATAAAAAGGGCTTTGACAGGCTCAACAATGAACATTTAAAACTCCTTGAAAAGCTGCAAAAAGAAAAAGCTCACAGCGAGCTTATTGCAAACAAAATACAGATTATTGAAGAAATCAAAAACTTCATTCAAAAAATCGCAGTGGGAGAAGTCTGGGACGACACATTTTATCGGAATATAATAGAAAAAATCATTGTTCACGACGATAGAACAGTTGATGTGTATTTGAAACTCATTCCGGAGAAGTGGCAGGCAAAAATCTTGCAAGGCAAAACCGAAATTGAAGCTTATAAGAACATTTTTACAAATCAAGATACTTCCGGACCTATATCTGTAAGTGTAGCTTTTAACTCAGGCAACGGCATTGTAAATCTCTGAGATAAATATCTCAAAGAGGCACCCAATTCTCCGTCAGGACCGCCATACTGTGTTATAATTATTTTAGCGAGCTTCGGGTTAGGTTTTTTAATATTTACCGGATATTGCAATTTTTTTTCGTATACAAACATTATTTTTCACCCTCCATTTCCCATGGCCATGGAGAGTTTACCCAGTCCCAGTTATTTGTGTCTTGACTTTTAGTAAGCGGACCGTAGGTTCTTTCATATTCCTCTCTCAGGGGCATGAGCATTTCTCTGTATTTTCTTACTTTTGCTAAAGTTTTTTCATCATTTGGATGAGTATCTAAGAATATTTGCAAGTCTAACATTGCAAAAGAATAGGTCGAAATTTTTCTCATTAGTATTTGTCTTTTAGTCATTTTTACCACCCTCACATTTACATCCGTAGAATGGTTTATCAAGGCTTGGGAACATTGTTCCTGCCTCAAAGCCTTGCATAGGGTTATAAACCGTAGCATTGTTTGGCTGGAACGGTACATAAGCCATAGCTTCTACTGTATCGCTTGGCAACGGAGATATTCCGTATTGTCTGAATACAGCATTTTCATAAGATTCCATAAAACCTTCTCCTTCCTTTTATTTTGAGTTTATAAAAACTTCACTATATAATATGCAGCTTATTGGACAAAGTTAAAAATAAAAGGTTGTTATATCACAAAAATATGTTACAATAATATTACTAATCTCAGCCTAAATATTGCAAATCTTCCCGACAGATTTTGCGCTGTACTTCATCTTTCTCCAAGACTTAAGTCAGCCAGTCTGCGTCGTCCTTGTACAACACTAAATCTGCTCGAAAATCTTTTAAATCTTTAAACTGAGATTAGTAAAAGAAATACAGGTATTAATATGGAACAAATAAAAAAACGATACAATTTAATAGATTCAGTCCGAGGTTTAGCCATAATCAATATGGTGCTTTTCCATATGATATATGACTTAGTGCGGATATTCAAAGTTAATATTCAGTGGTTTTCCGGGTACGGAGCATATATATGGGAGCAGTTTATTTGCATAACATTTATATTGATAAGCGGAATTTCATGGCATTTCAGCAGACATAATTTAAGGCGAGGGATAATTGTTTTTGCCTGCGGCTGCGGTATAACATTGTTTACATATCTGTTTATGCCCGAAGAGTTTATTTGGTTTGGCATTTTAAACCTGCTTGGATCAGCAATGTTAATTACCATATTACTGGATAAACCTTTTAAGAAAATAAACCCGATTGCGGGACTTATAATAAGTATTCTTATTTTTGTGGTTACAAAGGGAGTAAGTCACAAATTCATTGGTATTTTGGGTGTTTCCCTTTTAAATCTTCCTGATTTTTTATATTCAAACAGCTTGTTTGCATTTATGGGATTTCCGGGATCGGGATTCTATTCCAGTGATTACTTTCCGCTGATACCGTGGTTGTTTTTATATTTCACGGGTTATTTCCTGTGGAGAATAATAAAAAACACAAAAGCAGAAAGCTCAATGTTAATCAAGATACCTATACTTAATGTAATAGGTAAATACAGCCTGATAATTTACATTGTGCATCAGCCTGTAATTTACGGAATACTGTATTTAATTTTTAATTTTAAATAAAAGAGATGATAAATTGAAATACTATAAATTAGTTCTTAATGCACGCAACCCAAAAGGATTTTGGGGCAAAATGATGATAAGGTCAATGAATAAAGGACATTACGGAGTTACAGGATGGGGACTTGAGCATATTGAAATCAAGGATGATTTTACAATTCTTGATGTGGGCTGCGGCGGAGGAAAAACAGTTTTCAGATTAAGCGAAGCTGCACCAAATGGTAAGATTTACGGTATAGACTATTCAGAGGTTGCGGTTAAGAAATCTAAAAAGCTCAATAAAAGAGGCATAAAAAATAAGAAGGTACAGATTGATAACAGCAGTGTATCAAACCTGCCTTATAATGATAATATGTTTGACCTTGTAACAGCAGTAGAAACCTACTATTTTTGGCCTGATAAAATTAACGATTTAAAAGAGATTTACCGTACTTTAAAATCAAAGGGAAAGCTGTTGCTTATATTTGAAATGCTTCAAAAAGAAAACGAACCTGATAAATGGGCAGAAGTTGAAAAACTTGCAGAAATAAAGGCACCAACGGAGTCGGAAATAAGAGAAAATCTAATAAAAGCAGGCTTTAATAATGTTCAAACCTATATTAAAGAAAATACAACATGGCTTTGTGCAATAGGTGAAAAGGAGTAAATATGAAAGCATTAGTAACGGGAGCAAGTTCGGGAATTGGAAGAGATATTTCAAGATATCTTTCCAAAAAAGGATATGACTTAATTCTTGTTGCAAGACGGGAAGACCGATTGCTTGAACTTAAAAGTCAGCTTAAAACAAATGTAAAAGTTATAGTTCTTGACCTTTCAAAGACAGAAAACTGCTTTAAGCTTTATGAAATGACTAAAGATGAAAATATAGATTTTCTTGTTAATAATGCAGGCTTTGGAGTATGCGGAAAATTTTGTGACACACCTATTGAAGAAGAACTAAGACTTATAGATACAAACATAAAAGCAATGCATATTTTGTTTAAGCTTTACCTTAAAGATATGGTAAAGCGAAACAGCGGTTGTGTTTTGAATGTAGGTTCTTCCGCAGGATTTATGGCAGGACCTGTTTTTTCAAGCTATTATGCCTCTAAAAACTATGTTGTAAGAATGACCGAAGCCGTTTATGAAGAACTGAGAAGGGATAAAAGCAATGTAAAATTAAGCGTCCTGTGTCCCGGACCTGTTAATACGGAATTTAACCAAGTAGCAAAGGTTAATTTTGCAATAGGGGGACTTTCAAGCGAGTATGTAGCGAAATATGCAGTCGAAAAAGCATTAAAAGGAAAGATGATAATTATTCCGGGAAAGCTTATGAAGTTTACAAAATTTATTCAGCATTTCAGCAGTGAAAAGCTCACGACCCGAGTATCTTATTATATTCAAAAAAGAAGGAATGAAAGGAGTGCAGACAAATGAAAAAGCTTGTTTTGTTAATGGGAGCCGTTTTAGGTATAGTATATTTTGCAAAAAGATATTTATACGGAGAAGAAGACGGAATATAATGCTTAGTAATTAATGCAAGGGGGTTATCTCAAAACTTAGTTTGTTTTGAGATAACCCCCTTGTTGATTTAAGCAATTATTTTATTTTGGCTCTTTGTCAATAGTTTGTGAAAGAATCTTATAAAAAACGGCACTTGAAAAAGTGCCGAATTTTGTAATCTTTTATTGTATATATTTCCAAAATAATGTATAATATAATCATATTTAATTTATGGTTTTTTTCTGATTAAAATAATCGGAGTAGTTTCGTGACCCTGACCGCAGGGATTGTCGCTGATAAGTCCTAAAAGCTCTTCTTCACTTAGATTAATATCTGAAGAATAACCTAAAACCTCCTGACCTAAATCGTTAGCGTCCACTATCATACAGCTCATACCCAGCTTTTCTTTGATTTCATCGCAAACGCCTGAGGGATTTTCAGGGTTTTCAATGCCGATATCTCTGTATTCTTCCCAGACATGGTCATAGAATCCGTCAAGTCCTGAAACTTCTTGTCCTACAATTTCGTAAAATACACCCTTTTTACCGAATATTTTGCAAACACCTCCGGCAAAGCTTGCCCAAAGTACCTTTGGCAGACCTACCTTAGTGATTGCATATTGCATTTTAATAGTTTCGCCTACGCCCACACCTGTTGTGGGGTGAGATGCAAATTTAGATAGCAATTTAGCCCAGAAGCCGATTTTAAGATCTTCTCTTTTTACAACTCTGTTTTGACAAAGGGCAATAATTTTTTCGCTGGAAGAAACAATATCTCCCTCCTCGTAAATAGGAACAACATATTTTTTGAAAATCTCTATATAATCTTCGCCCTGTTTTACGAAATGTGTTTTTATGGCATGGCGCATATATGTAGTGCCGTTTACGGTAATTTCAACATTTTTTCCTTCGTTTGCAACAAATTCCATTAAGTTGTACCTCCGATTGTTTAAAATAATAAACAACATTTTTAAAGTAAAATTTATACACTTTCATAATTATATAATAAAATTTGGATTTTATCAATAATATATTTATTTTTTAATAGATTTGGAGTAATTTATGTTTGAAGAACATGATAGTAACACCGTTTATGAATGTACAGGCGTTGTAGAGTCTGTAATATACAGAAATGAAGAAAACGGATATACCGTAATTGAGCTTTCAGGTGATGAAGCAATTACGGCAGTAGGAATTATGCCTATGTTAAATGTAGGAGAAGAGGTTAAGCTTACAGGTACATTTAAAAATCATCCATCATACGGTATGCAGTTTTCTGTTGTCGCCTGTGAGCAAAGTATTCCCAAAAGTTTGAGCGGTATACTAAAGTATTTGTCCTCTGGAGCAATAAAGGGTATAGGTCCTGCTACTGCTCAGAAGCTTGTAAAGGAATATAAAGAAAGAACAATTGAAATTCTTGAAAATGAACCTGAACGAGTTGCGATGATGAGAGGTATTACTTTAGAAAAAGCAAGAGAAATAAGCAGGCAAATAAAAATGAATACAGGAGTAAGAGAACTTTTAGTGTATTTTGCAGGCTACGACATTTCTCCAAACTGTGCCTTGTCTGTTTATAAAGCTCTGGGGAACGAGGCAATTGAAAGAATTAAGGAAAACCCTTATATTCTTTGTAACGGAGACTTTAATATTTCCTTTGAAAAAGCCGATAAAATCGCAATGGCACAGGATAAGCCTGCTGACAGCGAATACCGTATCCGTGCAGGACTTGCATATGTATTAAATCATAATATGATAAACGGACATACCTGTCTGCCAAAAGATACTTTGGTTAAAGTATCTGCCGATTTTTTAGAAATAAGTAAAGAGCTTTGCTTATCAATATTGGAGGAAATGCTTTTAGATTCATCTATTGCAAATGATGAAATAGGGGATAAAGCTTTTTCCTTTATTCCCTCAGTTCACAGATGTGAAAAGTTTATAGCTGCAAGAATTAACTTTATTTGCAGATATCCTGCCGATAGGATTCCCGATATTGATAAAAGAATTAAACATATAGAAGATACGGAAAATATACAGTATGCCGACTTGCAGAAAAAAGCCATAAATGACGCTTTGTCAAAGGGTATGCTTGTACTTACAGGAGGTCCGGGAACGGGTAAAACTACAACTCTTAACGCAATTATCAGAATTTTAAAGGATTGTGGAAAAAAGGTGTTTTTAACAGCACCAACAGGACGTGCGGCACAGCGTATGAGTAAGGTAACAGGTTGTGAAGCAAAAACGATTCACAGACTTTTAGAGGTGAACTTTACAAAGGGAGAGGAAATGGCATTTAAGCATAATGAGAAAAATCTCCTTGATTGTGATGCACTTGTTGTAGACGAGGTATCAATGGTAGATATTTTTCTCTTTGAAAGTCTGATGAAAGCACTGCCCTTAGGTTGCAGACTTATACTTGTAGGCGATTCAAACCAGCTTCCGTCAGTTGGACCGGGTAATGTTTTGGAGGATATCGTTTCTTCAAATACAATTCCCGTTGTTGCGCTTAATGAAATTTTCCGTCAGTCAATGGAAAGCTTAATCGTCACAAACGCTCATAAAATTGTAAACGGAGAAATGCCTGACCTTACGAAAAAGGATAAAGACTTTTTCTTTTTACCCTGTTACAATCAGTATGATATAAGCAATATTATTGTGGACCTGTGCAAAAGACGTCTGCCAAATTCTTACGGTTATTCTCCCTTTGAAGATATACAGGTGCTTGCTCCTTCAAAAAAAGGAGAACTGGGAACAACAGAACTTAATAAAAAATTACAACTTGCTTTAAATCCTAATACAGAAAATGCAGAAGAAATTACTGTAAACGGAAAGAACTTTCGCAAGGGCGATAAGGTAATGCAGATAAAAAATAATTACGATATTAACTGGTATAAAGAAAACGGAGAAACAGGTGCAGGAATTTTTAACGGAGATATAGGCATTTTAGAAAGTATAAGCAAGAAAAGTAATATTATAAAAGTAATTTTTGATGATAAAATTGCAGTTTATGACAGCGACAGTATCTCAGACCTTGATTTTGCCTATGCTTGTACAGTTCATAAAAGTCAGGGTAATGAATTTGAAGCAGTAATTATTCCTATGCATAAGGGCGCTCCACAGCTTTATTACAGAAATCTATTATACACAGCTGTAACAAGAGCAAAAAGGCTTTTAATTTTAGTGGGCGATAAAAACACAGTAGAATATATGGTAAATAATAATCGACGTTCAAAGCGTTACAGCGGACTTAAAGAATTTTTAATAAGGTGCAGAAATGAACAGAATATTTGATTTTATTATTCATTTGTTTTATCCCTCAAGATGTGCTTTTTGTGATAAAATAACGGATAAAGAAAAGGTTTGTTGTGATGAATGTAACAGTAAAATAAACGGTGTTAAGCCCATTACAACTGTGCTTGATAACACATTCTGTGTCAGTGCTTTTCCTTATTGCAGTGTTTACAGAGATGCAATTTTAAACTTTAAATTTAAGGGAAGAATTCAAAACGCAGATACTCTTTCTTTGTATATGCTTAAAGCAACCAGAGAATACTATAATGATGATAAATTTGATTATATAACGTCTGTTCCTTTAAGCAAAAATCAAAGAAATAAACGGGGCTTTAATCAATCTGAAATTCTTGCAAGAAAAATTGCTGAATATTTAAACGTTCCTTATAAGGAATGTCTTGAAAAAATAAAGGATAATGAACCTCAACATTCCTTAAATAGTGATTTAAGAAAGCTTAATGTTAAAGGTGTTTATAAATCCGCAAATGAACAAATAACTAATTTAAAAATTTTACTTGTAGATGATATTGTTACAACAGGATGCACTTTGGAGGAATGTTCAAGGGTTTTGAAAAAATCCAAAAATAACGTGTTGTGTTGTGCATTTTGTAAAACAGAATAAAATAAATATTGAAATAAGGTTTAGATTATAATATAATTACATAAAGGTTTTGATAAGGAGAAATATTATGGATTTAGCTATCGATTTAGGCAGTACAAGAACAAGAGTATTTATTCCCGATAAAGGTAAAATTATAGATGAAGCAACAGTTGCCGCAATAGATTTGGAAAAAGAAGAAATTTTTGCAGTAGGTGATAAAGCATACAAAATGATTGGAAAAACTCCTTCTAAAATTGAAGCTATGTATCTTCTCGATAGTGGCGTAATTGCAGAATCAAGAATTTTAGAGGATATGCTTAAAATTACTTTGCAGAATACATCAACGGGAAAAATGGTTAAACCTCGTGCAGTTGCATCAATACCCAGCGGTGTAACAGAGGTTGAAAAGCGTGCAGTAATCAATGCAATTTCAAGTCTCGGAGTAAGACAGATTTTTTTAATCGATTCAACCAAAGCTGCTATCATGGGCTGCGGACTGGATGTTATGAGTCCAAGAGGAAAAATGATTGCAAACTTCGGCGGCGGAAGAGCAGATGCAGCAGTAGTATCATTAGGTGGAGTGTCTGTTTCAAAAACCACCAATAAAGCGGGAAGAAAAATGGACGAGGAGATTATTAAATTTGCAAGAAAGAAATATTCTCTTATTATAGGTAATAATATGGCAGAAGCCTGTAAAAAAGAAATAGGTTCCCTTATGCCTATGCCTGAAGAAAGAACATTCAGATTAAAGGGCAGAGACGCAATAGCAGGACTTCCTAAATTTGTAGATGTAAGCTCAGAAGAAATAAGAGAGGTTTTAACTGAGCTTGCAATGGGAATGGTTGAAATAGTAAAAAATGTTTTAGAGGAAACTCCCCCTGAGCTTATGTCGGATATTTATACAGACGGCATTATTTTTACAGGCGGTCTTGCAAATATTTATGGTTTTTCAAAGTTGATTGCTCAGAATACAAATATCAATGTTCTTGTAGCAGAAAATCCTCAAGACTGTGTAATTAAAGGCTGTGCAAAGGCTATAAGCTACATAGCCGCAACAGAAAAAGGAAATAAATCAGAACAAACTCCGTTAGTACAGGTTTATTAAAAGTACAGTTAATTTCAAATTTGAAGATAAAATAAAGGGCGGAATTATCCGCCCGTTTTTATTGAAGTCCATAATTCTTTCTGAGAATATATTTTAATTCATTTAAATGTGCAATCTCCATAAACGGATATTCCTTGCATACAGCAGTGCAGATTTTTTCTGTTTGAATATCAGGTTTATCCATAACACAAACAACTTTCCTGACAATATTTTTTTTACTGAATCTTATCTGCTGAGCCGCGCTTCGCAAAATATATTCTGCCTCCTCACAATTTTCTTTTATGGGAATAATAAGTATGGAAAATTCCTTTGGAGAGGTCTTTTTGCAAATAAGCATTACAACGCTTCTTATAAATTCTGCCAATCCCCAAATTGCAAAAATAGTAATAATACAAATTCCTACTATGTTCATAAGCTCACCTCTTAATATATTTTATAAAAAATTAAAATTTTTGTTCAGTATATTAGATGATTTTTTGCAAAATATAATTTTGCAAGGAAATATACTTGCAGAATTTCCAGAGGTGATAAAAATGGTAGATAATTCTTACGCAAATAAAAGCATTAAATGTACAGTAACAAGCTGCGAAAATCACAACAATTCACAAAACTATTGTGCACTTGACAGCATCACAGTAGGTACACATGAAGTAAACCCAACAGAATGTAAGTGTACAGACTGCGAAAACTTTGTAGCTAAATGTACTTGTTAAGAGATGAAATCAGCTTATAAAGCTATAGAAACAGAGCCTACGTACAAGGCTCTGTTTTTATTTGTAAGTAAATATTATAAGTTGTTTTTATTGACAGCAATAAATCTTTATAGTATTTTTTTATTAGATAAGTTTTTATTTTAAGTAAAAGAGAAGAGGCGTGTTATGGAAATTCTCAGCCTGTTAAATCCTGAAAATTCAAAGGCAAAATTTAATAACTTAACAAATGAAACAATTAATGATTTATCGCTTGAATTTATCTGCCAAAGCCTTACGGAAGACGCATACGAAAGAAATGTTATTCTAAAGATTATGTCGCAAATAACATCTGATACTGAAACAGTAAAATATCGCTGTGATATTTTTGAAGACTTTTTAAAGTTTCCAAAGCTTAGAAGTGTTCTTACAGAGCTTTTAAAAGAGCTTGCAAATCTGCGTGATTTAGAGCGTTTTCAAAAAGATTCCGAAGCGTCGTCGCTTTGGAAGCTGATAAACAGATTAAGAGAAATTGACGGTTATGTAAAATGTATAACCGCAATGAAAAAGTGTCTTGAAGAAACAGATATTCAGTCGCAGGGACTGAAAAATCTTAAAAGTTATATTGATAACATATATAATCAAAGCGGATTTCCACAGCTTAAAGCTGATATTGACGAAACCTTTAAAAAGGCACAAAATCTTAAAAGCGTTACAATAGGAGTAAATCTTGATGATTTACTTCGCCCGAAAACAGCAGGAATTTTATCTTTAAATGATAAAGAGTTTTCAAACTCAGGACTAATGAAGCATTTTGTAAATTTTGTTAATACAAAAGACGAGCTTCATCATGGAACAGATATATCAGATATTAAAAAGTTTCACCCTGCAAGTCCGAAGTTTAAAGAAGAACATTTAGGTTTTGGTAAGATAGAACAAAATGCAGGCGTAGGCTATGTTACCATATCTTCGGGAGATTCCGCAACAGGCGGCGACCCATTGTCAGACAGTATGAAAAAAGCCGTAACGGAAATTATGAAAAAAACAGTACGTGAAATCCAAAGTACACTTTTAAAATATGTAAACATCAGCGGCTACTCTCTAATTAATTTAATGCCCGAGATTGTTTTTTATATTCGTTGGGCAGAGCTTGTGGATAAAATACAGGCTAAAGGCTTAAAAATGTGTAAGGCAGAAGTTGTCTCGGAGAGCGAAAGACAATTTTCTGCAAAAGAAATATATAATCTTAAGCTTGCTATAAAAAGAGTTAACGGTGAAGAGTTTAATATTGTTTCCAATGATATTGATTTTAATGATGAAAAAGGCAGAATTTTTATTCTTACAGGTCCTAACAGAGGTGGAAAAACTACCTTTACTCAGGCAGTAGGTTTAGCTTTTTTGCTTGCACAAAACGGAATTTATACTCCTTGCAGTAATTTAAAAATCAGCCCCTGCGATAATATCTTCACACATTTTCCTGCTGATGAAAATGACACCGTAGATTTAGGAAGGCTTGGCGAAGAAAGCAAACGCTTGTGGGAGATTTTTGATGTTGCAACAGATAAAAGTCTTTTGCTTCTTAATGAAAGTCTGGCAACAACAAATGTTTCTGAGGGTCTGTTTATTGCCCGAGATGTAGTAAAAGCAATGTGTTATCTTGGAGTAAGGTCAATTTTTAATACTCATATGCATGATTTAGCAAAAGACCTTGATGTCCTTAATAACGATAAACAAAATAAAAGTAGAGCAGAAAGCCTTGTAACAGGAGTAGATAACGGCGAGCGTTCATTTAAAGTTTATGTTTCTCCTCCTCAGGGAAGCAGTTATGCAAGGGATATAGCTAAAAAGTACGGCGTAACCTTTGAACAAATAAAAAATAATATAGATAATAAATTAAAACATTAAAATTAATTTAACAGACATTTATGTAAACATATTTGGCTCCCTCTGATGAGAAATTCCCCTGCAAGGGGAAATGTCGCGAAGCGACAAAAGGGTTGCCGTTTT
>JAFLSJ010000042.1 GCA_022511005.1 Ruminococcus sp.
CTTATAAAGGGGCGGGGCAGAAACGAAAGTTTCTGCCCCGAATTTGGAAAGTATATGAAAAAATAGAAAAAATCAATTTATATCTTTAACAGTAGATTACAATATATTTACAATATTGTCAATACTTTTTTCGCAAAAAATTTTTTATATATGTAAATAATAAAGAATTTTTATTGTAATTTATTGACTATAAATCTCCAAAATAGTAAAATATAAAATTGTGATATAGTATGTTGGAGGATATTTATGAGCGATTTAATTCAGGAAATCAATAAGCGTCGTACCTTTGCAATAATTTCCCACCCTGACGCAGGTAAAACAACACTTACCGAAAAGCTACTTTTATACGGAGGAGCAATTAACCTTGCAGGCTCCGTAAAGGGTAAGCGAACATCAAAGCATGCAGTATCAGACTGGATGGAAATTGAAAAGAAAAGAGGAATTTCCGTAACATCATCTGTTCTTCAGTTTAAATATAACGGATATTGTATTAATATACTTGATACTCCCGGACACCAGGACTTTTCAGAGGATACTTACCGTACATTAATGGCGGCAGACTCTGCTGTAATGGTTATTGACGGTTCAAAGGGTGTTGAAAATCAGACAATTAAACTTTTTAAGGTTTGCGTAATGAGGCATATTCCTATTATTACGTTTATTAATAAAATGGACAGAGATTCCAAGAATCCTTTTGATTTGCTTGAAGATATTGAAAATGTATTAGGTATTCATACTTGTCCTATGAACTGGCCTATAGGTTCGGGTAAAGAGTTTAAAGGCGTTTACAATAGAAAATCACAATCTGTTTTAGCCTTTACTGCTAATAACGGTCAAAAAGAAGTAGAAAAAAAGGTAGTAGATGTAAATTCGCCTGAGCTTAAAGAAATAGTAGGAGAATACAAGTATCAGGATTTAGTTGATGAAATTGAACTTTTAGACGGTGCAGGAGATGATTTTGACTTAGAGGCTGTTCAAAAGGGAGAATTAACCCCTGTATTTTTCGGTTCAGCATTAACTAATTTCGGTGTAGAACCGTTTTTGGAAGAGTTTTTAAATTTAACTACTCCTCCGCTTTCAAGAGAAACTATCGAGGGAGAAGTTGACCCAACATCAAGTGATTTTTCTGCATTTGTATTTAAAATTCAGGCTAATATGAACAAGGCTCATAGAGACAGAATTGCATTTATGCGTATTTGCTCGGGAAAGTTTGAAAAGGATATGGAAGTATTCCATTTACAGGGCAATAAGAAAATGCGGCTTTCTCAGCCACAGCAGATTATGGCACAGGAGAGAGAAGTTATTGACGAAGCCTATGCAGGCGATATTATTGGCGTATTTGACCCGGGTATTTTTTCAATAGGCGATACTATCTGTACCGCAAGAAATAAAGTTCAGTTTAAGGGGATTCCCACCTTTGCTCCCGAACATTTCTGCCGTGTCCGCCAAAAGGATACAATGAAAAGAAAACAGTTCATTAAAGGAACAAGCCAGATTGCTCAGGAAGGTGCAATTCAGATATTCCAGGAGCTTGACGCAGGTATGGAAGAGGTTATCGTAGGCGTTGTAGGTGTTTTACAGTTTGACGTTTTAAAATACCGTCTTGAAAACGAATATAATGTAGACATTATTATGGAAAACCTACCGTTCCAGTTTATAAGGTGGATTGTTAATGATGATATAGATGTAAAAGCATTAAATCTCGCTTCCGATACTAAACGTATTCAGGATTTAAAGGGAAATCATTTGCTTTTGTTCACAAGTGAATGGAGCATTACCTGGGCTTTGGAGCATAACGAAGGTCTTAAGCTTCAGGAGTTCGGAAATAATTAATTTAGGAGGATAAACATTGTTTGAAAAGTTAAAAAATTATACAAACGGCAGTGTTTATCCTTTTCATATGCCGGGACATAAAAGAAATTCAGAATTACTTGATAGCAGTCTGCCATATTCTCTTGATATTACTGAAATAAACGGTTTTGACTATCTTCACGACCCGAAAGGCATTATCTCAGAAGTTCACTGCAAAGCAGAAAAGCTGTATAACTGTGATAATTCTTTTATGCTTGTAAACGGCAGTACCTGCGGAGTTTTAGCAGGAATAAGAGCAATTACCAACTATGGTGATAAAGTGTTAGTTGCGAGAAACTGTCATAAATCAGTTTATAATGCAATAGAATTAAACGGTTTAACTCCCGTTTATGTTTTACCCGAATATAATAATGAATTTAATATTCATACTGTTATAAATCCAAGTGATGTTGAAAAAGCTTTAACTCAAAATAATGATGTTAAGGCGGTAATTTTAACTTCACCTACTTATGAAGGATTTGTAAGTGATATAAAAGAAATTGCCAGTATTTCTCATAAATTCAACGTTCCGCTTTTTGTTGATGAAGCCCACGGTGCACATCTTGGATTTTCAAAGCATTTTCCACAAGAGGCAGTTTCTCTCGGTGCAGATATGGCGGTATTGGGATTACATAAAACCTTGCCTGCACTAACTCAGTGCGCTTTGCTTAATGTAAAAAGCAATCTTGTAAATATAAATACACTTAAAGAACAGCTTTCTGTTTTTGAAACCAGCAGTCCGTCATATATTCTAATGAGTTCAATGGATAAATGCTTTGAACTCTTGTTAAAAGAGAAAGATAAGCTTTTTAAAAATTATTATAATAATCTTATTGCATTTTATAACAATGTAAAAAGTTTAAAGCGTTTAAAAGTCTTTTTTAAAGAAGATGAATTTTTTGATTTGGGAAAAATCATTATAAGTACTTTAAATACAAATATAACAGGCTCGAAATTATCTGAAATTTTAAGAAGTGAATATAATATCGAGCTTGAAATGACATATGACAGCTACTGTATTGCAATGACTTCAATCGGTGATAAAGAAATCGGATTTGAAATGCTTTCAGACGCACTTTTAAAAATTGATAAAGATTTTACATCAAATAAAAATTATAAAGTTTCAAAAACAAACTTAATTATACCTGAGATGAAATTTACTTCTTCATATGCAAGAAGTATAAAAGGGGAGACAATACCTTTAGATAATTCAAATGGAAGAGTATCTCTTGAATATATCTTTGCTTATCCTCCCGGAATTCCCCTAATCGTTCCCGGAGAGATTATATCTGATGAAGTGATTAATGAAATTAAAAATCTTCAAAAAGCTGGTATTGATTTAAAAGCTTCATCAGTTCCAATAAATGAGGGTATTTTTGTATCTTCTTTTCTACTTTAATTGACAAAAAATATAATATATGTTAAAATAATAAAAATATTTCAAGGAGAATGATTTTTTATGAAAAGAATTCAAACTATTGAAACACGTGATTTAAAGTTCAGCACAAAAACAGGCGGTTGCGGTGAATGTCAAACATCTTGTCAGTCAGCTTGTAAAACATCTTGCGGTGTTGCTAATCAACAGTGTGAAAAATGCTTAGGAAATAATAAATAATAAAATTATGGATTATTTAGCCGTTTCACATTGAAACGGCTTTCCTTTTACGGAGATAAATATGATACATCAATATAAATTAAACGGCTATAACATTGTACTTGATGTCTTCAGCGGTTCGGTTCATACTGTTGACGACCTTGCCTATGATGTTATTGCCCTTTATAAAGAGAAAACAGAAGATGAAATTATATCGGAAATGCTTGTTAAATACAGCGACGATAAAACGATTACCAAGAGTGAAATATCCGATGTAATTTCCGATATAAAAGAGCTTGAAAATGCAGGAAAGCTTTATACGGAAGATGAATATAAAGATCTTGCCTTTGATTTTAAAAACAATAATACAGTTATAAAAGCACTGTGTCTTCACGTTGCACATACCTGTAACCTTAATTGTGAATATTGCTTTGCAAGTCAGGGTAAATATCAGGGTGACAGAGCTTTAATGAGCTTTGAAGTAGGCAAAAGAGCAATTGATTTTCTTGTTGAGAATTCAGGAAGCCGTAAAAATTTAGAGGTAGATTTTTTCGGCGGCGAGCCTTTAATGAACTGGGAAGTTGTAAAGCAAATAGTTTCTTATGCCCGTTCAATTGAAAAAGAGAAGAATAAAAATTTCAGATTTACTCTTACTACTAACGGTGTTTTAATTGACGATGAAGTTATAGACTTTGCCAATAAAGAAATGCACAATGTAGTATTAAGCTTAGACGGCAGAAAAGAAGTTCACGACAATCTTCGCAAAAATATAAACGGAAAAGGCAGTTATGATACTATCGTTCCTAAATTTCAGGAGTTTGTAAACCGCAGGGGAGATAATGGCTATTATATAAGAGGAACTTTTACACATAATAATACAGATTTTACAAATGATATTTTACATATGGCAGATTTAGGATTTACAGAGCTTTCAATGGAACCGGTTGTCTGTTCACCTGACGACCCTTACGCACTGACATATGATGATTTGCCAATACTTTTTGAACAGTATGAAATACTTGCAAATGAAATGTTAGAGCGAGAAAAACAGGGAAAACCAATTACATTCTATCACTATATGATTGACTTAACAGGCGGACCTTGTATTTATAAGAGAATTTCAGGCTGCGGCTCGGGAACTGAATATATGGCGGTTACCCCTTGGGGTGAGCTTTTCCCTTGCCATCAGTTTGTTGGAGACCCGAAATATTCCCTGGGAAATATTTTTGACGGTGTTCAAAATAAAGAAATACAAAATGAATTTAAGCTTTGTAATGTTTATGCAAGACCTGAATGTAAGGACTGTTGGGCAAAGCTGTATTGCAGCGGTGGCTGTGCCGCAAATGCATATCACGCAACAGGTTCTGTAACAGGTATATATAAATACGGCTGTGAGCTTTTTAAAAAGCGAATGGAATGTGCAATTATGATGAAGGTAGCTCAAGCAGACAGTAAATGATTATAAAGGAACGTGATTAAATGACAAAGCTATATTTGGCAATTCCTTGCTATAATGAAGAAGAAGTGTTAAATGATACAGCAGCAGCACTCTTTAATAAGTATAAAGAACTCAAAGAAAAATCCTTAATAACATTTGACAGCAGAATATGCTTTATTGATGATGGTTCAAGGGATAAAACTTGGGACATTATTAAAGATTTGTGCAGTAAAAACGAAATTTTCTGCGGAATTAAGTTAAGCAGAAATAAAGGTCATCAGAATGCACTTTTATCAGGCTTGTTAACACTTAAGGATTATGCAGATGCAGTTATATCCATTGATGCAGATTTGCAGGACGATATTAATGCAATTGATAAGATGTTAATTGCCCATGAAAATGGAGCAGATGTGGTATACGGTGTAAGAAGTAAAAGAACGTCAGATACATTTTTCAAGAGATTTACAGCAGAAGGATATTATAAAATTCTCGAAAAGATGGGTGCAAAAATTATTTTCAATCACGCAGATTTTCGTTTAATGAGTAAAAAGGCGTTAGATGCATTTGCTGAATTTAAGGAAGTAAATGTTTTCTTAAGAGGAATTGTGCCGATGATAGGCTTTAAAAGTGAAATAGTTACTTATGAGCGTTTTGAACGCACAGCCGGAGAAAGCAAATATCCTTTAAAGAAAATGCTCGCTCTTGCGTGGGAGGGTATCACATCCTTAAGTATTAGACCGATTCGTTTGATTTTATCTTTAGGAATTATATCTCTGCTTATAAGTTTTGGAATACTTATTTATACAATTGTAAGCTTAATATGCGGTGTAGCTGTAGCCGGCTGGACAAGTTTAATGCTTTCCATTTGGTTATTAGGAGGTTTACAGCTTTTAGCAATGGGTATATTGGGTGAATATATAGGCAAAATTTATCTTGAATCCAAAAAGCGCCCACGTTATATTATAGAAGAATTTATAAATCAATAAGATTAAGCTCCTAAGTTTATTAGGAGCTTTTAATTTTGGACTTGCAAAATATTAGCACTCTTTGAATATTTATTATTAACCAATATTCAGGGAGTGTTTTTATGTTTGAAATCTTAAGTTTTTTAGGTCAATATCTATGTTTTTTTCTTCTTCATGTTTGCGGTAACGGAACATTTCCCAGACCATTATCGGCAAAAGAAGAACAGGAATATTTAATTAGAAGTAAACACGGAGATTTGTCTGCTCGCAATAAGCTTGTTGAACACAATTTAAGATTAGTAGCCCATATAATAAAAAAATATTATTCACACCAAAATGAACAGGATGACTTGGTTTCAATCGGTACAATCGGTCTCATAAAAGCAATAAATACTTATGATATAACAAAAAATATTAAGCTTTCAAGCTATGCATCCCGTTGTATTGAAAATGAAATTCTAATGCATTTCCGCAATCTTAAAAAGTCTGCACAGGATATATCTATGAATGAGGCGATAGATATTGATAAAGACGGAAATCCGCTTACACTACTTGACATTATGGCAGTTGATGATAATATTGTAGAGGAGCTTGATATAAAGTTCAACAGTCAGAAGCTTGAGAAGTTTATCAAAGAAGAGCTTTCGCCGAGAGAAAGAAAGATTATAATACTTCGTTACGGCTTAAACGGAAAAGACCCTTTAACTCAACGAGAGGTAGCCTCAATGCTTAATATCAGCCGTTCTTATGTATCCCGAATTGAAAAAAAGTCCCTTCATTTGTTGAAAAAAAGATTTGATAAATCTTCAAAATTTTAAAATAAAGGAATTTCCTATGGAAGTTTATATAGACGCAGATGCTTGTCCTGTAGTACACATTACAGAAAAAGTTGCAAAAGAATATAATATACCGGTAAATCTTTTTTGCGATACAAATCATATTCTTAAAAGTGATTATTCAAAGATATATATAATCGGTGCAGGATCTGATGCAGTGGATATTGCAGTGATAAATCACTGTAAAAAAGGTGATATAGTAGTAACACAGGACTATGGTGTTGCTGCTTTGGCACTTGGAAAGGGAGCATATGCAATTCATCAAAGTGGTATGGTATATACCAATGAAAATATAGAATTACTTTTAATGCAAAGACATTTGTCTAAAAAAGAGAGAATGTCAAAATCAAAAACTCATTTTAAAGGTCCTAAAAAGCGAACAAAGCAAGATGATATAAACTTTGAAACATCATTAAGAAAATTACTCAGTGAACTAACAAAAACGGGAGCATAATTAAAGCTCCCGTTTATTTATAATATAAGAGAAATCATATTAATTATAAAGCATAAAATTACACCGATAGCCGTTGGAATTAATGCTGAAAGCAAAGTCCATTTGATACTCTTTGTTTCTTTTTTTATTGTTATACAGGTGGTAGAGCATGGGAAATGGAATATGCACATTATCATGGTACAAATTGCTGTAGTAATTGTCCAACCGTTATTTATAAGCAATGTGTAAAGCTCTGTAAGACTTGAATAATCAGTGAGCGTTCCCGTAGCCATATAGCACATTAAAATAATAGGAACTACAATTTCATTGGCAGGGAATCCCAAAATAAATGCCATTACAATAACTCCGTCAAGACCTATTAACTCACCAAAGGGTTCAAAAAAATCTGTACAATATTTAAGAATCGTAATGTCATTTATATGAACATTTGCAAGAATCCAGATTAAAGCACCAGCAGGAATTGCAACAATTACTGCCCTTCCTAAAACAAAAAGTGTTCTGTCAAAAACTGACCGTACAATAGTTTTTAAAATTTGCGGTCTTCTGTAAGGAGGCAGTTCAAGAATAAACGAAGATGGAATACCTTTCAAAATTGTTTCAGACAGAACTTTTGAAACAGCGAGGGTCATAAAAATACCCAATAAAATAACAGCAAGTAATATTCCCGTAGATACAATACCTTGCAAAACTCCAAAAAATGACGCTGCAAAAAACATAGAAATAATTGCAATTAAAGTGGGAAGTCTGCCGTTACAGGGAACAAAGTTATTAGTAAGTATGGCAATTAGTCTTTCTCTTGGTGAATCAATTATTCTGCATCCAATAACTCCGCAAGCGTTACAGCCAAATCCCATAGCCATAGTTAAGGATTGCTTACCGTGAGCATTGCATTTTTTAAAGCAATTATCCATATTAAAAGCTATTCTGGGCAAGTAACCTGAATCCTCGAGTATTGAAAACAGCGGAAAGAAAATTGCCATAGGAGGCAGCATAACTGCTATAACCCAAGTTAGCGTTGTGTAAACTCCCTCAATTAAAAATCCGTACAGCCAGTCTGGTGCTTTTAAATACTCAATAAATGCAGATAAATAAATCTTAATTTGCTCAAAAAGCCAGCTTAACCATTGACTGGGATAATTTGCCCCTGTTATAGTAATCCAAAAAATAATGCCAAACATTAAAAGCATTATGGGTATACCTGTAATTTTTGAGGTGAACAGATTGTCAAAGCGCCTATCTTTTAATGTGTAGTCTTTTTTTGTGTTAGTTACGCAAAGTTTGTATATTTTTTCACAGCTTTCATTTATTTTTGTTAAAATTTCATCTCTTTTGTTTTGAGGTATTTCACTGCTGATTTTTATACCTTCAATAAGATTTTTAACAGTATAACATTTGCTTTTTCCACAACAAATATTTTCAATTGCGTCTAACAGCTCATCAAGTCCCTTTTTACTTCTTGCAGCAGTGCCGATTACAGGTACACCTAATTGAAGTGAAAGTTCGTCTAAATCCACCACAATACCTTTCTTTTTAGCTTCATCAAGCAGATTTACACAAACTATTACTTTGTTTGTTATTGAAAGTATTTGTATTACTAAATTAAGATTTCTGAGCAAACAGGTTGCATCAGTTACAATAACAACACAATCGGCAGTATTGTCTTTAAGATAATCTCTTGCGACCTCTTCTTCAGTGGAGGAAGCAAGCAGAGAATAAGTACCGGGCAAATCAATAAAAGTATATTTATTATCATTATATTTGCAATAGCCCTCGGCATTGGTAACTGTTTTGCCCGGCCAGTTTCCTGTATGTTGGTTCAAGCCTGTCAAAGCATTGAACACAGTGCTTTTTCCCACATTTGGATTGCCGGCTAATGCAATTTTATATTGATTTTTAAAATTAACTTCCTTGGATTTAGACTTCGACAGTTTATATCGCGTCAGTCCCATTATTTCCTCCAAGTAAACTAAATTTCTTTAACTAAAATATTTTCAGCATCTTCACTTCTTAATGCAATTACGCATCCTTTAACAAAGTATGCAACAGGATCCCCTGATGGACTTTTTTGCAATACTTCAATAATTGAATTTTTAACAAATCCTAAATCCAATAACCTGTTTCGTGCTTTACCTTTTGAAAGCAGGTCTTCAACAGTACATTTTTTGCCGGATTTAATTTCTCGAAGTGTTACAGTATTACTATTCATTTTACCAGTCCGTTTCGTTTTATTATTAGATTATTCAAAGCGACAGGAATTGTTAAAAATATAGATATAAAAGGCTTGTACATTTTTATCAAAACCTGATTTCAGTTTGACTTACAATTTTTTAATGTTATAATAATATTGAATAAAACAAATACAAAATTTAGTTATTACACAATTTTCACAAGCATATTTATGTTGTGGAGGTGTAGTAATGAAAAAAGCATCATTATTTTATTACATATTCAGTTTTATTCTTCTTATAGTGTTTATTTTTTTGATAATAAATGCCTACAACAATCTATCAACATCAGCAAGCACAATAGCTCCCGTTAACAATAAATATACAATTATAATAGACGCAGGTCACGGCGGAGAAGATGGTGGAGCAGTTGCAAATAATTTAACGGAAAAAGATATTAATTTAGAAATTTCAAAAATACTTTCTGATATATTTGTATCCAACGGGTATAAAGTAGTAATGACCCGCAGTAACGATAATTCAATAGAAAGCTCGGGAACAACTTTAAGAGAACGCAAGGTTTCCGATATGAAAAACAGGCTTGAAATATATAATTCCGATGAAAACAATATTGTTATAAGTATTCATCAGAATAAATTTGAAATTGAAAAGTACAGCGGTACACAAATTTTTTATTCCCCTAATAATGAAAAAAGTTCAGTATTAGCTGAAAGCATTAGAACAAGTGTAATAGGTTTAATTCAACCTGAAAACACAAGAGAATGTAAAAAAGCGACAAAGGATATTTATCTTTTATATAATTCAAAGGTGCCGTCTATAATAGTTGAATGCGGATTTTTATCGAATAATGCAGAAGCACAAAAGCTAAGTACCGAAACTTATCAAAAGCAAATTGCTTATTCTATATATTTAGGTATAGTAAACTACTTGAATAACTAATTAAAAAATAAGGAAAGATATTCGGAGGATGTATGGCAGGAAAAATAAAAAGTGTATATATTTGTTCTGAATGTGGTCATGAATCGCCTAAATGGTACGGAAAATGTCCCGGATGCGGTGAATGGAACACAATGAATGAAGAGATTAAGGATACATCAAAAAATGCTTTAAAATCAAATTTAGGGGCAATTTCAACACTTCATCATATTAAGCCTGTTGAAATCAGCAAGGTAACTTCTGAAGATGAAGAGAGGTTTGATACAGGATTAAAAGAACTAAACCGTGTTCTCGGCGGCGGAATAGTCAAGGGGAGCTTGGTGCTTTTAGGCGGTGATCCGGGAATAGGAAAATCGACGATTTTAATGCAAATCTGTCAGCATTTAGGCGATGTTTTAAAAATCCTGTATGTGTCGGGAGAAGAATCTAAAAGACAGCTTAAGCTTCGTGCAGACAGGCTTAATGTGAATTCATCTAATTTGTTTGTAATGACAGAAACAAATATTGAAATTGTTGCTTCTGAAATTAAAGATTTTAAACCTGATTTAGTAATGATAGATTCAATCCAGACAATGAATTTAACAGAGCTTTCATCATCTCCGGGAAGTATTACTCAAATAAGAGAATGTACAAACCTTTTAATGCGTACAGCAAAGGATTTGGATGTACCTGTTATAGTTGTAGGCCATGTAAATAAAGAGGGCTCAATTGCAGGACCAAAAGTGCTGGAACATATAGTAGATACAGTTTTATATTTTGAAGGCGATAAGCAAATGTCCTGCCGAATTTTAAGAGCAGTTAAAAACAGATTCGGTTCAACAAATGAAATCGGTGTTTTTGAAATGTCTGACAAAGGTTTAACTGAAGTTGAGAACCCTTCAAAAATGCTTCTTTCAGGAAGACCTAAGAATGTTTCAGGTACTTGCGTAACCTGCACATTAGAAGGCTCCCGACCGATTTTAGCCGAAATTCAGGGATTGGCTACTCAATCTATGTACGGAAATCCACGACGTATGTCAACCGGTTTTGAATATAACAGAATGTCTTTAATATTAGCAGTTCTTGAAAAAAGAGCAGGATATTATTGCTCAAATTTTGATGTGTATATTAATATTGTAGGAGGCTTAAAAATTGATGAGCCTGCCATTGATTTATCGGTTGCAATGGCAATTATAAGCAGTTTAAAGGATACTCCCATATCTGACACGGCTATTGCATTCGGAGAAATCGGACTTGCCGGAGAAATTCGCTCGGTTTCACAAGCCCAATTGAGAGTGAATGAAGCAGAAAGACTTGGATTTACTAAAATAGTTTTACCTATACATAATTTAAAAGGATTAACATCAAACAGCGCAACACTTATCGGTGTAAGAAATATAAGAGAAGCATTTGAAGCAATAATTTAGAAAATTAAATAACAAAAAAATAGGGAAGAGCAGAAGTGAATTACTTCTGCTCTTTTTTTGGGCGTCTTTTTAAACCTAATAATTCATCAACTGAAACATCATAAAGAATAGATAAAGTAATTAAATGATGTACAGGTATCTCACGTTTTCCTAATTCATATTTACTGTACTGTTCTTGTCTGGTTTGAAGAATATGGGCAATATCTGACTGAGTTAATCCTGCGTTTTCTCTAAATTTTTTTAGATTTTTAAAATAAGAGTTCATAAAATCACCGCAAATAAATTTATACTAAATGTATTAAAACACATTGGTAACACCGTGAGGTTATTATAACATAAAATGTTAATAGTTGCAAACGCACCTAAAATATATGTCAATATAATGTTAAAACTAAATTTATGAATTATACAAAACTTTTTGACTTTTAACAATTTTCGGTTTTAATATCAGAAAAAGCAGGAGTTATTAACATTAGATTTAACATTTTAATTAAACAACGGGTTATAAGGAGCAAAATAAACACAATGTAATTATTTGAAAAATTTTTATATTTTCCTATAAAGGTTTTCTTAACTATCATAATTAAAACCTTTGTTATTATTTTTAAGAACTGAAACTAAATAATTATTTAATTGTAAAAAAATACACGGAAATATAATAACCACCGTGTAATAAAAAATTTTTAACCTTTATTATAATTAATCTATTTTTTATCAATTAAAAGTTTGATTAAAAAATAATCAGTTAATATATTATTTAGTTGAGCTTGATCAAATCAGCCGAAACTAATAGTAGAAAGTACAAATACTTGGTGTAAGCGAATTTTTTGCAAATTGAACTTCACTATGCAAAAAATGTAAGCGTCTACTTCGGGGCAGACTTGGGGCTAAGCCAACTTTAGAGCTTTAGCCTATATATTTTTTACTCCCCTAATTATACAAAATATTAATTTCTTGTTTAGCTGGGCGAGCCGTAGGCGAGAGAGATTATAAAAAATTGCCTTGTGTGGCGGGCGGTGATGTCCGCAGATGTTTTATGTAGGATTGAATAAGCAAAGTTTTAAGGTTAATCTTGTTTTCTGTAGCAGGAAACACAAAAGCACCCCAGAGAACGCCTCCCCCTGATTGCAATCAGGGGGACGGGAGGGGGTAAAAAAAGAAAAGCCCTCTCATTTCGGGGCTTAAAAAAGGAGACGATTTTTTATGGGAGATTTCAACAAAGAAATTATGGACAGCTACACAGCTAAAACAGACATAAATGTATATGTAAAAATGGATAGTGACACAATGGATTTTATGCGCGTTCTTGTCTTTGGGTTGAGCAGGAAAAAGAACGAAGCAAGCGACCTTTTGGGAATAACTCCCCTTGAATTGGTCGCAGGACTTAACCGCCTTTTGTCCTGCTCAACCAAAGGCATTAAAGTCCACGAAACGAAGTTTTAGAAAAAAGAAACCCGCAGGAGCTTCCTGCTCCTGCGGGTTTCAAAAAAGTACTTCTTTTGAAGCACCCCGTCGAACACTTATATTATACAGCTTTTGAAAGATTTGTCAACAGTTTTTTTATCGTCCTTTCATTTTACCTTTTTTAGCTTTGATGAAGCTTTAAGCTGTGTTTTGTATGCTGTGTTTGGCGGTAACTAAACACAGCATTTTTGCTGGCAGTTTGTCAGCCGTCAGGGTCGGGGGGGGGGGGG
>JAFLSJ010000043.1 GCA_022511005.1 Ruminococcus sp.
TATTACCTGTAGAACTATTTTGCCATATATCACATTCAAGCTGATTTGTTGCATTATATTGAGCAAGCCAAATACTATACATTTTTTTAAGTTCTGCATAGTCAAGATAGTTACTGAACCAATTAAGATTAGCATATACTCCTGCTCTGTAGCCTGCTGCTTTGACGGTATCGCAGAACTTTTTAGCAATAGCTGTCAAGGTTGATTTACCCAGATTTGTTTGTGAGCTGTCCTCTAAATCATAGTAAATCGGCATATCAAAATTCTTACCCTTTATACAAGCAAGGCAAGCTTTAGCTTCTTTTTCTGCGTCGGAAACACTGTCTGCGTAGCTGTACCAGTATGCGCCGACTTTAAGTCCTGCCGCTTTTGCATTTTTATAATGGGTCTCAAATTCGGTATCCTTCTGACTTATCTCTCTGCCGTAGCCTGCACGGATTATAACTGCTTTGATTCCGTCGGTTTTTACTTTATTAAAGTCAACATCCGACTGAAATGTGGATACATCAATACAATTTACTTTTGCCATATCTTACACCTCCTTTCGGTTTATAGCTTTGTTTTATCAACTGTCCGAGTTTTATATGAAGTCTGAAATAATATCATTCAAATATGCAACAGACTCATACAGCGCTGTCACAGCATTGAATGTATTTGAATATACAATATTAGTAGATTCCGGTATGGAATTCTCTTCAATTTCAACTGCTCCTTCATCATTATCAATGATTATTTCTTTTAAATTAGTGCAGCTTATAAAAGCCCCGCTGTTGATATTTGTAACATTAGATGGAATAAATACCTTTCTTATTCTTGTATTACCTGTAAACGGACCTGCTGCAACGGCAGTTCCTACATGTGTTTTTATCGCAACATTATTTATATCAAATCCAACTATTGCTGTTAACTTATTTGCGGCATTTAAACTGTCAATTGATTGATTAACAGAGGCAATAGCTTTAGCATTAGCGGTAACCCCGTTAAATGAATCGGTATATATAATTTGTGCCCCTGTGGGAATAGCATTGTTCTGAATTATTAAATTACCTTGATTAATACTATCCTCGGGTTTGTCTATATAAACGGTCTTTAGATTTGTACACCCTGAAAGTGCACCGCCCTGAATTTGAGATACGTTACCGGCAATAAACGCTGTTGTTACACTTGAATTGCCGTATAAGGAGCCTGCACTCAATATTGATTTTGAACTTGTTCGAACAATATTATCGTTTGAATCGTATATTGCTGAAATTCCCTGTGCAAATCTTGATTTACTGTCTGTCTTGTTATAGTAACCTTTAAAAATTTCTGATTCGGCATATGCCATTTTCATTAAAGTTGCAGGAATAGTATCAAGATCATGGGTATAAACAATTTTTACATTGGACGGAATACTTGCCTTACTGATGTTTATACCGTTTTCAGAATTGTCTATAACAAGCAGCTTTACATAAGTAAAATCTATTGCTCCTGCTTGGATCACTGTTACTGATGACGGAATATATACATATACAGTGCCGCTTGCGTATAAACTTTCTGCAGAAAGTGTTGTATCTTCACTTGTTTTCAATACTCTCATATTATTGCCAAAAGCAACAGACACGCCTATTTTAAACATATCTGTTTTCAGCGTAGTATTATTAACCTGTGACTGCAAATTTTTTTGATCGCTGTTTAATTCATTTATAGAATTTACTATAGATGTCTTGTCCTCAGTATTAAGATATGAAAGATCGCCTATTTTTGTGAGCAAAAGTTCTGTATTCTCTTTATCCACATAATCATATACAGCCTTTGCCGTAGGAACATGAACATTGTCAGAACTTTTGGAAATTGAATATACAAGGGGCAGTTCCTCAACTGAACCCTTTGCGCTGACATTGGTGTCCACATAAGTTTTACTGTCGTAGTCATAAACAAACCAGTTGTCGTTCTCTCCTATGTAGGGAAGATGCACTGTTGCACTTTTAATATCCGAATAAAGCTGGTCTAATTTCTTTTCAGCATTTAAAATTTCGGAAACCTGCTTTTTGTTATAATGATTTCCGAATTCGATTGATTTTCCCACAATTAACGGAACTGCTTCTGTATGGAATATTTCGCCTGATTTATCGTAGCCCTTTATCTGAAGATATACTATGCCTGACTTGAAAATCTGGTCGTCTGTTATATTCCAGTTCAGTACAGTATCATTTTCTTCTATTTCTTTTTCAAGAACAAAAAAGTTTACTGTATTATCATCAAACTTTAAATAAATCCGATAGAAATAATCAGGATTATTTCTTTCTTTTAACAAAAACTTAATTGTTTTATTCAGGTTATCGCCTGCATATCCGATAAACCCGTCTTTGGGCGGAATGTAGATTTTTCCGCTTTTTTCAACTGTAATCATTAATTACACCTCCAATATACAGGCAAAAAAATAAGAAGTTGCATTTATATATGCAACTTCTTATGAAAATGTTATTATTTATTTTTCAAGTATGGGTTTAAGGTATTGACCAGTATAGGAGTTTTCGTTTTTTGCTACCTCTTCGGGTGTACCTTGTGCGACTATGGTTCCGCCTTCATCTCCGCCTTCCGGTCCTAAATCTATAATATGGTCGGCAGTTTTTATAAGGTCAAGATTATGCTCTATTACAATTACCGTATTGCCTGCGTCAACAAGCTTCTGTAATACCTCTATAAGCCTGTGTACATCTGCTATATGCAGACCTGTTGTAGGCTCATCAAGAATATAAACTGTTTTCCCTGTTCCCCTTTTGGACAATTCTGTTGCAAGCTTGACGCGCTGTGCTTCTCCTCCTGACAAGGTGGTGGCAGGTTGTCCTATTTTTATATAACCTAAGCCAACATCCATCAGAGTTTTAAGTTTTCTTTCTATTTTAGGAATATTTGAGAAAAACTCATAACCCTCTTCAACAGTCATTTCAAGCACATCATAAATTGATTTGCCTTTATATTTAACTTCAAGAGTCTCCCTGTTGTATCTTTTTCCCTTACAAACCTCACAGGGAACATAAACATCAGGCAAAAAGTGCATTTCTATTTTAAGTATGCCGTCACCCTGACAGGCTTCACATCTTCCGCCCTTTACATTAAAGGAAAATCTGCTCGAATTAAAGCCGTGCATTTTTGCATCCTGAGTAGATGCGTAAAGTTCACGGATATCCGTAAAAACTCCTGTGTATGTTGCCGGATTGGAACGGGGAGTTCTTCCTATTGGACTTTGGTTAATATCAATTACCTTATCAAGATTTTCAACACCTTTAATTTCCTTATGAGCGCCGCTTCTTGTTTTTGCACGGTTAAGCTCAGATGCCAAATGTTTATACAAAATTTCATTAACCAAGGTTGATTTACCTGAACCTGAAACACCTGTAACACAAATAAATTTCCCCAAAGGAAATTTAACATTAATGTTTTTAAGGTTATTATGTGTTGCACCGATAACCTGAAGATATTTTTTGTTACCTTTTCTTCTCTCTTGCGGTACAAGTACCTGCCTTGCTCCGCTTAAATACTGACCTGTAATCGAATTTTTGCAAGCCTTTACATCTTTTATATCTCCTGCACAGACGATCTTTCCGCCGTGAACGCCTGCTCCGGGGCCTACATCTACTATAAAGTCTGCCGCACGCATTGTGTCTTCATCGTGTTCAACTACAATTACCGTATTGCCTAAATCTCTTAAATGTCTCAGTGTGTCCAGAAGCTTATTGTTATCTCTTTGATGAAGTCCGATACTGGGTTCATCGAGAATATAAAGAACTCCCATAAGCGAACTGCCGATTTGAGTTGCCAAACGAATACGCTGGCTCTCACCACCGCTTAATGTGCCTGCATTTCTTGAAAGTGTCAGGTAACCAAGACCTACACTGTTTAAAAATCCCAATCGGGAATTAATTTCTTTAATAATTGCTTTTGCAATAAATTGTTCTTTTTCTGTAAGCTCTAAATTCTTTACAAAATCTATAGCTTTAACAACAGACATTTCGCAAAACTCTGCAATATTTATTCCTCCTACGGTTACCGCTAAGCTTTCCTTTGAAAGACGGTTGCCGCCACATTCGTCGCAGGGAATTTCCGCCATATAGCCTTGGATTTCCTCTTTAATCCAGTTACTTCCCGTTTCTCTGTATCTTCTTTCAAGATTAGGTATAATGCCCTCAAAGGGTCTTTGCAATGTGCTTTTTCCGTATGTTGATTTACGGTGGAGAGTGAGAGCTTCTCCGTTTGTTCCGTAAAGAAGTATGTTTACGATTTCAAGAGGTAAATCTTTAATAGGAGTATCAAGAGAAAATCCGTATTTCTTAGATAAAGCCTCATAATACATAGCCGCAATAGAGTTGCCCTCCATTGCCCAGCCGCTTGCTTTAATACCGCCCTGATTTACACTCAGGTTTGCATTTGGGATTACAAGGCTTGGATCAACCTCCATAAAAACTCCCAGTCCTGTACATTTTTTACATGCTCCGAATGGATTATTAAAGGAGAACATTCTGGGAGTAAGCTCGTTTATGCTTGCACCATGGTCAGGGCAGGCATAATTTTGAGAAAAGGTTAAGTCCTCTCCGTCAATAACATTTACCATAACAAGACCGTTTGTAAGCTTTGCGGCAGTTTCCACACTGTCTGCTAAGCGGGAACGGATTTCTTCTTTTATGACAAGTCTGTCAACTACTATTTCTATTGAGTGTTTTTTATTTTTCTCAAGGGAGATTTCTTCCGATAAATCATAAATGATTCCGTCTGCTCTTACCCTTGCAAAACCACTCTTTTTAGCTTTTTCAAATTCCTTTTTATGCTCGCCTTTTTTTCCTCTTATAACAGGAGCAAGAACCTGAATTTTTGTTCCCTCATCAAGAGTAAGAACCTTATCGACAATCTGGTCAACAGTTTGCTTTTTAATTTCTTTTCCGCAAACGGGACAATGAGGAATTCCTATTCTTGCATACAGTAAACGGAGATAGTCGTATATTTCAGTTACCGTTCCTACTGTTGAGCGTGGGTTTTTTGAGGTGGTTTTCTGGTCAATTGCAATTGCAGGAGAAAGTCCGTCTATGCTGTCAACATCAGGCTTGTCCGTCTGACCTAAAAACATTCTTGCATAGGAAGAAAGGCTTTCTACGTATCTTCTCTGACCCTCTGCATAAATTGTATCAAATGCAAGAGATGACTTTCCCGAGCCTGAAAGACCCGTTATTACAATAAGCTTTTCTCTGGGAATTTCAACGCTGACATTTTTAAGGTTATGTTCTCTTGCACCTTTTATAATAATTTTATCTATGGACATAATTAACCTCTTAATAAAAACAAGTATAAGGCGGACAAGGTAATGTCCGCCTATGGTTTAAAAATTATTATTTCATTTTGTAAGGTTTCGCCGTCACCGACGGCGACAAGGGCTGCCCGCCCTTGACCCGGCGAGCTTTTGAAAAAGTTCGACCAAAACTTTTGCTTTTTTAACTTTAAGTTTCAATTATTCTTTTGAAGAATTTTCTGCATTTTCTGACTGATTAACTTCTGTTTCCTCTTCTTCAATATCTTCTGCCTCGGGAGGCTCTACAAAAGTTCCATTCATTAATGCGTCAAAGTCTTCACCGCTCATTTTTTCATGTTTCATAAGGTAAGCGGCTGTTTCGTGGAGCTTCTCCATATTTGCAGAAAGGATTTTTTCTGCCTTTTCATAAGCGCCTTTTACGATTTTAAGAACAAGCTCATCAATTTTTGCGGCTGTTTCTTCTGAATAGTCCTTAACATGACCCATATCTCTGCCGATGAACACTTCATTATTAGACTGACCGTAGCAAATAGGTCCAAGCTCATCTGTCATACCGTATTTTGTAACCATTGAACGTGCCGTTGATGTCGCTTTTTCAATATCATTTGACGCACCTGTTGAAATATCTTTTAAAACAAGTGCTTCCGCAACACGTCCGCCTAAGCAGACCACAATATCTTCAAGCATTTCATTTCTTGAGCTGTAAGACTTATCCTCTGTGGGCAATGGCATTGTATATCCGCCTGCCATACCTCTGGGGATAATTGAAATCTGATGAACAGGATCCTGCGTTTCACACTGATGGAAAAGGATTGCGTGTCCTGCTTCGTGATAAGCCGTAAGCTTTTTCTCTTTTTCGCTCATTACTTTGGATTTTTTCTCTGTACCTACAACAACCTTAATTGTAGCTTCTTCGATTTCTTCCATTGTAATTGCTTTTTTATTCTTTCTTGCAGCAAGTAGTGCCGCTTCGTTTAACAGGTTTTCAAGATCAGCGCCTGTAAATCCTGCTGTTGTTTTTGCAATAGTTTTAAGCTTAACATCAGGAGCCAGTGGCTTTTTGCGTGCGTGAACCTTTAAAATTGCTTCACGTCCGTTAATATCAGGGTAGCTTACGATTACCTGTCTGTCAAATCTGCCCGGACGCATAAGTGCAGGGTCCAAGATATCAGGACGGTTGGTTGCGGCAATCATAATTACGCCTTCATTTGCACCGAAGCCATCCATTTCAACAAGCAGTTGGTTAAGGGTCTGTTCACGTTCATCGTGACCGCCTCCTAAACCTGTTCCTCTTTGACGGCCAACGGCGTCAATTTCATCAATAAATATAATACAAGGTGAGTTTTTCTTTGCTTGTTCAAACAAATCACGAACACGGGAAGCGCCCACACCTACAAACATCTCAACAAAGTCTGAACCTGAAATTGAGAAGAACGGTACACCTGCCTCACCTGCAACTGCACGCGCAAGCAAGGTTTTACCTGTACCGGGAGGGCCTACCAAAAGCACACCCTTGGGAATTCTTGCTCCTAAGGTGTTGAATTTATCAGGAGCCTTCAAAAATTCTACGATTTCTTCAAGCTCTTCCTTTTCCTCGTCAGCACCTGCAACGTCTTCAAATGTTGTCTTTCGCTTTTCGTCGTTGGTATCTTTTATTTTAGCCTTGCCGAAATTCATTTCTTTTCCGCCAAAGCCTCCGCCTGCCATTTTCCTCATTATAAAGAAATAGAAGAATACAAGCACTGCAACCATCAACAGCGTTGGAATAAGCTCAAAAAGGAAAGAATTATCCGAGGCTTTAATATAGTTATAAGTTACAGGTTTTTTTGCTTCATCAGTATAAGGTTTAATTGTTTCAAGAAATCCTCTTACATCTGCAAGCTCTCCTGATACCTTTGTTTTATCTTTATCATTGAGAGTTATACGGATTTCTCCTGTACCGTAGTTAATATCATAGTTAGCAACCTTATCATCTTCAAAGTATTGCACAAGCTCATAAGTTGTGGGAGTTTGTTTTCCTGCTGAGCTATACAGCATTGTTACTACTAAGATTATTAAAATGGGGATTCCTAAGTAAAGCAACAAATTGCGAAGTTTTTTCTTATTTTCCAATACCTTTCACTCCTTGTATTATTATGATTATTTTTTTGGATTTTATAAATTAAGAATAAACAGTTTCTTTTAAAATACCTATGTACGGGAGCTGTCTGTATTTTTCCTGATAGTCCATTCCGTAGCCTACCACAAAATGGTTGGGCGCAATCATGCCAAAGTAGTCAACATTAAACTCAACCGTTCTTCTGTGAGGTTTATCAAGCAAAGCACAGGTTTTTACCGACAAAGGATTTTTTGCCTTTAAATACTCTACTAAATAGTTTAAGGTTACCCCTGAATCTGCAACATCATCAATTATGATTATGTGTTTATCTTCAACCTTAGTCGAAATATCCTTGGTTATTGTAACGGTTCCCGTAGTTTCTGTTCCATTATAATAGCTTGAAGCCGTCATAAAGTCAATGGATAAATTAAGATTTATGTTCCTTGCAAGATCGCACAAAAAAGGTGCCGCACCCTTTAAAAGCCCGATAAGAAGCACGTTTTTACCTTGATAATCGTTTTCGATTTCCTTTGCAATTTTTATTACTGCCTGTTTTATATCCTCTTCAGAATATAAAACCCTGCTGATATCATTAATTAAACTACTGCACATTTCACTTCACCTTATCTATAACCGCTATTTTTAATGCCTTTGAAGAATTTTTATTTATTAATCCGGCTTTTGATACACCATAGCCTTCAATCCACAAAATTTCACTTCCATTTGCTAAAACCAGAAGTTTGTCCCTGTTTTCTTTAGGAATTTTTTCTTCTATCAAAAATTTTTTCAGAGATTTTGTAACATTCCTTTTGGGAAGAGTAATAAAATCACCGCTTTTTCTAAATCTGAAAACAGGATTTTTTTCTATTACATTATAATCTAAAATATTTTTATCTTTAATATCGAAACATTCAACAATCTTTACTGATATTTCTTTTTCGCCAAATTGAATGGGTTTATCTATATTTAAGTTAATTTTACTTAAATTATTATTTTTAATGTTGGTTTTAATTATTCTAAACATATTCTGGCTGGAAACTGCTTTAAACTCGCCGTTTAAATCAACCTCGCCGCCATTAATTAAGATATCTGCACATAAATTTATATGAGTTCTTGTTAAATTATTAATACTATTATTGTTTAATATTTTAAAGATACATTGCCTTTGAATTAAAAGCATTTGCGAGGTAATTTCTGAAATATTATAACAAATACTGTCCTGACATTTCAACTCTGCTTTCTTTAAAACACTTTCTGCATAATTATCTAAAAATTCATTTACTTCAATAACATCCTGTGACAAAGCTGTTGATGAATTTTCAACACTGTTATTTATATCCTTTAACACCGGCACAACATTATGACGGATTTTATTTCTTGTGTATTCGTCTGTATTATTTGTGCTGTCGGTAACAAATTTAAGGTTATTATTTTTGCAAAAATCTTCTATTTCCTGCCTTGTTACAAAAATCAAAGGGCGGATAATATTATTCCTTTTTGGAATTATACCCTTTAAACCGTTAATTGATGTTCCCCTTGAAATATTATATATTAAGGTTTCAAGATTATCGGAGGCTGTATGAGCAGTTGCAATTTTTGCATTATGCTGTATGGATAATTCTTCAAAAAATTCATACCTTACATTTCTGCCGCAAAGCTCTGTACTTTGTTTTAAGGTTTTTGAAAGATATAAAACATCTATAGCTTTTACAAAAAGCTCTATATCAAGTTCTTTGCAAAGGTCTTTAACAAAGTTCATATCTCTTTGGGACTCTTCTCCCCTTAAAAGATGATTTACATGAGCGGCTTTAATTGTCAGGTTAAATTGTTCTTTTAAAGAAACAAGAGAGTAAAGCAGGCATACAGAATCTGCTCCTCCTGAAAGTGCCACAATTACAGTATCGCCATTTGAAATCATCCGATACTTATTAATTGCAGACAAAATCTTATTCTTCACGCCTTGCCTCCACAGAAGTAAACCTCATAAACTCACCCT
This sequence comes from Ruminococcus sp., assembly GCA_022511005.1. Lineage (GTDB taxonomy): Bacteria > Bacillota > Clostridia > Oscillospirales > Acutalibacteraceae > Ruminococcoides. Next base: position 9,379 of record JAFLSJ010000043.1, read on the forward strand.
GCCAATGAAGCTTAACAGAGGTAGTTTCACCGTGACGGTTTTTTGCAACTATACATTCTCCGGAGTTCTGATCGGTAGTTGGCGGTGCATCCACAGATTTATCTTTGGCAAAATAACCTTCTCTGTACAGAAAAAGAACTATATCTGCATCCTGCTCAATAGAACCTGAATCACGAAGGTCAGAAAGCTGTGGCTTATGGTCATCACGCTTTTCACTGGCACGGGATAACTGTGAAAGTGTAATTACAGGTACATTAAGCTCCTTAGCAAGCATTTTAAGATTTCTTGTTATTTCGGAGATTTCCTGAACACGGTTATCCGTTCTTCTTCCTCCTGACATAAGCTGTAGATAGTCGATTATTACAAGGTCCACCTGTTTTAATCTTCTAAGCTTTGCTTTGATTTCAGAAACGGTAATGCCGGGAGTATCGTCAAGATAAAGATTTGCTTTTCTTAAAACATCGCCGGCGGCAATAAGCCTTAACCATTCTTCTTCACTGAGCTTTCCTGTTCTCAGTTTTGTTCCCCCTACAAGGGCTTCTGTTGAAAGAAGACGGGAGCAAAGCTGTTCTCCTGACATTTCCAATGAGAAAAAAGCAACCGTTTTTTTAGATGTACAGGCAACATTTCTTGCAATATTAAGTGCAAATGAGGTTTTACCCATACCGGGACGTGCCGCAAGAATAAGCAAGTCGGTACGGTTTAAGCCTGTAATTGTACGGTCTAAATCTCCGATACCTGTAGGAATTGCTTTCATTCCATCGTCTGCTTCACTGTTTAAAGCATCAAGACGGCTGTATGTTTCAAGAAGCACCTGGTCAATTTTTCTTAAGCCTTTATAATCCTTGCCTTGTCTTATATCGTAGATTTTTTCCTCTGCCGAATCAAGTAACGCACCGGGTTCAGATGTATTCTCTGCCGCTTCTTCAATAATCTCTCTTGAAGCGGTAATCAGCTTTCTTACATCGTATTTATCCCTTATAATATTTGCGTAAATTTCAACATTTGATATGGACGGACAGTTATTAGCAAGGTCTACTAAATATGTTTTGCCTGTTGTTTCATCAAAGGACTTTTCTCTTTTTAAGGTTTCAAGCAATGTAACAACATCTATATCAAGAGATAGATTAAACATATTTAGCATTGCCGAATATATAACTTTATGATTTGAAACATAAAAATATTCTGGTTTATTCAAAATTGAAATAACCTTGCTCATACAGGCTTCGGAATCAATAATTATTGCACCTAAAACCGCCTGCTCTGCCTCCGGACTGTATGGCAAATTAAGTCCGTCATAACCTGTTGTAATATTCATATCTGCCATAGTTAACTACTGCCTTTAATTTATTATTCCTCGGATACCTGAACTTTAATATTGGCAACAATACCTGAAAAAAGCTTAACTTCTGCATTATATGTACCGAAAGCCTTGATATCCTGATCTAAAACTACTTTTCTTTTATCTACAACAATATTATACTGCTTTTTGATTTCTTCACTTATATCCTTAGCTGTAACACTGCCGAACAGCTTACCGCCCTGTCCTGCTTTTGCTTTCATTTCAAACACTTTGCCCTCCAGCTTTTCTTTTTGGGCATTTGCCTGTGCCTTTTGAGTTTCCAGCTTAAAATTCTTGGAATTTTCAGCATTTCTGTATTCATTCAGTGCCTGTGCATTAGCCTCTTTTGCAAGCTTTTTAGGAAGTAAAAAGTTTCTTGCGTAACCGTCTGAGGCATTTACAAGCTCACCCTTTTTTCCAAGAGATTTAACATCCTGAAGTAAAATTACCTTCATTTTAGTTCATTCCTTTCTCAGTTGTTACTATCGGATAATATTTCATTAATAACTTTAATTAATTGTTCTTTAACCTGAGCTTTAGTACAATTTTTTATCTGAGCCGCCGCCATATTCTGATGGCCTCCGCCGCCCATTTTTTCCATTATAATCTGAACATTTATTTTTCCGTAGCTTCTTGCAGAAATATTTACCGCACCGTCGGGAGTATTAAACAATACAAATGATGCGTAAACATCAGTAATAAGCAAAAGCTCATCGGCTGCCTGTGCAGAAACAAGTCTGATATTTGGCACCTGACTTTCTGTAATTGAAATTGCACAGCCGCTTATAATTTCGGAATTGCTTACAATGTTATATTTTTCTTTATATGTTTCAATATTATCTGAGAAAAATCTTTTTACGGTAACTGTATTTGCCGCCTTTTTACGCAGATACGCCGCCGCCTCAAAGGTTCTTACGCCTGTTTTCATAACAAAATTCTTTGTATCAAGCACAATACCCGAAAGCAATGCCTCCGATTCTACTGCGGTAAGGTCGTTATCACCCATATAAGATATGATTTCAGTACACATTTCGGACGCTGACGATGCTGACGGTTCAATACAAAATACAATGGCATTTTTTATGTAGTTAACCATTTTTCTGTGGTGGTCAATTACTACTACCCTGCTGCATTTATTATATGTTTCTTCGCTTTCTAAGAAATCAGGAGTATGGGTATCCAAAATAATAAGAAGTGTTTTTGGGGTGATATTTTTTACTTCTTTTGGAGAAATAAAAATTTCTTCACCTTCTCTTTCCTGTTTTACATAATTTATAAGCATTGACGCCATTGAGCGTTCTTCATCAATTATAATCCTTGAATATTTCTTAAAGGTATGGCTTATTACTCTCTGCATACCGATTGAAGCACCTACACAGTCAAGGTCTGAAAATCTATGACCCATTATATAAACTCTGTCGCTTTCTGCAATCGCCTTTGCAAGAGTATTTGCGATAACTCTTGTCCTTACCTTAGACATCTTTTCCACACCGCCGGAAACTCCGCCGAAAAATTCATAAGAATCTCTGTCTCTCATAATTGCGACCTGATCTCCGCCTCTGCCCAAAGCCATTTCAAGGGCACTGCGTGCTTTAAGCTCGCTATCTTTAAGATTTGTTGAACCTCTGCCTACACCTATTGAAATCGTTGCGGCACGTGAACCCAGCTTAATATTGCGAATATCCTTTAGAATGGAGAATTTAGCTTCAATATTTTTTTCAAGCTCTTTTTCTCCCATAATAATCATATATCTGTTGCCTGACAGCTTTTTATAAAGAGAACTTGAATTCGCCGCCCATTTTTGAAGAGTACTCTCTACGCTTATTACTATTCTTGCGCTTTCTTCTTCATTGTCATTTACAAAATCTTCTCTATTGTCAAAGAGAATAATTGCAACGCAGGGCTGGGCATCTCTGAATGATTTTAAGGATTTTTTATAATATGTATTGTCTATGTAATAGCAGACATACCCCACATTTGTCTTAACACAGTAAACAGTAAAAAATTTACCGTCAACAGTAATATCCGCATAACCTGCCGATGCAAGAAAGTCAAGCTCATTATCGGATATATAAGGCTTAATATTTTCGCCTAAAGGGTTTTTAACATTACAAAAAGTTTTGGAAAACAATGAGTTATTCCAGATTATATCCCCTTTTTCTCCAACAACAACCACAGGCATTTTATACTTTTCAATAAATTTCCGATCTGCCGAATTTAAGCTTTTAAAAACACTTCTAAGAGTATTTTTCAAGTACCTTTTAAAATGCAAGGACACAGCAAAAACAATTCCTGCTGATACAACACTTACGCCTAATTCTATATAGCATAAATATGGGTTGTAACGATATGATGCAAGTGACATACCGAACATCAATACAGAAAATATTATGAACCAAGGGGATAAAGTCCAGATTTTCTTTCTCATAACTGTGTCCTTTCGTAATTATTTTTTAAATCCGCAGGGTAATCCTTACGGTTGCACGCAAAAATCGCAAAAATCCGTTTTCTTTCGATATAAAATGTAGGTTTCGCCGCAATGGGCGGCGACAAAGGGCTACTCGCCCTTTGATCCTCGCGAGCTTTTGAAAAAGCTCGACC
>JAFLSJ010000044.1 GCA_022511005.1 Ruminococcus sp.
AAAGACACACGCCCCTCAAACGTGCCTGTCTGCCTATTCCAGCACACTCGCAAATATTATTTTTAATTTGCTGTTTTCAAATCAGCAAGTAGAATTATAGCATTATATATTTTAAAAGTCAATATGTTTTTACTATTTTTTTCAAAAACATTATTTTTTCTATTAAACAAACATCCATATAGTACAAAGAGCCTGCGTTTTAACAAACTCAGGCTCTTTTGAATATTATAGCTTATATTATTTACTTTCACTTTCTGCTTTTGTATATTCCAGACCGTCTATTACAAGTGTATCTCCGTCTTTTGAATATGTCATATCAAATGTTTGAACTCCGAATGATACAATTCCCTGACCAATATATGTAAGTGTAATTTTACCTTCATCTTCATATACTACATATGTACCGTTTAAAACGCTTTCATCATTTTGATTTAAAGTAAATGTTCCGTTTTCATTAAATGTATATGTAACTTTGTATTCAGCGTTTAAATCCCATTCACCAATAATATCTTTGTTTACTTTAAAATCATCTGAAACAGGCGGTAACTCAAATTTAGGTAAAAACGTACTTCTGAATACCTGTTCTACTTCTGTACCATCGTATGATGTAGCAGTAACTGTAAGGGTTCTTCCTGTAATCCAGTTTCCTGTTACCTTATATTCTCCTGCAAGTCCCAAAGAACTTTGCAGGTTCTTGGTACCGTCTTCATTTTCTTCAATAAGATAAGATTTGTGTTGCTCCTGTGTTCCCTGATATGCACTTACATCTTTATATCCTTTTTCTTCATTTACTATTTTTGATGAAAAAACAACATATAAATTACTGTCTACATTACTATCAGTCTGGTCTGATGTTGCAGTATCACGGGAATTCTCATATACCCATGTACCTTCAATGGAAGTATCAAAAAATACTTTCCAAATACCGAATGCAAGAATTGTTGCTGCAAAAATACCTGCTGCAATTATAAGCGGAAACTGAATCAGGCGTTTACTTTTCACAGGTTTTGACATTACATTGCTATTAACAGCACTACCTTCATTACCCTCAGTGTTAATTCCATAGGCTTCTGTACTGCTTGTATCTTCTGTATTTTCTGAATCAAATGAATCTGTATCTTCTATGGATGCATTATTTTCTTTTTCTGAGGTTTGCTCCTCTTCAAGAAAATCTTTATCTGAATTATTCTCCATTTAAGATACCTCCTTTTCTTTTATATTAGAATTTATATTGTTTATAATACTATATTTGTTTTAATAAATCAACTGTTTTTCCTTAAGTAAGCACTGATTAAATCGTTTGCGTAAATTTGCCGACAGATTTTCGTCAGATTGAACAAACAATTTGCGGCAAGGCTGGCGCCTTGGTGCTGATTTTTGGGCAATATAGCAGAAAATACGCAAGCAAGTTGCGCTAACAGCCGTCAGGCGTGATTTATTCAGTGGTTACTTAACCTTCACATTTCAATTTTTTAGATTTTATCAATTATTAACAAGAATTTTTGAAAAATAGTATTATTTACTTAAAATTATGTAAAAATGTTATATCTTGTAAAAATTATATACCTATGTTATAATAAAGGGGATTTTGATATTATATCATAATGTTTATATTTTACGGTTTTACCGCCTGTTTTATGTTATTCAGCTATGTTTTTATTTTAGGTTAGGTTTTATCTTTTTGGAGGTAATTTTATGGATTATAAAGAACTTTACAAAATTTGGTGTGAAAAGGCTCAGGAGGATGAGGATCTTGTTAATGAGCTGAAAAGTATTGAAAATGATAACAATGAAATTCACGAAAGGTTTTACAAATCACTTGAATTCGGTACTGCTGGATTAAGAGGTATTATCGGCGCAGGTACTAACAGAATGAATATTTATGTTGTAAGACACGCAACTCAGGGTCTTGCAAATTATGTGCTTAATAAATACGGAAAAGGCGCTGTTGCTATTTCTCACGACAGCAGAATTAAAGCAGATGTATTTATGATTGAGGCTGCAAAGGTGCTTGCTGCCAACGGCATTAAGGTTTATATCACCAAAGAGCTTCAACCTACTCCTGTTTTAAGCTATCTTGTTCGTTACTTTAAATGTCAGGCAGGTATTATGGTTACGGCAAGTCATAACCCTGCTGCTTATAACGGTTACAAGGCATATGGCGAGGATGGCTGTCAGATGACTGATGTTGCCGCTAATACTGTTTATGAAGAAATTCACAAGCTTGATATGTTTGATGATGTTAAAACAATGGAATTGTCCGAGGCTCTTGACAAAGGCTTAGTTGAGTATGTTTCAGACGAAGTATATGACAGCTACATTGAAAAGGTTAAAGAACAGCAGATTAACCCCGGCATTTGCAAGGGTGCTGACCTTAAGGTTGTATATACTCCTTTAAATGGTACAGGCAACAAGCTTGTAAGAAGAATTTTAAAAGAAATCGGCATTGATGATGTTGAAATCGTTAAAGAGCAGGAGATGCCTGACGGCAACTTTACAACCTGCCCCTACCCTAACCCTGAAATCAAGGAAGCATTGCAAAAAGGACTTGAGCTTTGCGATAAAGTAAATCCTGATTTACTCCTTGCTACCGACCCTGACGCTGACCGTGTAGGTATTGCTGTTAAAGATTACGACGGCAGCTACAGACTCATTTCAGGTAACGAAAACGGTATTATGCTTTCTGATTATATCCTTTCATCAAGAAAGGCTAATGGTACACTGCCCGAGAAGCCTGTTATGGTTAAAACAATAGTTACAAGTATTCTTTTAAACAGAATTTGTGAAAAATACGGCTGTGAGCTTAAAAATGTTCTTACAGGCTTTAAGTATATCGGCGAAATAATCCTTAACCTTGAAAAGAATAATGAAGAAAACCGCTATGTATTCGGCTTTGAAGAAAGCTATGGTTATCTTGCAGGTTCTTATGTAAGAGATAAAGACGCTGTTGTTGCTTCCATGCTTATCTGTGAAATGGCGGCTTACTTTAAAAAGCAGGGCAAAACATTGGCTCAGGTTATTGACGGTATCTACGAAGAATACGGTTATTATAAAAATACAACCTTAAGCTATGAATTTGAGGGCGCCGCAGGTATGCAGAAGATGGCTGATATTATGTCTAACCTAAGAAAAACAATGCCTTCTGCTATCAGCGATTACAAGGTTGTTAAAACTGCTGATTACAATTTAAGCGTTGAAAAGAACCTTGAAAATAATACAGAAGTCGTTATTGACCTTCCTAAGTCAAATGTTATTCAGTTTAACCTTGAGGGTAACAATGCAGTTATTGTAAGGCCGAGCGGTACAGAACCAAAAATCAAGCTTTACATCACCGCTGTTGGTAAAGACGAGGCTGAAGCTCAGGCTATTACCGATAAGCTTGCAAAGGCTATGGAAAACGATTTAGGTCTTAAATGATTAAAAATTAATTTATTATACTTAAAGGCTGTTTCATTTTTTATGAGACAGCCTTCTTTTATGTTATGTTTAATTACTTCTGAGTTTTGTAATTACAACATTATTTTATATATTGTCAGATTTATACTATTGACTTTTAAGAACATTTGTTCTATAATTATCTCAAGATATAAAACATATGTTCGAGATGATATTATGAATGAAAATAAAAACCCTTCTGAAAATTCTAAAAAAGAAGGTACTGTCTCTTCCCTTTCTTCTCTCCAAAAGGGAGTTTATGAAAAATTAGGCAAGGATAAAAAACAACGTGTTATTCTCCATAGCGACTGCAATTGCTTTTATGCAAGTGTAGAGTGTCTTTATAATCCCGATATAAGAAACAAGCCGGTGGTTGTAAGCGGAAATCCTGAAAACAGACACGGAATTATTCTTACCAAAAATGAAATTGCTAAAAAATTCGGTATCAAAACAGGTGAACCTATATGGCAGGCTAAAAACAAATGTCCTGAGCTTATTACCGTTGAGCCTCATTTTGATTTATATAAACGCTTTTCAAATATGACAAGAGAGTTATATTCAGAATATTCAGACAGAATTGAGGGATTTGGTCTTGATGAAGCCTGGATTGATGTTACTGACAGTGAAAGATTTATCGGAAAAGGTGAAAACATTGCCAGGGAAATAAATCAAAGAGTAAAAAAAGAACTGGGAATTACAGTAAGTATCGGGGTAAGCTTTAACAAGATTTTTTCTAAATTCGGCAGCGATTACAAAAAACCCGATGCAATTACCGTTATTAACAAGGAAAACTACAAGGATATTGTATGGAACAGTCCTGCACAAGACCTTTTATATGTAGGAAAAGCCACAAAGAAAAAAATGAATTCCTTAGGAATTTTCACCATAGGTGAAATTGCAAACACTCCCATTGAAACTTTAAGATACAATTTCGGAAAATGGGGCGATGTTTTATGGGCGTTTGCAAACGGATATGACACTTCTCCTGTTGCAAAAATAAATGAGCAGGAGGATGTTAAGTCTATTGGAAATTCCACCACTACTCCGAGAGATTTAAATGATTTTGAAGATGTTAAATCTGTTATGACTGTACTATGCGACTGTGTTTGCAGAAGATTAAGGGCAAACGGCTTTAAAGCCAAAACCTTGCAGATTACTATAAGAGATAAGTTTTTAATGAGTTTTAACAGACAGATGACCCTTGACACTCCTACTAACATAACAAAGCAAATTACCGAAAGTGCTTTAATACTTTTTTACAGAAGCTACAGTTGGAGTGCACCCATAAGAAGCTTAGGAATTGCTTTATCTGATTTTTCCGAAGATAATACGCCGTATCAAATCAGTTTTTTTAATGATGAAAAGAAAAAGCAAAAGCTTGAAACGCTTGATAAAACCATAGACATTTTAAAAGGCAGATTCGGAAATTACAGTCTGATAACAGCTAATCTATTAAAACAACCTGAGTTATCACATTTTAATCCCTATGATGACCATACAGTACACCCTGTTGGATTTTTCTGATTTAGAGGAGGTTAATTAAATGAAACAATTTGTAGGCGTAGAGGCTAAATTCGATACAGACGGCAATCTTCTTCCCCTTTCCATAATATGGGACGATGGAAGAAAATTTGAAATTGACAGAGTTACCGATGTAAGATATGCGGCGTCACTGAAATCGGGCGGAACAGGGTTAAGATATACTTGTAGAATAGGAAATCATTTAAGATATTTATACCTTGATGATAACCGATGGTTTATTGAAAAGCCGGAATAATGGCAGGGGGTTATTTTTGCAAAAAAGGGGTTATCTCAAAACGAAAAGCGAAACAAAGCATTTTTAAGCTCCGCAGAGAGATAACCCTTTCTTTCTTGAAAAAGTAGAAAATCTCTATAGTTTTTCCTCCCTCTGACGAGGGAGGTGTCAAAGCGAAGCTTTGACGAAGGGAGAGATTATGAGAGAATAGAAGTTAAAAAATATATTTATTCTTTCAAAAGAATATAATAAATAACTTCTGTTTTCTCTCCCTCAGTCAGCTTACGCTGACAGCTCCCTCGTCAGAGGGAGCCGAATCCAACTGAAACTATTTATATATTAATCTGTCGTTAATAAGTAAAAGGGCTGTCTCAAAACCTAATTCTTTTGAGACAGCTCTTTTTGTTCTATTATTAAACCTTAATTAAAATATACGCTGTAGGTATCGTAATCGTTTGTATACGGTGCAACAATATAAAGAATTTTACCGCTTTCGTCTTTTGAAACCTGAAATTCTGCTTCTTCCCCTGAACTATACTGAACATTTATGACTTCACCGTTATAGGTATATGTTCCTTTATGGGTTCCGTCATTAGCATCACCTACAGTCAGCCATATTTCAAATGTTCCGTCATTATTAAACAGAAGTCTTCCCTGATAGTTGGTATAGCGATTATTATAAACAGCTGAAAGCTCTACTTCTTTATTACTTGAATTATAGGCTTTATAGCTTACCCATGTTTTATCAATTAAATCTGCATTGGGATTTCTTGAAAAAACTATTGCAACAACAACTATTGCCGTAACAAGCAAAAATCCTATGACTAAGCCTATTATTTGCTTTTTATATGATTTTTTTCTCTTTGTATTTTTAACATCAACAGATTTTTTTCTTTTCTTTTTTCTCTTACTCATAGTGATTATCCTATTGGTTTAAAGTAAATGTTATATAGTCCCATTGGAACTATAATAACCGTTATTCCGTCTTCTTCTGTAATTGTAAATTCCTTTTCTTTTCCGCTGTTAAATATTGCGTTTATTTTATCATCTTCTAAAACAAAAGTTCCTTCAGAATCATTACTATTGCTTATACCTACATAAAGACTGAAAGTTTTATCTTCATTAAGCTTAAGCTCTCCGCCGTACTGACTGTATGCACTGCCGAACACAGTTACAAGAGAAGTCTCTTTTTCTGTTTCCGATTCTATGGCTTTATACGGTTTATATGAAGTATAAATAGAAGTCTGTGCTATTTCTGAGGAATCAGCTTCAGAGGGAATTGTCTCCGGTAAAGCTGTTTCTGACAGAGTTGTTTCTAATGAAGTTGTTTCAGAGAAAGATGGCTGAGAATTGCTTTGTAAGTTGTCTGCCGAAGGATTATCTGTGTTCTGAGAAAACATAAAAAATGCTATTGCTGTCGCTGTAACAAGTATTGCCGCAAAAACTATACTCAGAAGTATTATAATTTTATTTGATTTATACTTTTTATTTTCCTTCCTTTTCATTAATGACTTCACCTGCCGCCTTCAATTGTTTAATCAGTACGCTTCTTTTTATCATCTTACCGTTGTGGAAAATATATTCGTCTCCGTCTTTGCTTTCATCAATCTCCAAATCAGAAAAGTCATCTCTGAATTTTCTGGCTTCATCCTGCTTTTTTAGATTAGGATTTTTCTTATAAAGAATTTCTCTCTCAATTTCCTGCTTCTTCTGCTCCTTTGATACAAGCAAATTCATCATATCCTTATATTCTGCATAGTTGATTATAAAAGACATTGAACCGGGAATTAAGCAGACAACAAACAGAATTGTAAGTACTATTACCCACAAATCCGTACTGCTGAAAATTAAAAGTGAAAGACAGAAAATACCTAATAAAAATACACCAAGCACAGCAAGAAAATTGTTTTTTATTTCACCAAAGGTCATTAATGCACAGTTTTTATAGGTATCTTTAATTGAAATATCAAATGTAACCGTCATTAAAGGCAGATTGAAAAACATAAACAAAAACAAAATTGATACTATTATGCAAATAATCATAACTGCATAAAACATCGGATTTTGCCGTGCAATATTACCGTAAAGTGAAATAGAAAAATAACTGAACAGTATCGCACAGTAAAGTACAACTCCATGGAGGAGAAATCTAAGACCGTTCTCTTTTACTCCCTTTAAAAATGTTGTAAATACAGGAATGTAATCATCACCTCTTACCATATTCCTTGTAACAAGGGTAATGCCTGCATAAAAGGGCATTACAGGAATTACCGTAAGACATAAAATAATTATATTGGTAAAATTAATTGCTTGTCCTAAAAAATAAAACAACGTAAAAAACAATACCAGCGGTACTGCAAAAATTACATTTGCATAAATTAATTTAACAAAATTTTTAAAATATGCCGTAAGAAATTTTGTAATTCCCAATTTGGTTTTTTCTGTATCTGCCATTTTTTATCTCCTAATTTTTATTTACGAATTTTATACAAAACCGAATAACGGTGAAAGTAAACACCAAAGCAGTGTATCTAAAATTGCACTGCCAAATGATATTATCAGCAGAGTAAGGCTTCTTTGCAGATAATGCAGCATAGTTGCTCTCGGAATTATTTGGTTTTGATTATCAGTAAACAAAGTTATAAATATCTTTTTTGAATTATAAAAAGCTAAATTACTTTGCGTTAAAAGAACAAGGCAAAAAACAAATACTCCCGGCAGAAGCACTACCAAGTAAAAGAAAAATCCCCATAATGAATGGCTTTCTACCAGAAAACCACCTGACAATCCTGTTCCAAAACCTTTAAAAGCACAAACAAGGGGTATAAACGGTATTCCCCATGGTGTTACACCTAATAAAAACACTGTTGCCATAAACACAAAATCAGACGCAAAGCAAGCAGAAAAGGTTTCAAAGAAATCTTGTGTAAGCCTTGCGTTTAAATTTGTAGTAAACAGAAAGTCCAGTCCTTTATAAAGAGACTCTGACGCTCCTTTGGCATATATTGCTCCAAGCAACATTCCTATTAAAAAGGATACTGCAAAAAAAGCAACAGTTCCGTATTTTTTCAGAAATACTTTCAGGCTGAAATTATTATAATGTCTGTAATTGCTGTTAAAGTTCGGTTTTAATTTATTTAATGAGAAGAAAATCGCTTTCATATTTATCGTTCCTTTCGCAATTCTTTTATGTTTGTCCTACATAAAATTATGCGTAAGGATTTTTAAATATGATTATTTACCCAGCTCTTCCGCTCTATCTGTGCAGGCTTTCATTGCCTGTGTTATTGCTTCTTCAAATTTATATTCACGAAGCTTATTTAATGCCGCAATAGTTGTGCCGCCTTTAGAGCTTACCTTTTCAATTAAGGTTTCAGCACTGTCTCCGCTGTTTCTTAACATTTCGGCACTTCCCTCTAAGGTTGCACAAATCAGATTCATTGCCTTATCATAATCAATATTACAGGATTTTGCATAGTCTGCCATAACCTTTGCAAATAGATAAATATATGCAGGCGAGCTTCCGTTTACGGAAATAATTTCATTCATATGGTCTTCTGTGAAAACCTCTACCGTTCCGCTTAATGCAAACATATTTTTTATTGTTTCAAAGTCATCAGCTGAAATATTTTCTGACGGGCAAAGTGCAGTGGCACCCTTTCCTAATAAAAGGGGTGTATTTGGCATTACCCTTACCATAGGACAATTACAGGAAAGTTCGTTTCTTACATATGAAATTGATATTCCTGCCGCAATTGAAACAAAGATTTTATTTTCATTTACAACTTCTTTAAGTTCCTGCAAAACCTCACTGTAATTCTGGGGTTTTACCGCAAGAACAATAATATCGCTGTTTTTTACAACTTCTTTTGAGTTTGTAATAGTATTTATGCCCTTTTGCTTTATTAAATTAAGCTTTTCTTTATCTAAATCAAATATATTTACATTATTTGCTTCAACTGCTTTATTGGAAATAAGTCCGTTAATAATTGCAGTTGCCATATTGCCTGCACCGATAAAACCGATATTTTTCATATTACCATCCCTATATTTTTAAATGTAGAAAGAAGAGTTGCTCCTGCAAGTAAATTTGAAATTGTTTTTATTTTTATCTCCGTCCCGTACATAATCTCCGTACAGGAATATTTCCGCCTCATCAACTCTTCTGTTTAAAAGGCCTTTAATACATCCCCCTGCGTGGTGCCATTGCAGAAAATTCTTAATGAAATCATTTTTGTTTACCTTAGAAAGGTCATACATTGTTCCTGTTCCCTGAAAACTTAAATAATCAGAGCAGATATATCCCTTTATACCGTTTGAAAGCTGAATGTAATACCAGCTTAATCCGCTTCCGCTGTAAAGGGTTGTGTCTAAGAGCGTTGCCGTTGTATTGATTCTCACATTGTCTAAAATGCTTGAACTTGTATCCGGACTTGACCTTATATTTACATAATCTCCGCTTACATAGCAGGCTTGTCCTTTAGTTAAGCTTGAAGATGATGAAGTCTTAGTTGTGCTGTTAAAGAATACCGCACCTAATTCATCATCATTCGGAAGTGCGCCTACTCCCACATTATATGTAAAGCAAACCAAAGCGTCATACTGTTGCTGATTAAATTTTGCGTTATGGTTCAACAGGTATGTATTTACACTTGATGCGTATCCGTCATTATTGACAGACTGTACAAGATAAGCATATGCCTCTTTTTTTGTTAAATTATTATAGAAGACATCTCCCGGATAAATTACCCGTCCGTGTCCGATTGTGGGGTCGCCTGTAATGTCATCATCGGTAAGTGCACTTAAAAAGCCTTCAAAGCTTGCAATCATTTCTATTGCGCCGTCACTTACCCTTCTCTTTTCATTTGAGGTTGCCGTTGTACTGGTTGCAGATGTAACAAATGCTGTTGTCTTTGCATTTTCACAGGTGCTCCATTTTTCAGTGTTATTATACTGGGCATAGGCAACAACTTTATACTCTCCGGCAGTAGAAAGCTTAGCTGAGGCTGTCCAGATGTAATTGTTACCGTCTGTTTCTTTACTTGTTGCATTTACTGTCTTTGTTGTTCCGTTTACTGTATATTCAAATTTAACTGCCGTTCTGCTTTTATCTGTAATTGTCTTAAAGCTTACAGTTGAATTTTTAGGTGCTGAATTTGGGGATGCATAAGCAAATCTTATGGGCTGGGAGGAATTTACCTTTACAAGACAGGTTGCCTCTCCCCCTGAGGTTTTTGCAGAAATTACAGCATATCCTGCTGACACGGCATAAACTACACCTTTTGAAGAAACGGTTACAACCGAAGTATCGCTTGATGACCATTTTACGTTATTTGAAGATGAAAGCAACAACGACTGTGTTCTGCAAATAGTTTTTGAAGTATTTGAAATATTTACACTTGAACCGCTTTTTACTGTTATTTTACAAGTTGCACTTTTAGTAGCTGTTGAGGCAGTAATTGTTGCTGTACCTGCTGACACAGCTTTAACAATTCCGTTTGAATCAACTGTTGCAACATTTGTATTAGAACTTTTAAAGCTTACCTCCACTTTGCTTGTTGCCTTTACAATAAAGTTACAGCCCTTATAAATTGTTGCCGATGACGGTGACAGAGATACACTCTGGTCAACAGTTGTGGGCTCTGTTTTAGGAGCGGTTGTAGGTTCTGTAGTAGGTTCAGTTGTGGGTTCAATTTTTCCGTGAACATTTACAGCACAGCTTGCTGTTTTATTTGAACCCTTTACCTTCACCGTTACAGTACATTTTCCCTCTGCAATACCAGTTACATTTCCGCTGTTATTTACAGTTGCAACAGAATTATCACTGCTTGAAAATTCTACTGAATTCATAACTGTGTTGTTACTTGAAACAAATGCTTCTAATTTAAAGATATCTCCTACATCAATTGAAATTTCTTTTTCAGACAGATAAACATCACTGTTCATATTATTTTTTGATGACTCTTTTCCTATTATTTCATCAACATAGGATTGGTCGTAAGCTGAATTTTCAGGTAATTGTTCAGCACCTGCCGATATAACTGCTCCGGTAAGTAATATTACTCCTACAAGAAATACAGATGTTAATTTTCTAATAAAGCTATTTTTTTTCATAATAGACACCTTTGATTTATCACTGAATTATTTTTGATACTAAATTAACCTTATTTAATAAATTATAATATAAAATCAACTATAATTCAACATATGTTCTAATATTTTATAAGCTTATTTCTCCATCTTGTTATGTAATTTATTACAACAACTGTTACACATCTATCATATAAGAAAAACGCAAGATTTCCTATTAGAAGAAATACAAGTGGAAGATTATATCCGAATATTTCAAATGATTCCAAAGGAACGCCTAAAAGGTAAATCCCTATATAAAAGGCTACCACCATACAGATATTAAACAGAGCATACTTTAAAACCCACTGCAAAAATTTTGATTTAATTCTTTCTAAATAACTTTTAACTACAGGATAAAAGCCGAAAAACATAATAAAATATAAGACCGCTTCTTTATCTCCCGAAAGTAAAAAGGACAAAACAGACACCGTAAAAAATACTGCCAATGCCCATTTTGCGTTAAATTCAATTACTACAGATACAAGCAAAATTCCTGCCATCACAGGAAGAGCATATGTACCAACAGGAATTACTGTTGTAAACATCATTAAAACAAGAGAAAGTGCGGATAAAACTCCGCACAATGCAACCTTGTATGCAATTTTACTGCTATTCATAAAATCTCCTTAACAGCCTCTTGCACAATCACAGCAGCAATTGGCACACCAAATTGCAGTACAAATATCGCAAATACTGCACTGATAACCTGCACCGTCTGCTGTATTGTAACCGCCGTAGCCGTAATTACCCTGATTATTCATACTGTAAACAGCAGATCTGTATTCCTGATTATTCGGGTCCATATTGCAGGCAGTCTGAAAATGTGATGCCGCCTGCTGAGTCCAGCCTTTGCGGTAGTAGCACATTCCCCTGAGAAAATACCATTCGGCACTTCTGCTATTTAAATCTACATTATCAAGAATTTGCTCCGCTTGCTGTATTCTTCCCTGCTGGATAAGCTGTCTGACATTTAAGTATTCTGTGCTTCTTGTATAATTACCTCTCTGATATCCTCCGTAATTACCGTAACCGCCGTAATAACTGTTTGAACCGGTACTTGCTTTGCCGCCTTTACGCTCAGTAACTATTGCCTCGTACGCTTCGTTGATTTCTTTCATCTTTTCTTCTGCAACCGATGCTAAAGGACTGTTGTTATAATTATCGGGATGATATTTTTTTGCAAGCTTTCTATATGCCGATTTCACTTCGTCATCTGTTGCATTTCTCGATATTCCCAAAACCTCATACGGATCTCTCATTTCTTTCTCCTTTCTCCCCTTTTAACACTTTCTCCTGTGTTAAGGGCAGACCTTTTAAAATTATATTATTAAGTATTCCCTTAAAATCTGTTATATCTATTAAATTATAAGCATCATATGCCTGCGCAAGACATCGGCTTAAAATAATTCGGTAATTTTCTATATTTCTTTCATTTTCATCTAAAAGCAGGAACGGATTAAAATTGTGCTTTTTAATATCATCCTGTAAATCATCAACTGCATCTATTAAATAAATCCATCTTCCTATATGATATCCAAACTGTTCATATACTATTTTAAGTGATTTATCTTCTGCTTCAATCGACAGCAGATTTGACAAAAGCCTTGCTGTGGGCTCTGCTGCCATATCAAGACAACAATCCTTATCCTTTTCTGAGTCAAACTGAGAATAAACCATTTCTTTTGCAAATATATCAATTTGAGGATATTTTTTTGCCGCTTTCTTACGCCAATGGAAAAAAACAGGCTTTATAACCTTTATAAATGTTTG
>JAFLSJ010000045.1 GCA_022511005.1 Ruminococcus sp.
AGGCTCCCTCTGACGAGGGAGCTGTCAGCGATAGCTGACTGAGGGAGAGATATTTATAAGAAAATCGTCAAAAAATTATTTTTAGTACTTATTAGTACTGTAATGTGCTCATATCGATTTTTTATGATAAAATTATTTATAGCAATTATTTTTACTAAAAAAGGGTGATAAAAATGACAAAAACTATTGAACAACTTTGGAACGGAAATCTTGAACCCATTGCACATTCAAGAGTTAATAATCCGGAAATAAAACATCTTACAAAGTTAATTCAACGTAACCATGAAAATCTTAAAGAAAACCTTAATGAAAAACTGGGGGAAATGCTTGAAAATTATAGCGAATGTAAAAATGAGTATTTAGCTTTAACCAACGAACAAGCCTTTTGTAACGGATTTTGTCTTGGAATGAGAATTGCGGCAGAAGCGCTAATTGGTGCAGAAGAAATAACATAAAAGAAAGAGAGACAATTTCTTTTGTTAAATGAAGAACGACTCCCTCTAATGAGGGAGGTATATTTTTTTAAAAAAGCGGTTGCAGAAAATCTGCAACCGCTCAATGTTTTATAAATTCGGATTTGCGTGACCGTAATCGTCCACATATTGTTCCTGCTCATAAATATATGTGATATTAGCTATCTCATATTCATTTAATAAGCCTTCGTCAAATTCCTCAGGCTCAATTGTACCTCTATACCAAGGCTTCGAATAAAAATACCGCTGAAGCTTATCTGAGTTGAATTTTCTGCCGTGACGGGCGAAAATCTCGTTTCTTGCTAATTCAAGCTGATCTTCATCTAAATTTTTTATGTCATCATATGTGAGATACCTTGAACTGCTTTCAGGAATAATATAATCGGAAGAATTAACAGTGCCATCTCCTGAAGACGGGTCTGTATTATCAGAAGGATTAGTAGAAAGCAAAGATGACTGCTTATTTTCTCTTCCTTTTGATACAACAAGCTGAACTTCCGTTCCCTCTTTAACCTCTGTACCGGGGTCAGGAGTTTGGCTTATAACGCAGTTTTCATATACATTATCGCTGTATTCGGAGGTATATGTTACCTTTAAATTAACATTACTTAATCTTTGAAGTGCTAAATTGTAATCATAGCCTGCAACAGCAGGAACAGTCACTGTCTTTTCCGTTGCCGCTTCTGTTGTTTCCTCGGCAACGGTTGTTTCCACCTTTGTTTCTCCCGAAAAGCTAAATCCCATTCCGCTTCCGAAAACAAGATATGCTATTACACCCAAAAGTCCCAAAATTATAATTGAAAAAACCGTAATCAAAATAATTTTAGTCCTTGTTGCATTCTGAGCCTTTTTCAATTGTTTTTTTGTAACAATATCCTCATAAAATTCTGTTTGCTTTCTTTCCTTTTGATAATTATCATTGTAATTATTTTTATCGTTATTCCGAGGGTTACTTATATTTTGATGATTCAAATTTGCTCCGCATTTACCACAAAACTTCATATTTTGCTTATTATCACTTCCGCAATACGGACATCTCATAACCGACACCTCTATTACTTATCTTTTACTTATTTTACTATTTTAAGAGAAATATCAAATGCCTTTACAGAATGAGTCAACGCACCGATAGAAATAATATCAACGCCTGTCTCTGCAACCTCTCTTAATGTTTCGTTGGTAATTCCTCCGCTTGCTTCAAGAAGGGCTTGTCCGTTTGTAATTTTTACAGCCTCTTTCATAAGCTCGGGGCTCATATTATCAAGCATAATAACGTCAACCTTTGCCTCTAACGCCTGCTTTAATTCATCAATATTTCTTACTTCAAGCTCAATTTTAGTCATATGACCCAGCTTTTTCTTTAAGGCTTTTACTGCGTTTTCAATTCCGCCACCTGCGTCAACGTGATTATCTTTGAGCATTGCGGCGTCTGATAAATTATAGCGGTGATTTCTTCCGCCGCCTACAGTTACGGCATATTTCTGAATAGGACGAAGTCCCGGAAGCGTTTTTCTCGTATCTGCAATTGAGGCATTTGTACCTTCAACGATTTTTACCGCTTCATTTGTGACTGTGGCTATTCCGCTCATATGCTGTATTAAATTAAGAGCCGTTCTTTCGCCTTTTAAAATGGTTCTTGTTTTTCCGTAAACCTTGGCAAAAACTTCTCCTTTTTTAATATTATCCCCATCTTTTTTAAATACTTCATATTTAAAATCAGGCTGTAAAATCTCAAATACTCTCAGGGCAACTTCAAGTCCGCAAAGAACGCCGTCTGACTTTGCAAGAAACTGCGCAGAACCCTCCTGCTCCTCAGGTATCAAATAATCTGTTGTTGTATCAAGATAGTTAATATCTTCAAGCAACGCTCTTTTAATAAGTTCATCAACATAAATCTGATTTAAAATCATAAGTTTATTCCCTCCCTGACTTCGTCAAGAATAATTCCCGCAACTATTGCAAGACTTCTTGCTTCTACATAATCTGCGTTTATTTCATACTTTTCCGATACAAGCTCATTAAGTATTTTATCAACTTCTTTATAGCTTTCATCAGTTTTATCAAGCTTAGGAATTACAAAATATGTATCCTGCATGATTTCTCTGATTCTTGTTCTTGTACCTATTTGTACAGGTTTTCCTTTAATATCTATTTCCTTAGGCAGTTTTCCTAAAGGCAGTCTTCCGTTTTTCTTTATATGCTCCATAATATCCTGAGCGGCACTCCTTGAAAAAACAAGTGCTTCGAGTAAGGAATTGCTTGCAAGACGGTTTGCACCGTGAACTCCTGTATGGGAACATTCGCCTGCGGCATAAAGACCCTCAACAGAGGTTCTGGCATTTAAATCTACATTTATTCCGCCCATAAGATAATGCTGACAGGGAAAAATAGGAATTTTATCCTTAGTTATATCCACACCCTCTTCAAGACATTTACCGTAAATCATAGGAAAACGCTCTTTTAAAAATTCCGCATCTTTATGGGTTATATCAAGATAAAAGCTTTCGCTGTTTGTCTTTTTTGCTTCAAGCATAATTGCATTTGATACTACATCTCTGGGAGCAAGCTCGCCCCTTTCGTCATAATCAAAGGCAAACCTTTCGCCCTTACAGTTAAGCAGAACCGCTCCCTCACCTCTTACCGCTTCGCTGATAAGAAAACGCTCTCTGTTTTTTTCCGCCGCAAAAGCAGTAGGATGAAACTGCACCCTTGAAAGATGACTTATTTTTGCTCCCAGCATATATGCAAAGGCAATACCGTCGCCTGTTGCAATCGCTGAGTTTGTTGTATATTTATATACCCTGCCGATACCACCTGTGCAAATAATGCAAAAGTTGCTTCCAATCTGATAATTTTCGTCGTTATTCAAAAAGCAAACGCAAAATCCGTTTTCCACTTTTTCAATTGCATAAACAAGAGAATTATTGCAAATTGTAACATTAGGCTTCTTTTCTACAATACTTAAAAGCTTATCTACAATCTCCTTGCCTGTGGAATCCTTATGATGAACGATTCTGTGGCGTGAATGACCTGCTTCAAGAGTTTTAGACAGCTCGCCGTCCTGCTCTTTGTCAAAATCAACGCCCATTTCTTTTAGCTTCAGAACATCCTCAGGACCTTCTGTAACAAGCTTTTCCACCGCTGAAAGATTATTTTTATATTTACCGGCAATTAAAGTATCTGCAATATGAAGTTTGTAATTATCATTGTTTTTGTCAAGAACAGCCGCAACACCGCCCTGTGCCAAAGAACTGTTGGAAAGGGTCAGTTCTCTTTTTGCAAGAAGCAAAACCTTGTATTCTTCAGAAAACTGCAGTGCCGCATAAAGTCCTGCAACGCCTGTTCCCACAATTACTACATCATACTGATTATCCATAATTAAAACCTCTGTTTTATCGTATACCGGTATCGGTTTACAAATCTATTCTTTTATATTATACTACAAATAGCATTCAACTTTCAACATATTTCCTGCTAAAACAGGTATTTTTTAAAAATTATGTTAAATTATGTATTTTTCATAGGAGAATAAAATGGATTTAAAAAGCAACGAAGAAAAAATAACAAGAGCCTTGCTTGTCAGCGTAGATACAGGTGACTTTGATGCTGAATCATCTCTTGCAGAACTTTTTGAGCTTGTAGAAAGTGCAGGAGCAGAGCCTGTTTTCAGCGTTTGTCAAAAGCTGCAACGTCCCGAAACCGCAACTTATGTAGGCTCAGGCAAGCTTTTGGAAATAACGGAAATTTGCAAGGATCAGGAAATTGATTTGCTTGTGTTTGACTGCGAGCTGACACCCTCACAAATTAACAATATTGAAGATGCAACCGACGTTCGTGTTATCGACAGAACTATGCTTATTCTCGATATTTTTGCTTTAAGGGCAAAATCAAAGGAAGGTAAGGTTCAGGTTGAGCTTGCTCAGCTTAAATATCTTTTACCAAGGCTTACAGGTAAAGGTATTGCCATGTCACGATTAGGCGGCGGTATCGGCACGAGAGGTCCCGGTGAAACAAAGCTTGAAACAGACCGCCGACATATAAGACGAAGAATGGAAACTCTTAAAAATCAGCTTGCTGATTTGGAAAAGCACAGAAATCAGCTTCGCTCTCGCAGAGAAAAAGACGGAATAATAACCGTTGCAATAGTGGGTTATACAAACGCAGGAAAAAGCACATTGATGAACCTGCTTACAGATGCAGGAGTTCTTGCACAGGATAAGCTGTTTGCAACCCTTGACCCCACATCAAGAGCGTTAAAGCTGCCCGAGGGCAATACGGTTATGCTTATAGATACTGTAGGACTTATAAGAAGGCTTCCTCATAACTTGGTAGAAGCATTTAAGTCAACTCTTGAAGAGGCCGCACAGTCTGATGTTATTCTCAATGTATGCGATGCAAGCAGTGACGAAGCACAGGTGCATATGAGCGTTACAAAGGATTTGCTTTACGAGCTTGGCTGCGGAGATACACCCGTTATTACTGTTCTGAACAAGTGCGACCTTTTATCGGAAGAGCTTAATGTACCCGAGGGTAATTATGTTCAGATTAGCGCAAAATACAACAAAGGCATTGATAAGCTTTTAAAAACCATTGAGGAAAATCTGCCTGTTAAAATGAAGCGCGGAGAATTTCTTATTCCCTTTTCAATGGGAGGACTTTCCGCAGAAATCCGCAAAAACGGAAATGTTTTCTCGGAAGAATATGTAAACGAAGGCATTAAAACAGACGCACTTGTAGATATAAGAACTTATGAAAAGATAAAAGAATTTAAAGTTTAGAATTATTATCAAGATATGGTTAAATAACGGTTATAAAGCCATATCTTGATATTTTTTTACATAAGTAGTATAATTAGAATATTATGTAAATTATACTTTTAATACGGAGGTGCTGCTTATGAATATACAAGTCGGCGATATTCTTGAAATGAAAAAGCCACACCCCTGCAAATGTAAAACATTTCTTGTTTTAAGAGTAGGTATGGATTTTAAACTTCAATGCGAAAACTGCAAGCACCAGTTTATGATTCCCAGAAGCAGAGCAGAAAAAAACATAAGAAAAGTCATTTCCAAAGCAGAGAATTAAATATAGATTTTTATAGAAAAGGAAGATATATTTGTTTGAAAGAATCGAGATTTTCGATAAAAGATACAGCGAATTAAACACAAAGCTCTATGACCCGTCAGTTGCTGCAAATGCAGATGAATTTCAGAAAATTATGAAAGAAATCAAGGGAATTGAGCCAATTGTTTTAAAATACAGAGAATATAAAAAAGCGTTAGAAACTCAGCAGGAAGCCCTTGAAATTTTAGAGGATTCATCATCAGATGAGGAATTTAAAAAAATGGCACAAGCTGAGCTTGACGAGGCAAAAAATCAGATAGAAAGTCTTTCTGACCAACTTAAAATACTTCTTCTGCCAAAAGACCCTAACGACGAAAAGAATGTTATTATTGAAATCAGAGGCGGAGCAGGCGGAGAAGAAGCCGCACTTTTCTGTTCGGTGCTTTTCAGAATGTACAGTATGTACGCAGAAAGAAAAGGCTTTAAAACAGACATTGTAAATACAAACGAAACCGAGCTTGGCGGATACAAGGAAATTTCGTTTATGATTGAGGGCGAGGGCGCCTATTCCCTGTTAAAATACGAAAGCGGAGTTCATCGTGTTCAACGTGTCCCCGAAACAGAAAGTCAGGGCAGAATTCATACCTCAACAGTTACCGTTGCAGTTTTGCCTGAAGCAGACGACGTTGAGCTTGAAATTAATCCTGCCGATTTAAAAATCGACACCTTCCGAAGCAGCGGAGCAGGCGGTCAGCACATTAACAAAACCTCATCTGCAATAAGAATTACTCATATTCCTACAGGTACGGTTGTAGAATGTCAAGACGAGAGAAGTCAGCATAAAAACAAAGATAAAGCCTTAAAGGTTTTAAAAAGCAGACTTTTAGATGCAAAAGTTATTGAACAACAAGACGCTATCGCATCCGAGAGAAAATCTCAGGTTGGAACAGGTGACAGAAGCGAAAGAATAAGAACATACAACTACCCACAAAGCAGAGTCACAGACCATAGAATAGGTCTTACCTTATATAAGCTGGAAGAAATTTTAAACGGCGATTTAGAGCAGGTTATTGACCCTCTTATTGCCGCAGACAGAGCCGAAAAGCTAAAGGAAAGTATGGAAGAATAAAATTATGAAAACCTTACTTTTAAAAGACAATGAACAGGATATTTTAAAAGCCGCCGAAATATTAAAAAACGGCGGTCTTGTAGGTATGCCTACGGAGACTGTCTACGGTTTGGGTGCAAATGCTTTAAACCCTCAGGCGGTCGCAAAAATTTTCAAAGCTAAAGGCAGGCCTATGGATAACCCTCTTATTGTTCACATAAGTTGTTTTGAGGATATTGAAAAATTCAATCTTGTTTCAGAGATTCCCGATAAAGCAAAAATATTAGCAGAAAATTTCTGGCCCGGTCCTATAACGGTAATTTTAAAAAAGGGCAGTTTGGTTCCTGATGAAGTAAGTGCAGGACTTGACACGGTTGCCATAAGATATCCAAACCACAAAACAGCAAATAAACTTATTAAAATGGCTGAACTGCCCATAGCCGCTCCCTCGGCAAATCTTTCGGGAAGTCCAAGCCCCACAACTGCACAGCATGTTATAAACGATTTAAACGGAAGAATAGACGCTGTAATTGACGGCGGTATATGTGATGTAGGACTTGAAAGTACTGTTATCACCCTTGCACAAGACCCGCCAAAGCTTTTAAGACCCGGCGGAATTACTCTTGAAATGCTTGAAAGTGTTATAGGAAAAGTTTTAGTTGACAATGCAGTTTTAAATAAACTGGAAGACAATGCAAAACCTGCAAGTCCGGGAATGAAATATAAGCATTACTCCCCAAAGGCGAATGTTATTATTTTAAAAGCAAATGACGAAGATTTTGTTGATTTTATCAATTGCAACAAATCAGAAGAAATTGCCGCTATTTGCTATGATGAAGATACAGCAAAGCTTAATGTAAAAAAATATTCTTTAGGTAAAAAGGAAGATTTAGAAAAACACGCCCACAACCTTTTTGAAATATTAAGAGAAATAGATTTAAACAAAACCATTAAAACAGTTTACAGCAGATGTCCCGAAACCAAAGGTGTGGGAATGGCTGTTTATAACCGCTTAATCAGAGCGGCAGGATTTGAGGTGAAGAACCTTGAGAAATCATAAGATTATCGGATTAACAGGTCCTACAGGTTCAGGTAAAAGTGCGGTAGCAAAATATTTTGAAGAAAACGGATATAAAATAATTGATGCTGATAAAATCGCAAGAGAAGTCACTTCAAAGGGAAGTCCCTGCCTTAAAACTCTTACAGCCGTTTTCGGAAAAGAAATATTGAATGAAGATAATTCTTTAAATAGAAAAATTTTAGCCCGTATCGCTTTTTCCACAAAGGAAAACACTCAACTTCTAAATGATATTACCCATCCCTTTGTTTATTTAAAGGTTATAAAAATCGCCAATGAATATATAGCAAATGGAAATACTAAAATTATATATGACGCCCCTCTTCTTTTTGAAAGTAACGGTGAGCTTTTGTGCGACTATGTTATTTCAGTTTTATGCTCAAAGGAACAGCGTATTAAAAGAATTATGAGGCGTGATAATATACCATTAGAACAGGCAAATCTAAGAATAAATGCTCAACATTCTGATGACTTTTATAAAAACAAATCTGATTTTTGCATTGATAATAATTCTGACTTAGAAAATTTACACGTCAATGTCCAAAAAATCCTAACGGAAATCAGGTAATTCAGGAGGTACTTCCGTGACAACTGCCAGACATTCTCGCAGAAAAAGTAAAGGATTCAGACGATTTTTAAGGTTTATCTATTTTATTTTGGCTATGACGGTATCGGCTCTTTTAATATGGGGAGCAATTCAGCTTCTTTCGGATACAAAAGAAAAAACACTTAATTCATTGTATCCTGTTAAATATGAGGAATATGTAAATAAAGCCGCCAGAGATTATAATATGGATAAAGCCTTGATTTACGGTGTTATAAGAACTGAAAGCGGTTTTAATCCCGAGGCAGAGTCTTCTGCCGGCGCAAGAGGACTTATGCAGATTATGCCCGAATCCTTTCAATGGCTGCAAACCATAAGAGGAGTTGAGGGGGAATATACCGACGATGACCTCTATGACCCGGAAATAAATATAGATTACGGTGTTTATCTGCTGAAATATTTTTATGACAGATACGGAACAGAGCAAACAGCAGTTGCCGCATATAATGCAGGCTTTGTGGTTGGCGATTGGCTATCAAACCCTGACTACAGCACCGACGGCGTTGTCCTTGATTACATACCTTACCCTGAAACCTCTGCATACGTTGACAAGGTATTATCTGCAAAAGATAAGTATAAAGAACTTTATTTTAATTAAAATAACTTTATATATAAATTTTATAATTGGGAGGATATATATTATGGCAAACCAAAAAGATGAAAAATCAAAAACAGCTAAACTCAAAGACGAAATTCTTATGAAAAAGGATAGAGGAATTAAAACTATTTCTCAGGAAGAAATCCAAAAAGCAGATGAATTTTGTAAAGGATATGTAAAGTTTCTTGATAAATCACCTATGGAAAGAGAAGCAGTAAGATATTCTGTTGAGCTTGCAAAAAAAGCGGGATTTGTGGAATTTCAACAAGATAAAAAATACAATGCAGGCGATAAAATTTATTACATTAACAGAGATAAGGCGTTAGCCCTTGCTGTTATCGGAAAAAACGGAGTTAAAAACGGTGCAAAGCTTGCTATTGCACATATCGACTCACCGAGAATAGATCTTAAACAAAATCCTCTTTATGAGCAGAATAACCTTGCCCTTTTTAAAACTCATTACTACGGCGGTCTTAAAAAATATCAGTGGACAGCTATTCCCCTCACACTTCACGGAACTGTTGTTAAGCTTGACGGAACAAAGGTTGATATCTGTTTAGGCGACAATGAAGCTGAACCTTGCTTCTGCATTACCGATTTGCTTCCTCATCTTGCACAGGAGCAAAGCCAGAAACCAATGTCAAAAGCCTTTACGGGAGAAGATTTGAATGTTCTTGTAGGCTCACGTCCATATGATACGGAAGACGAAGAAAGCGAACTTGTTAAGCTGAATGTTATGAGTATTCTCAATGAAAAATACGGCATTACCGAGGGAGATTTTATATCTGCTGAGCTTTGCCTTATTCCTTCATTTAAAACAAGAGATATCGGCTTTGACAGAAGTATGATAGGCGGATACGGTCACGATGATAAAGTTTGCTCATATCCTGCACTTATGGCTGCATTAGATGCTGAAATTCCCGAAAAGACCTGTATAACATATCTTACTGATAAAGAGGAAATCGGTAGCGACGGTAACACAGGTATGCAAAGTGATTTCTTAAGATATTTTATCAATGACCTTGCAAAGGTTGACGGGATTGAGGGATATCGAGCAATTTCTCAGAGTAAATGCCTCTCTGCCGATGTAAACGCTGCATTCGACCCAACCTATCCCTCTGTTTATGAAGCTAACAACAGCTCATATCTGAACAATGGTGTAATCATTTCAAAATATACAGGTCACGGCGGAAAATACGATACATCCGACGCATCTGCCGAATATATGGGTGAAATCCGCACATTGCTTGAAAAGAACAATGTTCTCTGGCAAACCGGTGAGCTTGGTAAAGTTGACCAGGGCGGCGGCGGAACAATTGCAAAATATGTTGCCAATATGAATGTTGATGTAGTAGACTTAGGTGTTCCTGTATTGTCAATGCACGCACCCTTTGAAATTGTATCAAAATTAGATGTGTATATGGCATACAGAGCGTTTTATGCATTCTTTATGGATTAAAATAAGTTGTGCAATAGTTTAAAATTTAGCAATAAACCATAATTTATGAAAATTTTACTTGCAATTACAAATTAAATGTGATAGAATAGTCAAGCGGTTTGAAAAAACCGCATATGCGCTGATAGCTCAGCTGGATAGAGTGACTGGCTACGAACCAGTAGGTCGGGGGTTCGAGTCCCTTTCAGCGCGCCAATAAAAAACCGCATTAAAAAGCCATTTATAAGCTTTTTAGTGCGGTCTTTTTTATTTCAAAATCCCGTTAAAACAGGCTTAAAAATACTTAAAACTGCTAAAAAGGTTAGTCAAAAGGTTAGTCAAAACTCCGTACACAGTTCATACAATAATCTACACAGAAAATACACAGTAAAAATCCCCTATCCGTTTTGATGGATAAGGGATGATTTACATTAAATTATTTACTGAGTTTTTAAATAGTGTTTTATAAATCTGTAGTAAATTTGTAGTAAATAAAAAATTAACTACAGAAACATTAATTAATCTTTTATGTGTTTTCTTTACTAATAACTTCCTCTTTTAATTTATTTACACTTTCTTTTTTTAATTCATTTTTTTCATTTTTATTCCTTTTAGAAAATCTTTCTTCTAATAATTTTATTTGTATATTATCATGTTCTTGTGTTTTCGAAATAATAGTAGTAATATTATCGTCTTCCTTATTATTAAAAAGATATTTTGTAATAATTAAAGGAATAGATAATATAGTAGAAATAAGAGAAACAATTGCAGTAACTGTTGTAATTGTAAAATCATTATTTTTGATTTTTAAACTTAATAAATTGTTAATGTAATTAAAAAGAAAAACTATTACCCATAATGCAACAAAAACTATAATCCAAAAAAAGAGCCATTTATGAATTTCTTTTAATATATTTCTAACTTCTGTGAGTTTTTGATAATTTTTTAGCAAATTAGTATAGTATACATCTCTATTTGTAATGCCGTCTGTTATTAGTTTTCCCGGATCATCATCTTTTTTTATAGTATTGTTTTCATTTTTATTCTTTTGGTATTTTTTTATTAATTTTAAGTAATATCTACTACCATTTACATAATGTGATAATATTTCACTATATGCATTAAAAAAAATTTCTTTTCCTTTCTTGATATAATAAGATTTATTCTTTCTGATTTTATTTTGCTTTTCTTTGGTTTGATTAGTCTTGGGATTTTTTGAATCCTTCTTCATCTATTTTCCCCTGCTTTACACTAATTAGTACTATTTAAAACATTTAATTCTTTTAATCTATCATTAGCTTTTTTTATACTTACATTAAATAAATCAGCAATTATTTCAGAGTATGTCATACCATCCTTTACCATGTTGTTAACAATATTTAAGGTGGATTCATTTTTAAATATTAATTTAATAATATTTTCTGGTAGCAACAAACAATATGCAAAATATTCAGCTTCTTTTTCTTCAATAGTTTCTTTATTTTTCGTATCGCGCCTTGCAAATGTTACAGAATCTTTTTTATGCAAAACAAAATGTCCATATTCATGAGCACAAATAAATCTTCTTTTTCGTTCAAATTCCTCGTCATTAATTAACTTTTGGTTTATAACAATTAAACGATTTGAATTAGAGTTAACAATTTTATTGTTATCATCAACAAATAGAAGCCCAGTCGTATCATCATCAATATACTGCATTTGAATTTCAAAATCTTCGTCTGTAGATAAAAATTTTATTAAATCAAAATCAAAATCAGGTATGTTATATAATTTTATTATTTTGTTAACTTCATTTTTTATTTCGTTCATTCTTTCGTTGCTTAACTCTGGCATAATACTCTCCTGAATATACCTTTTAAGTATTTTAGTTGCGATTTTCATAATAACAGAAAACATCTTACACCTCAATATTTTTTACGAAATTTTAATTTATTTTTCACTATTTATTCACATAAATTATGAATTTAAAAATAAAAAAGTTAACAAGCAAAGCATATCTCAGTTTTGTTACAAATCTAAGTGAATTTTGTCTTAAAAGTTACAAATATCATATTTTTATTACAAACAAAAATTCAAAAATAATATTTTTTATAATTAATATCTTTGATTATCATTGTTTAAATCTTTTAACTAATATAAAAAAGTAATAAATTATACAAAACGATTATACAACTTAAAATAAAAAATCTCCAAAACAATCTTTTCAGACTGCTTTGGGGATATGTTTTTGTGTTATGAAATTGTTGTTTGATTTAATTTGTTATGTATCTGTTTTTTGTGTATCTTCTTTACTTTCTATATCTCTTTTGGCTACTTTAAGTAAGTTTACAATCCATTGTGGGATTATCTCAGGATTGA
>JAFLSJ010000046.1 GCA_022511005.1 Ruminococcus sp.
CAGTTGAAGGACAGCTTCAAAGCAGAACATATCAGGCAAAAGACGGTACAAACCGATATGTTGTTGAAGTTGTAGCAGATAATGTGTCCTTTACAGGAGAACGCAGAGAAAATTCAGGTCAGTCATCATATGGTCAGTCTTATAGTCAACCATACAGTCAGGTTTATAACGAACCTGTACCGCAGCAGCCGGCACCGTCATATCAAAGCGGCAGCGTAGATTCTTTCCAGGAAATGCCTGTTGATGATGATTTACCTTTCTAATTTAATTAACTTATGATTTGAGTTTAATTGAAAGGAGCTATAAAAAATGGCTGAAAAACCAATGAACAGAGGCAGAAAAGCTCGTAAAAAAGTGTGCGGCTTCTGTGTTGATAAGGTAGAAAACATTGATTATAAAGATATTGCAAGACTTCGCCGTTTTATGTCAGAGCGTGGTAAGATTTTACCCCGCCGTGTAACAGGCACATGTGCAGCACATCAGAGAGCATTAACAACTGCTATTAAGCGTGCACGTCATCTTGCATTATTACCTTACACAACAGACTAATTTATAATACTTATAAATTCCCGCCGAAACTATTCATTTGAATGGTTTCGGCTTTTTGTATATCGAACTGTACTTGACAGTTACGATTGTAGAGAAACTTTTTTACAGTCTAAATATCCCTAAACCTATGTTTTAGGGCAATTTTTTGTATATGTTTTTAAAAACGTAAAATTTAAGATTAATGCACTTGTGCAATATATACATTTTTCAAACTGTATTTTCTACATATAAAAAACGATTTATCATTCCTTTTATTCTTTTAAAGCTATATAAAACACATAAAATTGTGTTACAATTATTGAAAATGAACCAAATATGTCTTTTGGAGGCAATAGAGTGTTTTTTAAAAAATTAGTAACAGGAGTGTTATTGATAACTATGTCAATGGCAATGGGGTTTACCGTTTTTTCGGCTTTTGCTGAGACTGATTATTCAAAAAAAGTTGCAACACTTGAAAAGACTATATATAAAGGAAATGACTTGGGCGCAAATTATACGGAAAACCATACTGTATTTAAAGTATGGGCACCTGATGCAAAAAAGGTCAGAGTCAGAATTTATGAAACCGGAAGTGATGATGAAAACGGTGCAAAAACCATCGCCACAAAGGATATGGCGCTGGAAAAATCAACCGGAGTATGGTCTGCGCGTATAAGCGGAAATTTGAAAAATAAATACTATACATACATAATTACACGCAATAAAAAGGATGTGGAAACTGCCGATATTTATGCTCGAGGAGCAGGTGTAAACGGAAACAGAAGTATGGTAGTTGACTTAGCCGATACCAATCCGGAGGGTTGGGATGAGGATAAGCATATAACCGTAGACAGTCAGACTGATGCGTCAGTCTGGGAAACCTCAGTAAGAGATTTTTCCGTTTCTCCCACAAGTGGAGTTTCCGAAAAAAACAGAGGAAAATTCTTAGCTTTTACCGAGAAAGGAACTACTGTAGACGGGATTGAGGGCAACCCTGCTACTTGTGTAGATTATCTTAAAAATTTGGGTGTTAAATATGTACAGATAATGCCCTTTTACGATTTCGGCTCAATTGATGATAGTAAAGATTTAGATGATCAGTATAATTGGGGCTATGACCCTAAGAACTATAATGTACCAGAGGGCAGTTATTCTTCCAACCCATATAAAGGCGAGGTAAGAATAAAAGAATGTAAAGAAATGATTAAAGCTCTCCACGATGCAGGAATCGGCGTAATTATGGATGTTGTGTACAACCATACTTACACGGTAGAGGATTCATTCTTTAATTTAACTGTTCCTAATTATTACTACAGAAAAAACAGTGACGGCTCATGGTCAAACGGTTCAGGCTGCGGAAATGATACTGCTTCTGAGCATAAAATGTTCAGAAAATATATGATCGACTCTGTAACCTACTGGGCAAGCGAATATCATATTGACGGCTTCCGCTTTGACTTAATGGGACTCCACGATGTTGAAACAATGAATCAAATCAGAGCCGCACTTGATAAGCTTGAAGACGGTAAAAAAATAATTATGTACGGAGAAGCCTGGAATCTTTCAACATCAGCAAAAGATGGTACTGTTCTTGCAACACAGGATAATATGTATAAGCTTGATGAAAGAATAGGTGCTTTTGACGATACCATAAGAGATGCCATTAAAGGCAGCGGATTTGTTTTAATAGAGCAGGGCTTCGTTCAAAACGGCTCAAGAAAGGGCAATCTTAGAATCGGTATTGCAGGACAGTCAAATCCCACAACCGGTTGGGCAAAGGCTCCCACACAGTGTGTAACATATGCATCCTGCCATGATAACTACACTCTTTACGATAAGCTTGTAGCTTCAATAAAGGGTCAGGATTCAGATTACAGAAAAAGATATGATGATCTGGTTGCCATGAATAAACTGAGTGCGGCAATAACATTCACTTCTCAGGGTATACCATTTGTGCTTTCAGGCGAAGAATTTGCCCGTTCAAAGGATGGAGAAGGCAACAGCTACAATACCACAAACGCTCAGAATGAACTTGTGTGGTCAGATATAATTACATACGGCGATTTGGTAAATTATTATAAAGGATTAATGGAAATAAGAGAAGTCTTCACAGGATTTAAAGACCCTTCATCGACTTCGGCACAAAACATTAAATATTTTGAGGATTTACCTGACGGAGTAGTTGCATACTCTCTTAAAAATGACAGTGATAATCTTTCATACGCAATTGTAATTTTTAACGGAAATTCTGAAAAAGACCAAAAGTTAAATATCAATATAGAGGGATTGCCGGAAGAATGGGTAACTCTTGCAAATGCAGACTCAGCAGGATTAATCAATCTGGGTACCGTAAAAGGAGAGGTTACCGTTCCCAAAAGCAGTGCAGTAATTCTTGTGGATAAAAAAAGCTACGATACCTCAAAAATCGACAAAGAAGAGGGAGTAGTTGTAGTAAAATATTATAACAAAAATTCGGGTGAAGTATTTGCGGCCGATACCCTCAAAGGCAAAATAGGAACCGAGTATGATTTATCTGAAAATCACATTTTTTCTAAAAACTATGATATTGTAAATACAGAGGGAAAAGCAAAAGGTAAGTTTGGCTCGGATACACAGTATGTAAATATATATTGTGAAAAATACAAGGGAGCTTATTCAAGCGTTACATTCAAATTTTTAGATGCCGCTAATGAAGGTATTCTCGCAGACTCAATAGTAATGTCAAATCGTGAAGGCCAGAGGTACATGACCTATTCAATACCGATTATAATCGGTTATAATCTTGATATGGATAATCTTCCTCAAAACGGCTGCGGAGAGTTTGGCGCAGAAGATATAACTGTTGTTTATAAATATAACAGAACAACCGGTGATCAGATGGATGTTTGCCGTGTAAATTCAATTTATATGGATACAGACGGTAAAATTCTTGATAAAGTTTCAGTAACAGGTGAAGAAAACAAGGAATATGAATCGGAAGAAAAAGAGTTCAGTGGTTATAGTCTTGTTCAATCGCCTTATAATTCCCGGGGAACATTTGTAAAGGGCGAAGTAAATATTCTATATATTTATTCTCCAAATCAGGATTCATCAGTTCCTATAATGATTACAATCTGTTCAGTTGGCGCTTTGCTTTTGATTTGCGCAGGTATTTTTGCAGTATCAACAGTAAAGAGCAAAAAATCAAATAAAAAAGAACTCGATATAGAAGAGTAAAAACTAAACAGAATGATATATGTAATAAATTTATCTTAAAAGTGCCGTACTTTAAGATGATTTATATAAAAAATTTAGGAGGAAATTTCTATGACAATGTCCAAAAAACTTATTTCAGTAATTCTTGTCATAACCTTAATGGCTACAACATTTTGTATGTCAGGCTTGTCAGCATTTGCAGCAGATACAGATGCTAATGCTTCAGGCGCAGACAGTGCACAATCTAAAGCTTCTCAGGAAATTGACGAGAAATACGATGCTACTTCAGAAGAACTTGGTGCAATTTATACACCTGAATCCACAAAATTCAGAGTTTGGGCTCCAATGGCTTCAAAGGTAGTTGTAAACCTTTTTAAAACCGGTAGTGACTCAGAAGAAGGCGCTGCAAAATTAGGTTCACATGAGCTTGCTAAAGTAGGCGATGAATCAGAATTTAAAGGCGTTTGGGAAGTTACTGTTGCAGGCGATCAAAAGAATGTTTACTACACATATTCAATCACAACAACAGACGTAACAGGTAAAAATCAAGCTACCTATGAGACACAGGACGTTTATTCAAAAGCAGTCGGTGTTGAAGGTGATCGTTCAATGGTAGTTGATCTTGATTCTACCGATCCCGAAGGCTGGGAAAACGATACTCATATTTATCTTGACAAAAACACAGACGCTTCAATCTGGGAAATTCATGTTAAAGACTTTTCATACAACCCAAATTCAGGCGTAAGTGAAGCTAACCGCGGTAAATACTTAGCATTCACAGAAACAGGCACAACCTTAAACGGCGAAGGTAATG
The DNA here is from genome assembly GCA_022511005.1 of Ruminococcus sp. GTDB lineage: Bacteria > Bacillota > Clostridia > Oscillospirales > Acutalibacteraceae > Ruminococcoides. Next base: position 4,538 of record JAFLSJ010000046.1, read on the forward strand.
TAGCAACATGTGTTGATTACTTAAAAGAGCTGGGTATTACATCAGTTCACATTAACCCGTTCTATGATTTCGGCTCAGTTTCAGAAGCAGGCGATGATTCACAGTTTAACTGGGGTTATGATCCTAAGAACTACAATGTTCCTGAGGGTTCATATTCATCAAACCCATATGACGGTAATGTAAGAATCAAAGAATGTAAACAAATGATTATGGCACTCCATAAAGCAGGAATCCAAGTAATAATGGATGTTGTTTATAATCATACACAGAATACAAGTTCTTGCTTCCAGCATACAGTGCCCGGTTATTATTACAGATATGATGCATCAGGCAACTATTCAAGCGGTTCAGGTTGCGGAAACGATACTGCATCAGAGCATAAAATGTTCGGTCAGTATATGGTAGACTCAGTAACATACTGGGCAAGTGAATATCATGTGGATGGATTCCGTTTTGACTTAATGGGACTTCACGATGTTGATACAATGAACAGCATTAGAGCATCACTTGACAAACTTGACAATGGTCAGGGACAAAAGCTCCTTATGTACGGCGAAGCATGGGATATGGGAACTTCAGCAGATACTGGTACTGTTCTTGCAAAACAGGGTAATATTTCTAAGCTCAGCGAAAGAATAGCTGCTTTTAACGACCAGATTCGTGACGGACTCAAAGGCTCTGTATTCAGCACAACAGATAAAGGCTTTGTACAGGGTAAGGCTTCAAGTGCATCAGCTGTTGTAAACGGTGTAAGGGCAAATACAAAAGGCGGAAGCTGGAAACCTACTGCTCCATCACAATGCGTAACTTATGCATCATGCCACGATAACGCAACACTTTATGACCGCCTTGTAAGTTCAGTAAAAGGAACAAGTGCTGATTATACACAGCGTTATAACGACCTTATTGAAATGAACAAATTATCTGCTGCTATTGTAATGACTTCACAGGGTATGAGCTTTATGTTAGCAGGTGAAGAAATGGGTCGTACAAAGCAGGGCGACGAAAACAGCTACAAATCAGCTCCAACATTAAATATGCTTAATTGGGAACAGCTTGTATCCAATGCTGATTTAGTATCCTACTATAAGGGACTTCTTAAAATAAGAAAAGCATTCTCACCTTTCACAGACGCTACAAAAGGTTCAATTGATAACTATGCTTTCTCAAGCACTACATCAAACGTAATTTCTTACACAGTATCCAACAATACTGAGGGCGAGTGGAGCAAGATTGCTGTAATTTATAACAGTGGCTTAACAGAAGCAACTGCTACCTTAAAAGATACAGATGTTGCAAATTGGGTAATTGTAGCTAATGACAGAGAAGCTGGCCTATCAAAACTCAGTGAAGTAACCGGTTCAACATTTACACTCCCTGCATCTTCAGCAATTATCGCTGTTGATAAGGAAAGCTTTGAAAAAGCTAACCTTAAAGATAATTTAGGTAAAGTTTCAGTTAAGCATGTTTTTGAAGAAACAGGAGAGGTTATCTCAGAATATACAATCAAGGGTACTGTAGGAACATCTTACCAAACAGTAGAAGATTCTTCCGTAGATATTAAATTTGCACCTAATAATATAGTAGGCAGCCCAACAGGCAAATTTACAGAAGAACCTCAGGAAGTTGTATACAACTATTCAATTTATGTTCCGGAGGCTGTCTTAAAGGCTGATTTGAATTTTGACGGCTCTGTAGATATTAAAGATGTTACAACACTTCAGTTGTATCTCGCAAACTTCAATAAATTCACAGATGAACAGATTGCATTAGCAGACGTAACCTATGATAATCATGTTGATATCAATGATGGTACAATGATTCAGCTTTATCTTGCAAACTTCTCAGTTGGCGTTGGTAAAGTAGAAGTAAACTACTACAATGTTGAAACCGGAGAAAAAATGGCAGATTCAACAACTATCGTTGGTAAGGTTGGTAAAGATTATTTAACATCACCAAAGACAGTTATTGGTTATGGTTCTGTTGAAGACAAAACTCCTGAAAACGCAACAGGTAAATTCTGCTACGGTCATACTACAGTTGTAAATTACTATTATGATTATATCGGTCAACACCAGACATTACACATCAGATATGCTGATAATGTAACAAACCAACAGGCACTGAATGTTTGGGCATGGCAGACAAATGTTCCTATGGAAGATGGTTCAATTGGTGAGGTAAACTTATGTACAAAGAACAGCTGGCCCGGAGATGCTCTTTCAACCGATAAAGACGCAGCAGGTTGGATGACATATGAAGTTGATTCACCCGGCACAGGTACATTCTGCTTTATCCTTTCAGTAGGCGGCACACCGCAGTCTAAAGACTATAAGGGATATACTCAGACTGAGCTTTGGGTAATTGTTAACAATATTGAGGATCAGACAAACTTCATGGATGTTTACGATGTAGACCCAATTGAAAATCCTGATGCAAAACCACTTAGAGTTATAAACTAAAATTGGTCAAAGCATAATATATAAAAATTAATACACAATTTCATTAAAAGAGCGGTATCACGTATGTGATACCGCTCATCTTTTTGTATATTTGTCTATTATTTTGTTTTTTCAAGAAATGCAAATTAAGCGTAGCTTTTACATTGTAGGGGCGGATTCAATATCCGCACGCAAATGAACGAACAAATATGAAATTTGTCCCTACGGATATAAATAAAACATTTCTCAATATTGTAGGGGACGATGCTTTACATCGTCCCAAAAGGTTTCTTCAAATGGGCTGATGTAGGCATCAGCCCCTACAATTGTACAGATAACATTTATATCTATGCTCAATAGCTGAAAAATTCATACTTTACCTCAAAATTAAAGAAAAATTAATTATTATTATATAATCATTTTTAATAATTTTATCATAATTTTATAAGTAATAAACGGAAACAGCTTTAAAGTATTTATAAAAATCACTAACCATTTTTTCACTTCACAGTTTTTTTGTCATAGTATATTATAAAAAAATGAGGTGAAAAATAATGGAAAAAGAACTAATAATGTTTCCGTCAATAACTTATGCAATAAAAGCCAGAGATACATTAAAGAAATATGATATAATGTCAATGGTTGAAAGAACACCAATGGATTTAAAAGTAACATCCTGCGGATACAGTTTGTATGTACAGGGCAATATTGACGAAGCAATGGCAATTTTAAGAAAACACAATATAAAATTCTTAGGAAAAGCCGTAAGTGATGGCAGATGATATACCTTGATAACGGAGCAACGACTTATCCGAAGCCCAGAGCAGTAACAGAAGCGATAAACAGGGCTATAAGAGAATTCGGAGCAAATCCGGGCAGAGGCGGTCATAAGATGGCGATAAGGGCGTCGGAGGAATTATATAAATGCCGTGAGTCCCTTGCAGAATATTATAACATTGAAGATTTAGAGAAAATAGTATTTACTAATAATTGCACAACTGCTTTAAATACGGTCATTAAGGGTGTATTAAAGCCCAATGATCATGTTGTCATATCCTGTCTCGAGCATAATGCCGTAGTAAGACCCCTTGAAAAGTTAAAGGATATAGGAGTAACCTATACAAAAGCAGTGATTTTTCCTGGTGACGACGATAAAACTCTTGATTCATTCAGAAATTCAATAAACAATAAAACAAGGCTTGTAATTTGTACCCATGCGTCAAATGTTTTCGGCTTTAAGCTTCCTATTGAGCGAATAACGGCACTTTGCCATCAGTATGATATCCTTGTATGTGCAGACGTTGCTCAGACAGGGGGAGTTTTCAATATAGATTTAGGGGAAAACAAGGTGGATTATATTTGCGGAGCAGGTCATAAAAGCTTTTACGGTCCGATGGGTACAGGCTTTTTAATTATAAATACAGATGTAATTCCCGATTCGCTTACAGAGGGCGGTACAGGCAGTAATTCATTAATGAAAACACAACCTGAAATCCTTCCTGATAAATTTGAAAGCGGAACACCTAATCTGCCCGGTATAGCAGGTTTAAGAGCAGGAGTTGAATTTGTAAAGCAAAAATCATCCAATAGAATTTTAAATCACGAAATTCGACTTATAAAAAAGCTTTATAATGGATTACAAAATAATAAAAAAATAATTTTATATACAGATGCACCCAATGAAAAGCATTTTGCACCTGTATTGTCTTTTAATGTAAGAAACTTTGACAGCGAGCAGGTATCGGCATATCTAAATAAAAATTTCGGAATTGCCACCCGTTCAGGACTTCACTGTTGTCCTCTTGCACACGAATTTATGCAAACAGAAGATGTAGGAACAGTAAGAATAGTTCCCTCGGTTTTCACAACTGATGCTCAAATCAATACGGTTTTATATGCAATATCTAAAATAAGTTAATTTTTTTATAACACCACTTGCAACTATATAGTAAAGTATGTTAAAATATAAATATCGATATTAATGTGAGAAGGAGGAAAATTATGGATGCTGTTGCAGATTGGTTCTCAAGTGTAATATCTGTCTTTAATACAATTCAATTTAAAGATATTATTGACATAGCTGTAATTACAATTATAATTTTCAGCCTTTTTCAATTAATTCGTCAGACAAGAGCAGTACAGCTTTTAAAAGGCGTTTTTATTCTTTTGGTATTGTTTGTATTTTCAAGTTTATTCCAGCTTACAATGCTTACTTCTCTTTTGAGAATATTTTTCCAATGGGCAGTAATTTTAATAGCTATTATATTTCAGCCTGAAATACGAAAGGCTCTTGAACAATTGGGAAGAAATAAAGTAGGCAGAAAATATTTGGGTTTCTTAATATCACATCACAGAAGTGAGAGTGAAACCCAAAGAATTAAAAAGGCTATTATTGATGTTGCAGATACGGCAATGCTTTTTTCAAGGTCAAAAACAGGTGCATTGATAGTTTTTGAGCGAGCAACAATGCTGTCCGATATTGCATCATCGGGAACAGTTCTAAATAGCGAAACGTCAGTTGCACTGTTGGGAAATATTTTCTTTAATAAAGCCCCTTTGCACGACGGCGCAACTATTATACGAGATGGCTTAGTTTATGCATCAGGCTGTATCTTGCCGCTGACAGATAATAAATCCGTTGATATAAATTTAGGAACAAGACACAGAGCGGCTTTGGGAATGAGTGAACAATCAGACGCAGTTATTTTGGTAGTTTCAGAAGAAACAGGAGCAATATCTATTGCTCTTGACGGTAACTTATCAAGAGATTATAACAGAGAAGCTCTCATCGAAGCTCTTGAAGATTTACTAATCAAAGAAGATGAAGTAAAAAAAGATACATTCTTGTCCTTCTTTAAAAGAAAGGAGAAGAATAATGAAAAATAAAAAAAGAAAATTCAGTATTCGTAACATTTTTGTAAGCAATAAATTTATTTTTGTACTATCCTTAGTAATTGCAATAATAATATGGATTACAATGAGTATTGATGCATCTATCGATACAACAAGAGTTATAACTGATATTCCTATTTTAATGTCGTTATCGGACGAGGCACAGGATTCGGGACTCAGGATTTTCTCGGGTGCAGATGAAACAGCTTCAGTTACGGTTTCAGGCAACCGTGTAGCCCTTGGCGGAATTTCAAAGGAGGATATTTTAGTTACTGCACAATCGGCAAATACCATAAATACAGCCGGAACATATACTCTTTCCTTAACTCCTTCAAAGGTGAATGTATCCGACCAGTTTACGATCACATCTCAGCCCTCACCCTCTGTAATAACAGTTTATGTAGATTATTACAGAGAAAAGGAATTTAATATAGTAGATCAGGTTGTGTATCAGGTAGAAAATGACTACTATGCTTCAACAACTTTGTCCGCTTCAACGGTTACTGTTTCGGGACCTCAGAACGAAATTTCAAAAATTGCGTCTGTTTCAGTATCAGATAGAATACAGGGAGTTCTTACATCAGATGTAAAAACCACTCTGCCTGTAAAGCTCTATGACAGTGCCGGATATGAAATTTCAAGTAATCTTATTACTTTAAGTGTAGCTGAAGTAGATGTTAATATCTCCGTTCTTCCTGAAAAAACGGTTTCATTAACTCCTAATCTTACTCATTTCCCTACAGGTCTTAACATTGGTGAATATGTTACTGTTGATCCACCGGAAATTTTAATAGCAGGTCCAAGCACAATACTTGATAATATAAATGAAGTCAGCCTTGATGATATTGATTTTTCAAAAATTGATAATACTTCTCAGACTTTTGAGGTAAGTGTACTGCTTCCGGACGATTGCAGAAACCTGAGCAATAAAAATACAGCTAAGGTTACACTTGATTTCAGTTCGATGGTTGAGAAAACCGTAACGGTTACAGATGTGTCTGTTGAGAAACTGTCAAGCGAATATACTTCAAAGGTAACTACTCAAAGTCTGGATGTTACTATTATCGGACCTGAGGATCAGCTTAAAGATTTGGATGCTTCAAATATCAAGGCCGTTATAGATACTTCAACTTTAAACGGTACTACCGGTTCAACATCAATGCCTGTAACCATATCTTTGACAGGAAAAAATAGTTGTTGGGTATACGGAGATTATCAGGCGAATATTACAATTTCATCAAAAGAATAATAAATGTAAAATAAAAAATGCAAAATAAAACGGTATCACAAATTAGTGATACCGTTTTATTTTGCATTAAAAAACTATGCTACAGAAACAGAGAAGATAGTCTACCACCCAGTTGCCCTCCCTTGACAGGGAGGGTGGCACAGCAAAAGCTGTGGCGGGAGGGTAGATAAAATGGCTTAAAAGCTATAATTTTTAAATTTTCTCTCCCTCAGTCAAAACTTTGTTTTGACAGCTTTTTCTGCGAAAACGGCAACCCTTTTGTCGCTCCGCGACATTTC
>JAFLSJ010000047.1 GCA_022511005.1 Ruminococcus sp.
TACCGCAGAAAGGCTGTCGCCTTTCGAGGACAGGGCACAAAGTATGACGCAAAATCCGACTAAAAGATATCCATTTTTTATTGGTGTTTAGTATTATAAATTTCTTCCTGCATTTTCTTTTGAAGCTGCTCTATTTCCTGTTTTCTAAGCTTTAAGCTTGCAATATTTGCAATAAGTCTTGCTGAAATATCTGTTACCCATTCAAATACTTCAAGGTTATTTGCCTTTAATGTTGAGCCGGTTTCTACAATATCAACAATTCCGTCTGCAAGGCCTACCAAAGGCGCAAGCTCTACCGAGCCCTCAATTTTAATAACTCTTACGTCCATTCCCTTTTCTTCAAAAAACGCTCTTGTTACATTAGGATATTTTGTTGCTATTGTCTTTTCTTTATATCCGCTGTAAAAATCGTAATCCTTTTTGCAGGCAAGAGCAAACTTACATTTTCCAAATCCTAAATCAAGAAGCTCGTAAAAGGAGGTTCCGTTTTCAAGAATTGTATCTTTACCTACAACTCCTAAGTCACAAACTCCGTTTTCTACATATGTAATAACATCGGCGGCCTTTGCAAGCACTACCTCTATTTCTCCGTTGCCAACAGGAAGAATAAGTTTTCTGCCTTTATTATGAACCTGTTCACAGTCATAGCCTATTTTTTCAAACAGTGCTACCGTATCTTTTTCAAGTCTTCCCTTTGTTAATGCAATTCTAAGTGGTTTCATATTTTAAACTCCATTAGTTAAATAATTTCTATATTATTAATGCCGCGTTTTTCAGCGTAGTCCTTAGCTTCTTCAATAGTTTCCAAAACACAAAACTGTGCCTTTTTACCTTGTTCTCGCAAATCGGCTGTAAATTTTATTGCTTTCATTTCATTGCCTTCATTTGCAAAAATAAGCACATCAGGTGTTTCGTCATAATCTACTTTTTCATCATTAAGATAGATTTTTGCAAGAGCATTCACATTTATCGCAAAGCCTGCGGCTCCCATTGGTGCATCAAATTTATCAAGCAGTGAATCGTATCTTCCGCCTGAAATTACTGCATCTCCAAAGCCTTCTACATAACCCGAGAAAACAATTCCGTTATAATAATCGTTTCTTTGAACAAGACCTAAGTCGATTGTAAGCTTATGTTTCAGGTTCAGGCTTGAAAGTTCGTGATAAATGTCCTTTAAATATTTAAGTGCATTTAAGGCTTCGGTTCCCTTAAATAAATCTGCTGCTTTTTCAAATACTTCTTCTCCGCCGAACAAAGCAGGGAGTTTTCTTATAGCATTTACGGCAGGTGTTTCTTCTAATTTATCAAGCTGATTATTAAGTGCAGAATAATTTTTGCTTTCAATTGAAAGGCGGAGCTTCTCTTTTTCATCTTCACTTATATCAAGCTGGTTTGAAAGGGAATTAAAGAAATCTGAATGTCCTAATTCAATTCTAAAATCGTCTGTTGTACTTTCCAAACTTTGAACGGCAGTTGTTAAAATTTCAAGGTCTGCCCTTTTGCCGGTTGCACCTAAAAGCTCAATACCCATTTGCATTATTTCATTGCTTCTGCCACTTAAAGACTTATTATTAACAAACACAGATTGGTTATAGTAAAGTCTTGCAGGCAAAATTCTGTTTTTTAGTCTTGTTGCAACCAGTCTTGCAATTGGCAAGGTGGAATCGGGACGGTATACTAAAAGTCTGCCCTTATTGTCTACTGATTTGAACATAGCATCCTGATCAAGTCCGCAGGATTCCATTGTGAATAAGTCATAAAATTCAATTCCGGGCGTCATAACCTGTTTAAATTCGTGCATTTTAAATATTTTTTCTACACTTGCACAAATTTGCTTGCAAGCGGCACATTCTTTAAATAAATAATCTTTTGCTCCCTCAGGAGTTATTTTAATATTTTTCCTCATATTTGCTCCTTATTCCATTTATACAGCGCTTTAGCGTGCTAATATATTAACACGCTAAATAAATATTGTCAATATTAAATTCGGTTTAGTTATTAGTGTTATTATAATCAGAATCTTCTTCTGAGAAAACATTTTTAATAACTTCTTTTATTTCATCAGCTTCGCTTAATTTCTGTTCTATATCTGTATTACTTTTTTTCTTATCTAATTCTTTTTGCAGAAATTTTGAAAGATTTTTATGATTACTGTTCTCTTTCTTTTTTCTGAGCTTTTTTTGCTCTTCTGCAATTTCAGTATACTTTAATACTTCAAAATCAAGCGCCTGCTGAGCAATTGAGCCTTTTTCTTCAATTTTATTTCTGACACGTTTGCCGAGAAGTGTATAGATAGCAGCAAATACGGGAGTCCCTAAAATTAATCCGGGGAATCCGAAAATTGCTCCTGCAACAATAACGCTGAACAATGTCCAGAATCCGATTAAGCCTACCTTATCCCCTACTACTTTTGGTCCTATAAGGTTACCGTCTATCTGCTGTAATACAATTATCATAATTATAAATATTAAGGATTGAATAGGGTCTATAATTAACAGCAGAAATGCTGCCGGAATTGCACTGATAAATGGTCCGAAGAACGGTATAATATTGCAAATTGCCACCAGAACGCTGATTAAAAGTGCATAATCCAATTGGAGAACCGACATAGCTATAAAGCAAATTATTCCGATTATGGTAGAGTCTAACACCTTGCCTACAAGAAAACGACCGCATTTTGTATCCATTACATCAACAGTTTCATATACTTTCGGCAAGTATTTTATGGGAATGAAGGCAACTGCAAGACGCTTGACTTGTCTGCAAAGAAAATCTTTGCTTAATAACATATAGATTGAAATAATTATCCCCATTACAAAATTATAAATTACTGTAGTTGTTGCCATTGCGGCAGGGAATATTGCATTAACTACATTCTGTGCTACTTTAGACAAATCATTGCCTGTAAAATTCACGAAAATATGAGAGATAACATCATTAAACGAAGTCATTCCGCTTAGTTGAATACCAAATGTATTTTTAAGCCAGTCAATAAACATATTAACATTAAGCTCAAACTGTGCAAAATAGCCCGGAATATTTTTTGCAAGTCCTACGATACTGTCTGAAAGCTCAGGAACGATAAATCCGATTAACAGGGAAATAATTCCTATTACTAAAAGATAGGTACATACAAGAGAAAGAGGACTGATACATTTTTGCCATCTCTTATTGTTTTTTCCGATTTTAACGAAAACCTTCTCTTTTAACGCTTTATAAGGAATATTAAGAATATATGCAATTATAAAACCATAAACAATAGGTGTTAAAGCAGATGCGAAATTACAGATAATTCCCCATACAGCTCCGAAATTATCTTTTATGAACAATAAGCCTACTGCTACGGCTATGCATATTATGGGACCTTTCAATTTGATTTTTCTCATATTTCACCCTCCTGTTTAAAATAATGACATTTGTGAGGTTTCAGACAAACCTTGAAGTACACCGATTTCTCTTAATGTTTCTATAACAGCTTTTGTAACTTTTGTTTTTTGCTGTAAATCTTCAACAGACATATATGCTCCATATTTTTTGCCTGCTTCTGCAAGACTTACTGCAGCGGCTTCTCCCAATCCTGCCAATGATGAAAAGGGCAGTCTGATTTTTTTGTCTTCTACCTTGAACATTGTTGCTTCCGATTTATAAAGGTCAATTGGCAGAACTTCTATTTTTCTTGCAAGCATTTCATTTACTATCTGAAGCGTTGAATATTCTGCATTATCCTTTGCAGTTGCCTCAAAGCCCTTTTGCTTAATTGAATTCATTTTATCAACTACTGCCGCTTTTCCTTTTAATACAGTTGCACCGTCAAAATTATCTGCACGAACCGTAAAATATGCAGCGTAATATTCAACAGGTGTATGAACCTTATACCAGCCAAGACGCAAGGTTGAAATCATATATGCGGCGGCGTGTGCCTTCGGGAACATATATTTGATTTTCATACAGGAATCTATATACCATTGAGGAACGTTATGTTCTTTCATAGCTTTAAAATGCTCATCAGTAAGCAATTTTGTGGCTTTTCCCTTACGGACAATTTCCATAATTTTAAAGGACATTCCCGGGTCCATACCTTTATGAATAAGATAGGTCATAATTGAGTCACGAGTACCGATAACTTCTGAAATTGTACAAGTTCCCTCTTTAATTAAGTCTGCGGCGTTGCCGTTCCATACGTCTGTACCGTGAGAAAGTCCGGAAATTTGCAATAAATCCGCAAAGGTTTTCGGCTGAGATTCAAGTAGCATCTGACGTACAAAGTTTGTTCCTACTTCGGGAAGTGAAAAAGTTCCTGTCTGAGAATCAATATCCTCAGGTTCAACCCCCAAAGCCTTTGTTGATGTAAACAAGGACATAACCTCGGGGTCACTCATTGAAACTTCCATTACCGGTTTTCCTGTAAATTCTTCAAGGTAATGATAAATTGTCGGAACATCGTGTCCAAGCTCATCAAGCTTACAAATCGTATCGTGAATTGAATGGAAATCGAAGTGGGTCGTTATATTATCTGAATTAACATCGTTTGCAGGATGCTGAACAGGACAGAAGTCGTAAACTTCCATACCTCTGGGAACAACAACCATTCCCCCCGGGTGCTGACCTGTTGTACGCTTTATACCTGTACATCCGATTGAAAGACGTTTTTCTTCTGCCTTATGAATAACTTTCCCTTTTTCCTGACAATATTTCTTAACAAATCCAAAGGCTGTTTTATCTGCAACTGTGGCAATCGTTCCTGCTTTAAACACATTATCGTGTCCGAAAAGCTCTTCTGTATATCTATGTGAGGATGATTGGTATTCACCGCTGAAGTTAAGGTCAATATCAGGAACCTTATCGCCTTTAAAACCAAGGAAGGTTTCAAAGGGGATTTCGTGCCCGTCTCTATCCATATCGTTACCGCATTCGGGACATTTTTTAGGAGGTAAATCAAATCCTGAGCCGTAGCTTCCGTCTTCTATAAATTCACTGTGTTTACAGTTTGAGCAAATATAGTGAGGACACAACGGATTTACCTCTGAAATACCTGACATTGTAGCTACGAATGACGAGCCTACACTACCTCGGGATCCTACCAGATATCCATGGGCTTCACTATCTGCAACAAGCTTTTGGGCTGTCATATAAAGAACGGAGAAGCCGTATTTATTTATTGCATTAAGTTCCTTATCAAGTCTTTCCTTTACTATTGGCGGCAAAGGATCGCCGTATTTAGCTTTTGCTCTTTCCCAAGTAATTGAATTAAGCTGTTCCTCTGCTCCGTCAATAAAGGGCGGGAAATTTCCCGGAGGAATCGGACGGACTGACTCAATGGAATCAGCAATTTTATTTGTATTTTCAACTACAACCTCATAAGCTTTGTCTTTGCCTAAGTAGTCAAATTCTGCTAACATTTCTGCCGTTGTACGCAAATAAAGAGGTGCCTGATCTTCTGCATCTTTAAATCCCTGACCTGACATAAGAATTTTTCTGAATTCCGAGTCGTGAGGATCCATAAAATGTACGTCACAGGTAGCAACAACAGGCTTACCTAATTCTTTTCCAAGGCGGATAACCTGTCTGTTTAAATCTCTCAGTTCTTCTATAGATTTACATTTACCCTCTCTTAACAGGAACATATTATTGCCATCGGGCTGAATTTCAAGATAATCGTAAAAGGACGCTATCCGCTTAATTTCCGACCATGGTTTTCCCTGAATAATCGCCTGCATAACCTGTCCGGCATAGCAGGCAGAGCCTAAAATAAGACCCTCTCTATGCTTAATAAGCTCTGATTTGGGAATACGAGGCTTTTTATAAAAATAATTTAAATGAGCATAAGAAATCAACTTGTAAAGATTTTTAAGACCTGTTTTATTTTTTACAAGAATTATCTGATGATATGTTGGAAGCTTTTTAAAATCTCCGCCAATGATTTTTGTATTAATTTCATTTGTTTTTGTAATTTTATAATCGTCTTTTAAACGACCTATAAAATTAATAAAAATATTTGCAAGCATTGTTGCATCATCTGTTGCACGGTGATGATTAAAGTTGCCAAGTCTTAAGTATTTTGCAACTGTATCAAGCTTGCAATTTTTTATATCAGGCAATATTGCCCGGGAAATAGCAACTGTATCTATTGCTGTATAATTATAAGATACGCCCATATTTTCACAGGCTTTACGTATAAATGATGTATCAAAGGGAGCATTATGGGCAACAAGAACGCTGTCCCCTGCAAAGTCAAGAAATGCCTTTACCGCCTCAGACTGGGATGGTGCATCCTTTACCATTGCATCTGTTATACCTGTAAGCTCTGTTATTCTTGCAGGTATAGGCATTTCGGGATTTGCAAATGTTGAAAAAGTATCGGTAATAACGCCGTTTACAACTTTAACTGCTCCGATTTCCGTTATTTTATCCTTTGCCGCTGATAGTCCTGTTGTTTCAATATCAAAGCAGATAAATGTTCCGTCTAATTCTTCCTCTGAATCTCCTGAAACAGATTCCACCAAATCGTCCATAAAATAGGCTTCTGTACCGTATATAACCTTTATTTTTTCTTCATCTCTGTTTATGGCTTCTGCTGTGTTCATAGCCTCGGGATAAGCCTGCGCTACACCGTGGTCTGTAATTGCTACCGCAGGATGTCCCCATTTAGCAGCACGTTTAATTAAATCCGATGCTGATGACATACCGTCCATTTGGGACATATTAGTGTGCATATGAAGCTCTACACGCTTTTTAGGTGCATTATCTATAACATCTACTTTACTTGCCTTACCTATTGATTTTGCAGTCAAAACGATTTCGTTAGCATAGCGGTCGTATTCTACATCACCTGAAACAACAACAGTTGTACCGTTTTTAAGTTCATCAAGTATTTGGGTATCTTTTATAAGACCGAATACTTTAACCGTAATTGAGCCTGAATAATCGGTAATATCAAAATTATATATATTTTTATCTCCGCGCTTTGTGACCCTTTTCTCTGACGAGAAAACATCACCCCAGACTACAGCTTTGTCTGTATCTAAAGAAACTGAACTGATTGGTTCGATTGTACCTTTGATAACAGGGCCGAAAAATGGTCTGATTGAAGATTTTACTATTTGTGGTTTTAAGAATTCTCCCTGACGAATTTCAATTTGTGTACGGGAAGTTTCCTCTATCTTTTCATTAATTTCTTCTGCATTTTCCTTTTCTTCCGTAAAGAAATGGTTAAGCTTTTCTACATTTTCACGGTGAATCTTTTCTTCTATATTTTTTTGTGACTCCTGATAGCTTACATTATTTAAGTCTACCTGAGTTACACCGTCATATCTTATATTAAACTCAATTCCGAATTCTTCTTTTATTAAATTAACAAGGTAAGTATCAAAGCCTTTTTCGTCTAAAATAGCTTTACCGCCGTTTTTCAGGGAAATAGTCAGGTTATTTCCGTATACATTAACATCTGCGTCTTTCAATGTACCGTTAATACTTGGAATTTTTCTTTTTACCTGTAAAACCAAATCCTGAAAATAAGAGGGTTCGAAAAGCTCTTTATTATATTTAGGCATTACAATTACTTTTGTTAATGCAAGATTTGAATTTCTAATACTTTCTTCAAGAGCAAATAAATTTTTTCCTGAAATTAATGTATTAAAAGACGCAGTAATTGTCATTGCTCGTGCTGATTTATTTACGGAAATGTTCAGAATTGTACCGTCAGCTACATCTTTATTAAGTTTTAAATTTAAATTATTACCGAAGATTTCGCCTATTGTACTCATAACTTTCCTTTCCTAAATCATATTTTTTCTACTTCTTCTAAAAGTGCGTTGATTAAATTTTGTTCAGGCACTTTTTTTATTATTTCTCCTTTTTTAAACACAAGACCCATACCGTCGCCGCCTGCAATACCTATATCTGCTTCCTTTGCTTCTCCGGGACCGTTTACTGCACAGCCCATAATGGCAACCTTTATGTTCTTTTTACAATCTTTAAGCTTTTCCTGTGCTTCATTTGCAAGATTAATTAAGTCTATTTTTGTTCTTCCGCAGGTTGGGCAGGATACAAACTGTATTCCTTCTGTTTCTATATCTAAGGCTCGTAAAATATCGTGAGCCGCATATATTTCTCTTATAGGGTCGGCTGTTAAGCTGACACGAATTGTATCACCTATTCCCTTTACAAGCAATGCGCCTATTCCAGCGGAGGATTTTATAATTCCCATACGCTCAGTTCCTGCTTCGGTTACTCCTAAGTGGAGTGGATAATCGCATTTTTCTGCTGCCAGTTCATAGGCTTTTACCATTATTCCTACTGACGATGATTTCATTGACAAGACAATATCATCAAAATCAAATTTTTCTAAAAGAGATGCGTGATACAATGCGCTTTCGCAAAGCGCCTCGGGAGTTGGATGACCGTATTTTGCAAGAATGTGTTTTTCAAGAGAGCCTGAATTTACCCCGATTCTGATTGGAATGTTGTGTGCTTTGCAAGTGTCTGCCACAGCTTTTACCCTGCTGTCATCTCCGATATTTCCGGGGTTTATTCTGATTTTATCTATTCCTGCGTTTACTGCCTCCAGCGCAAGTCTGTAATCAAAGTGAATATCTGCTACAAGAGGAATTGATACTTCATTTTTTATGGCAGGAATAAGCTTGATTGCATCCATATTGGGAATTGCCGCACGGATAATCTCACAGCCTGCCTGTTCAAGCTCTTTCGCCTGCTTAACGCTGTTTTCTATATCATCGGCAGGAACATTCAGCATAGACTGAACAGATATCTTTGCTCCGCCGCCGATTTTTACATTTCCTGCAATTACTTGCTTTTTACTTGCCATATTAGCCTCCAACCAACTGCCATATATCTTTAACTGATACTAACACCATAAACAACAACAATATAACAAGTCCTGCGGCATTTATATATGACTCCACTTTTCTGGGTATCGGTTTTTTGAAAATGCCTTCTATCAGCAGTAATACAAATCTTCCGCCGTCAAGTGCAGGAAAAGGAAGCATATTAACTATACCTAAGTTAATTGTGATAATTACCATTACCAAAATTATATTATTTACCGCTTCCATAAAACTTCGTTCAAGACCTGCTGACGCAACCTGTGAAATTGCAGATGTTATTCCCACAGGGCCTGAAATATCCTGTATGCCGAACTGTCCTGTTACTAAGCCTGCCAGGGATGACCATGTCATTCTTATAACAGACACCGTCTGACCAAAGGTTTCGGATATTACGGAAGTAAAGGTTTTTTCTATAGGTTTTACATAAAAATCTATTGCTATTGAGGGGGCATCAGTTTCAGGATTTCTATATGTGAAAAAGTCTACATCTTTTAATTCTGTTTGCTCTCCGTTTCTGATTACGGTAATATCTGTTACATATCTCTGACGGGTGTCCTTTTCTTCAATTTCAGGTACTGTGAATTTGCTTATACCAATTTGATTATTCATCTGAGTATAAGTATCAGACATTAATTTATATGCATCTTCCTTGCTTTCTGCCTGATTGATTTTTTTACAGCCCTCTGTAATTACATTATATAAATATTTTACCTGTGCTTCGGTAAGAGTGTTTTTTTCATCATTTGTTAAGGTTTGATAAAGTATTGTAAGCTCATTTGTACAGTCTTCTTTATATATTTTAATAGAATGTCCGTCTACCTCCTGCACCTTCATTGTACCGATTGCATAGGACAAATCACGGGAATTCCAAATATTATAATTATTTAGCCTTATAATCTGATCTCCTGCCTGCAAGCCTGAATTGGCTGAGAAAGAATTAACCTGAAAATCGTCCACCGTTAATGAACTATAAGCAGGCTGTTGAACAACTATTACGAACATTAAAATAATGCCCAGAACCATATTCATAACTGCACCTGCAATTATTACTATCATTCTTTTCCAGATTTTTGCATTATTAAATGCTCTGGAATTATCGCTGTCCTCGTCTTCCCCTTCCATAGAGCAGTAACCGCCTATTGGAAGAAGCCTTAAAGAATAAGTGGTTTCTCCTTTTGTAAAACTGAATATTTTCGGACCCATTCCGAGAGCAAACTCGTTAACCTTGATTCCGCTTCTTTTGGCAGTTAAATAATGACCGCCCTCATGGAAAAAGATTATCAATTCAAAAAGAAGTACGCCGATTATAATCAGACCTGCTATTGATAATACGTTTGTCAAATTAATACTCAACTCCGTTTTTTCTGTTTTTCATATACCTACTTTTTATATACCTAATTAAAATTATTACTTATTTATTGAATTTATTACAAACTCTCTTGCAAGCAAATCTGCCTTTAATACATCATCAAGTGTTTTTAGTTCAACGATTTCTACATTTTTAAGTGATTTTTCTACCAGTTCGCCGATTTCCAAAAAAGTGATTTTATCTTCCCTAAAAAGCTGATTTGCCGCTTCATTTGCTCCGTTTACAATTGCAGGAGCAGTTTTGCCGATTTTTAATGCTTTTTTACAAGCTGACAGGCATCTGAATGTTTCTTCATCAGGCTTTGCAAAGGTTATCATACCTACATCTGCTAAATTAAGCTCTTTAACAGATGACTCAAATCTGTTTGGATAAGTTATTGCATACTGGATTGGTATTCGCATATCAGGAACCCCAAGCTGTGCAATAACTGAATTATCATTATACATAATCAGAGAATGAATTATGCTTTCTCTATGGATTAATACATCAATATTTTCAACAGGAACATTAAAAAGCCAATATGCTTCTATAATTTCAAGTCCCTTATTCATCATTGTTGCAGAGTCTATCGTTATTTTTGCACCCATACTCCAATTTGGATGAT
>JAFLSJ010000048.1 GCA_022511005.1 Ruminococcus sp.
TCGGCGTTGCCCAAATCGGTAAATCTTTCAGAAATGAAATTACTCCGGGTAACTTTATTTTCAGAGTACGTGAATTTGAGCAAATGGAGCTTGAATTCTTCTGCAAACCGGGAACTGACCTTGAATGGTTTGAATACTGGAGAGGCTTTTGCAGAGATTGGCTGTATTCTCTTAATATTAAAGAAGAAAATCTTCGTCTGCGTGACCATTCTCAGGAAGAGCTTTGCTTCTATTCAAAAGCAACCACCGACTTTGAATATTTATTCCCCTTTGGCTGGGGCGAGCTTTGGGGCGTTGCGGACAGAACGGATTATGACCTTAACCAGCACATTAAAACAAGCGGAAAAGGTCTTGAATACTTTGACCCAACAACAAATGAAAAATATGTTCCTTATGTTATTGAGCCTTCACTTGGTGTTGAAAGACTGTTCCTTGCTCTTATGGTTGAAGCATATGACGAGGAAGTAATTAACGAAAAAGACACAAGAGTTGTACTTCATCTTCACCCTGCACTTGCTCCGTTTAAAGCGGCTGTTCTTCCTTTGTCTAAGAAATTAGGCGAAAAAGCAGAAGAAGTTTACGATATGCTCAGTAAGAGCTTTATGGTTGAGTATGATGATGCAGGCTCAATCGGAAAGCGTTACCGCAGACAGGATGAAATAGGAACACCTGTTTGTATCACTTACGATTTTGACTCACTTGAAGATAACTGTGTTACAGTTCGTGACAGAGATACAATGGAGCAGGAAAGAATTTCTATTGATAAGCTTGTTGATTATATTAATGAAAAGATTAAATTTTAATTTTTAAATAAAGTAAAAGCTAAGACCTTTCGGGATTTAATTTTCCGAAAGGTCTTTTTTACTGTCTAAAAAGTTTTCCTTATAATTGTAGGGGCTGATGTTTTTGCCCCCTAATAGGGGGGGATTTAGGGGGTCTGGGCGACTGCCGTACCTTCATCAGCCCACTATTTATGGGATGATGTAGGCATCGTCCCATACAAACTTTGAGAAGTGTTTTATCGCAACTATTTACTAAAATCCGTTTTACCGACTTTATCGACACGCTGAAATTTATACTTTTAATCCTTATCTTCACTCTCTGTATTCGGCTTGAAAAAGTCACATATAAAATAATAAACAGGAATTGTTAAATACAAAACCCACATCGGATGCCAAAGTTCCAGTGAAAGTCCTAAAAACAAATATACCATTACAACTAATGCAGGATAACAAAAATGGCTGGGTTTTCTTTTTATTATTGCATCAACCAACGTGTAATAAATGGGGATTGTTAAAAAAACTATCCAGCTTAACTTAAATCCCATACATAAACCGCTGAATCCCCATGCTAAAAATACTATGACAGAGATAATTGGATAAGGAAACTTATTCCAGATACTTTTTGGTTTTTTACACTTTTCCTTTACCTCATCACTGTAAAACACATGACCGTTTTCATCTGTATAAACCTTTTTCTCTCCGTTTTCTTCAACATAAATCCCATTAAAGTCTACATTTACTTTCGTTCCCTTTTTATCGTGAACCTTTACTCCGTCTTTAAAGCTAATATCAACATGGTCGCCGTCATGTGTATGAACATGGAGTCCATTTTTAAAACTTACCTTATCACACTTATGAAAATTTGTATTTTCATTATTTTGTTGATAATCGGATTCATTTTCTTCATTTTCAGAATCGTCGTTCTCAACTTTTTTGTTTTCATTATTATCAGGCTGAGTATTTTCCTCTTCCATTTTTACCGCTTCCGGCTCTGATTTACCCTGCAATAATTCATCAAGAGTAACGCCATATAGATTAGCAAGCAAAATCAAATTATCTGTATCGGGAGATGCCTCTGCTCTCTCCCACTTTGAAACAGCCTGTCTGCTTACTCCTATTTTTCCCGCCAGTTCTTCCTGAGAAAGATTATTCTTTTTTCTGTACTGTAAAAGTCGGTTAGCAATTTCAATATTCATATTTTTCCTCCTTGAAATTCATAGCTTTATTATACAGAAATTTAATGGCACAGGCTATACATTCCGGTTTTCAATTCCGCAACCAGAAGTTGCAATTCAGAATTTATGCGGAGTTGCGTCCTTCTATTTCTTAATTTTTAATGCTCCGTTTTTAAAATTTATAATTTAATATTCTAATCCATCTGTGGTTTTCAAAAATTCTTTAAACTTATTATATATAATTTCTGTTCCGCCTGTACTGTCGCTTTCAATGTTTAAAGGCATATTGGGATCGTGTACGGAGAGCCTTAACAAAAACCAACCGTCGCCGTCATTCTTCCCGAATGAAACACGAACACCCTCTCGGCTATCATCTGCTAAAATCCAGCCCTGCTGATTTTTTGTATACTCTTCAAGGTCTGAAATAATTTTCTGTCCACAGTCCCTGAAATCTTTTTCCAATATATTAAAACGGTACTCCTTACTTTCAACAGGTTCTTTTAAGCTTTCTAAAATGCTGTCAAGCTCTTCGCCCTGCTTTTTCATCTGTGCCATTTTAATAATAATTTTTGTACAAAGATAAGCTCCGTCATCGAGGAAATAGTTTTCTCTCATTGCCGCATGTCCCGAGGTTTCAATGGCAAGAGGACAGTTTATTCCCTGTGCATTCAGTTCAAGTCCCTTATCAATTACATTTTTATATCCTCTTTTAAAGCGGTAATGCTTTCCGCCTAATGTGTTTTCAATAAACTCTTTAAGTCCGCTTGAAGTAATTGAGTCTGTTACAATCGTTCCGCCTTCATTGCCCTCAAGAGCAATTGCCGAAGCAAGAGCCACAAGGCGGTTTCTGTTAATTTCATTACCTTTGCTGTCAACGGCACCGCCCCTGTCAACATCAGTATCGAAAATTACGCCTAAATCGGCTTTGCTTTCAAGAACAGCCTCGCAAATTGATGCCATTGCAGTTTTATCCTCTGGGTTTGGAATATGATTAGGGAACATTCCGTCAGGTTCAAGAAAACGGCTTCCGGTTGTGTCTGCACCTAATACCTTTAATACCTTATCAGCATAAAATCCACCTACGCCGTTACCTGCGTCTACTACGATTTTAAAGCCCTTTAAGGGATACTGATAATCTTCTGCATTAACCTCTTTTCTTATAATATTGCAAAGATTTTCAGCATACTGTGACATATAGTCTATATTTTCTGACTTACCGTCCAAAGATTTTTCTAAAGTTTTTTCATCCTGTGCAAACTGAAGAATATTAATAATATCTTCTGCTTCAAGTCCGCCCTGTTTTGTAAAAAACTTAAGACCGTTTCTATTAAAGGGGTGATGACTTGCGGTAATTTCAACTGCACCATCACAGTTTAAATCAACAGTTGTCATAAACATAGAGGGCGTAGAAGCAAGTCCGCAGTTTAATACCTTTGCGCCCACACCAACAAACTGCTCAATAACTAAATCTGCAATATGTTCGCCTGTAATACGGCTGTCTCTGCCCACTGAAAGAGTAAGCTCAGCAGGCTTTTTATTTATTTTATTGCAAAGCCAATTAACAAATCCCAAAGCAGCGCCTTTTACTACCTCATCTGTTAAGGTAACATTTTGACCCTCAACCCCCTCACAGGCAACACCTCTGATATCTGTTCCGCTTTGAAGATGACTGAAAAATTCATTTAACATAACAATATTCCTTTCCTTATATATACAAATTGATTATATAGCATAACATAAAAATAAACAAGATGTGAATTTTCTAAGTTTGTAAAAAATGTACACAAAATAATTTTAGCTATTAATTTTTGTTTTCATTTTAACGAAACAAGTTTCAAAAGTTTTTATTTTTCGTAATAGAAATTTTATTTGTATAGTAAAGTTGCATAATTTACATCTTGATTATTTGGTTGTTTATTACATTCACATTTCAGATTGCACAAAAATAATATTAAATTTTTGTTGACATCTCCAAAAATATGAATATAATAATAATTGTCAAGTCAATAGTCCGCTTGACTGTTATCAATCAATAAAGATTGTTAATACTTAATAAATTGCCAAATGGTAAATGGCGCACGAAAAATATTATATTTTTAAGGAGGATTCGTCATGACACCAGTATTAAGTTTACATGACATTGATGTTACAAAATTCCTCGCCGTGCTTGATACCTGCAAGGGCAACGTATTTCTTGTTACGCGCGAAGGAGATCATCTTAACCTGCGCAGTAAACTCTGTCAGCTTGTTGGCTTAACTCAGCTTATTGAGGGCGGCAAAATTGCAGAGGCGTATATCGTTTGCGAAAACAAAGAAGATGAAAGTAAGCTTTTCAGATTCAACTTGCTGGGTGATACCGGTGAGGCCGAAGTTGGTTAAGCTTACAGCTTAAAAGACAATTACGTTTTTTCACGTTAATTTCAAAACTTCTAAATCCAAAAACAGTCATCTCTTAGGGGGTGGCTGTTTTTGGTTTTTGGGAAGTTTTACTAACAATCTCTATCTCCTTTAAATAATGTCGTCAACTTAATAGAAAACAAACTATGTAAAGATTTCGCAGAAAAAGGCTCCCTCTGACGAGGGAGCTGTCAAAACAAAGTTTTGACTGAGGGAGAGATATTTTTAATAAAGTTTATTGTTTAAAACACTTTTCTCTCCCTCCGTATGCGGCAGAGCCGCATACACCTCCCTCATCAGAGGGAGGCAGTATTTATCAGAAAATTTTTATGCATTAATAAACTCCTCTGTTAAGGAAAAATTTTTATGTTTAAATGCTCTCTTTCAATAAACCCTTGCCTTTTTGTATAAAAAGTGATATTATTTTCTTGGCAATTTTATGTTGTCGGTCTGTTCGCAAAATCCAGACCATAAAAAAACACTACGGAGGAAATTTAATATGGAAAGAAAATCAACCACACTGTACTTAGTACAGGCCGCTGTAATTGCGGCTCTTTACGCAACTCTCACAATTTTGCAGAATGTTCTTCTGCCGGGAACTGCCTCTATGGCTGTGCAGTTTCGAATATCTGAGATTATGACAGTCTTTGCACTGTTTACTCCTGCGGCTATTCCGGGACTGTTTGTGGGATGTATTATTGCAAACATAAGCTCTGTTGCTGCATTAGGACCTTATGATATGATATTCGGTTCAATCGCAAGCCTGATTGCCGCACTGCTGATGTATTTGTTCAGGAACAAGCGAATTTTCACGCTACCTGTTTTAGCCGCTTTAATGCCGGCGTTAATTAACGGTATTATTGTTGGATTTGAAATTGAGTTTTTCTTTATTGAAGGAGGATTTCACTTTGAAAGCTTCTTAATTCAGGGCGGATTTGTTGCCTTAGGAGAACTTGCAGTTTTATTTATTTTAGGAATTCCCTTTGCTAAAATAATTGAAAAAACGAATTTACATAAAAGAATGTTAAGAGTTTAAAAACAAACCCTGCTGTAAACAAATACAGCAGGGTATTTTTATTATTTATGTTTATCTGTTTAAGCCTCGTCCGTAAAATTGAATTCGTCTTTAAATCTTTCTTTGAAAATTTTAAATACTGCATTTAGTGTTTCTTCATCATCTACACCAACATAGTTTTCATTTTCATCATCAAGATTTTCTATTTTAAGAATTATAACTTCCTCTGTGTCTTCAACATTTTCCATAAGAACAATATATTCATTGCCCTCATATTCAACTGTATCGAGAAATTCAAATTCTACATCATTGCCCTCGTCATCTGTAAGAACAATTATATTTGCCTCCTCCTGAACATCAGAAGCAAAATCTTCATTATTAAGCATAAATCTATCTCCTTTGCTGTATTTTAC
Source organism: Ruminococcus sp. (assembly GCA_022511005.1). Classification (GTDB taxonomy): domain Bacteria; phylum Bacillota; class Clostridia; order Oscillospirales; family Acutalibacteraceae; genus Ruminococcoides. The sequence continues at coordinate 5,783 of JAFLSJ010000048.1, forward strand.
ATATAACTATGCTTATAAGATTACATTATTTCACAAAAAATTGCAACCTATTTAATTAAAAATTAATATTTATGAGTTCTTTTTATTATATATCTTTACAAAATTAATTATTGAACCTGTAACTTTTGGGAAATACTAAACGAGAAACAATTTATCAAATTACCGTCCAATATAAGACAATTTTATGTTTTTGATAAAAATATGTAAATAAGTTATCGAATCATTATATTTAAAAATTTACAAATTTTTACTGTTCATATTACATAAGCTTTTTATATATTATACTTTTTCTTTTGAATGTTATTCTTTATGAACAACTGTACATAAAATTCTTATGCGGGGTTTATTATGAAAGAAAAAAATTTACTTATAGATCGAGAATTGAGCTGGATAAAATTTAACGAGCGTGTTCTGGAGGAAGCCAAAAGCAAAGATAATCCACTAATGGAAAGGTTACGTTTTATCTCTATTTTCCAAAGCAATTATGAAGAGTTTTTCAGAGTCAGGGTAGGCTCTATTACTGACCAGCTTTTAATTGAAACGGAAGAAATGAACGGTGAGACAAGTAAAACTCAAAAAAAGCAGCTTAAAGATATCTTCAGTGCAACAAGCAGTCTTTTACCTGAGCTTGATAAAGCCTTTGAACAAATTTTAAGCGACGGCAAAAAGTATTTTACAAAGGTTACGGAAAAGAATGTTACTAACGCTGAAAAGGTTGTTTTAAGACAGATTTTTGAAAAAGACGTAGCTCCTTTCATCTCTCCTTTTATTATTGAAAAAAAGCACCCTTTTCCTTTTATTGATAACGGTGTTATCGTTGTGGGAGTTACCCTGCAAAAGAAAAACGGCGGCTCAAAATTCGGACTTATACCAATAAGAAAATCACTTCCAAAGGCTGTATTTTTACCCTCAGGCAATTGCAGATTTATGCTTATGGAAGATTTAATTCTAATGTTTATTAGTTCTGTTTTTAAAAAGTTTGAAATAACAGAAAAAATCGTTTTCTCTGTTATAAGAAATGCCGATATTGATGTAAACGAGGGTTTATATGACTTTGATGTTGATTTCAGAACCACAATGTCCCGCCTTATAGAATTAAGAGGGACATTGGCTCCTATTGAGCTTAAATATACAGGTGATAACTGTAATAAGATTTTAAAGCATTTAAGAAATAATCTTTGTCTTAGCAAAAAACAGCTTTTTCGTCAAAACACACCTATAAATATGGGATTTTTCTCTCTGCTTGAAAAAAGGCTTGATAAAAAAAGTTATCCCAAGCTTTACTATAAACCTTTAAGTCCTCAATATCCTGCATCAATTAAGAAAAATTCAATTATTGACACAATAAGAAAAAAGGATATTCTCCTTTGCTATCCATTTGATAATGTTCAGATACTTATTGACTTGCTTGAAGAAGCCTCAAAAGACAAAAGAGTTAATGAAATAAAAATATCTCTTTACAGGCTTGCGTCAAACTCTAAAATAGTTCAGGCGCTTATTTCTGCTGCAAAACAAGGCAAAAAGGTTACTTGTCTTGTTGAATTAAGAGCAAGATTTGATGAAGAAAATAACATTGACTGGTCTAAAATTCTTGAAGATTCCGGCTGTACCATTATATATGGTGTTCCAAACTATAAAGTACATTGTAAGCTTTTGTTAATAGGAATGACAGATGGTAAAGGCGATATTGTTCAAATCGGAACAGGAAACTTTAATGAATCCACCGCAAAATTATATACGGATTTAGCATTGTTCACAAGCAATAAAGATATTACGGAGGATGCAAGAGAAGTGTTCAACTGCCTGAAAGATGGCAGGTTTGTTGAAAAAACAAAGGAGCTTATGGTTGCTCCTTTATGTTTAAAAACGAATTTAATTTCGCTTATTGAGGAAGAAATTGAAAAAGCAAAATCAGGACTTCCCTCTGCTATTACTTTAAAGCTTAATTCACTTACCGATAAAGATTTGATTGAAAAACTGATTGAGGCATCAATGGCAGGAGTTTCGATAAAAATGGTTATAAGGGGAATATGCTGTCTTGTTCCCGGAATTGAGGGTATAACAGATAATATAGAAATCAGAAGTATTGTAGGCAGACTTCTGGAACATTCAAGAATTTATATTTTCGGCGTTGGAAAAGAAAGAAAATATTTTATATCTTCTGCCGATTTTATGACGAGAAATACATCTCAGCGAGTTGAGGTTGCAACTCCTGTTTACGACTACAAAGCAAAAATGAAGCTTAACAAAATTATGCGCCTTGCATTATGGGATAATCAAAAGGCTCGAAAGATGGACAGCGATGCAAACTACACTCTGATTACACCGTCCTCAAAAGCTAAAAAACACAACTCACAGTTAGAACTGTATGAGGACGCTTACAAAAACAGTGCTGAAAATAAAATAAATAACGCTAAAACAATAAATAAATCAAAAGCTGTTACTAAAAAAACAAAGAACAAGACATAACAAATTTATAGGAGGAATTTTTATGAAAAAAAGAATAGGAATTTTAACAAGCGGCGGCGACTGTCCCGGATTAAACGCAACAATCAGAGGTGTAGCTAAAGCCTCCTACGAGCTTATGGGCGACGATATTGAAATTTACGGAATTGTGGGCGGTTATACAGGTCTTATAAACGGTGAATATAAAGAAATGAAAAAACCTGATTTTTCAGGTATTTTAACACAGGGCGGTACAATTTTGGGAACTTCAAGGCAACCCTTTAAGCAAATTCAGGTTATTGGTGACGACAATGTAGATAAGGTATCTAATATGATTGCAAACTACAAAAAAATGAAGCTTGACTGCCTTCTTACATTGGGCGGAAACGGAACTCATAAAACTGCTAACCTTTTATCTCAGAACGGACTTAATGTAATCGGACTTCCGAAAACTATTGATAACGATATTTACGGCACTGAAAAAACCTTCGGTTTTCACACTGCCGTTGACATCGGTACAGAGGTTATCGACAGACTCCACTCCACCGCTACAAGTCATTCAAGAGTTATGGTAGTTGAAATTATGGGTAACAAGGCAGGCTGGCTTTCACTTTATGCAGGTGTCGCAGGCGGAGCTGATGTAATTCTTCTTCCTGAATTTCCTTTCAGCTATGAAAAGGTAGCCAAAGCCGTACTTCAAAGAAAAAAAGACGGTCATGTATTCTCTATTGTAGTTGTTGCCGAGGGTGCATTCTCCAAAGAAGAAGAAAAAATGAAACGCAAGGAGCGTATTGCAAAAAGAGGAAGTACCACCGTTACACCACTTATTGTTAAATATATTGAAGAAAAAACAGGCATTGAAACAAGAAGTATGGTTCCGGGACATTATTTAAGAGGCGGTTCACCCTCCGCTTATGACAGAGTTCTTGCTACAGAATTGGGTGTTTATGCCGCTCAGCTTATTAAAGACGAGCATTACGGCGTAACTGTTGCATTAAAAAACAATAAAATTACCCACAATAAGCTTGAAGATATTGCAGGCAAGGCAAAACCCGTTCCCAAAAATCACGAGCTTGTTAAGGCTGCAAAATCTATCGGCATTGATTTTTGCGAGTGTTAATTATAAAAATTTAGGGAGGATTTTAAATCCTCCCTTTTTGTTTGATTGCAATAGATTCTCCTACAAACCGAAATTTATACATATCGGCTTGTTTTCAAACTAATCAAAAAACTTTCCCTTATAAAAATTCTCATTACCGAGTTTTTTTGCCGTCATCCTGAACATAACACAACCATCGGGACAGACAATATCTTTGCTATATTTGCTGTTACCACCGATATTTTCTAAATTCCCGCCGCTTCTGACAGCCTCCATGATTGGAAACATAGTCATCATTACTTTGGAGCAAATACCCTGTCCATCTGCATTTACAGGGCAACCATAGGTACAGGTATATTTATCTCCGATTTCTTCGCCGTTTCGGCAATACCGCTCTGTGTGGTCACTGTTAAGAAACCCTATTACTTCGATTTCCCATTCGTACTCTTCATCATACCATTTTTTCATACAAAACCTCCAAATTCTGATTGATTGCTCTGATTATATCAAATATAATTACCGTAGTAAATACATATTAAAATAAAAATCAAACGCCCCTCATTGCTTGCGCATTGAGGAGCGTTTAGTTTATGTGAATTAAAAAGGATAGGTTAGATTATACTGTTTATTCTACATCCTGCATTGCGTCGTAGCCTGTTTCACCTGTACGAACTTTGACGACATCTTCAACATCATAGATGAAGATCTTACCGTCGCCGATATGTCCTGTATAAAGTGCCTTAATAGCAGCATCTACAACCGACTGAACAGGAACCTTGCATACAACGATTTCTACTTTCATCTTAGGCAGGAGGTTACTTTCAAGAGCAACACCACGGTAATACTCTGCTTTACCCTTCTGGGCACCGCATCCAAGTACCTGTGTTACTGTCATACCTGTAATGCCAAGCTTATCCATTTCAACCTTAAGAGCTTCAAGTCTGCTCTGCTTAAGAAGAATGTCAATCTTAGTAATCTTAACTTCGCCCTCAGCAACAGGAGTATATCTGCCTGCAAGCTGAACAGGAACAGCCTGTGTAACAGGTGCGTCACCTGTAACCTGAGCGCCGAACTCATCAAGTGAAGCAGTTGATACAACAGCAGGCATAAAGTCTGCATAAGAGCTAATAAGACCGTGCTCTGTAATGTCGAGACCTGATAGCTCTTCTTCCTCTGTTGCACGAAGTCCCACTGTATGTTTAATAATCTGGAACGCAATAATCATTGTAACAACAGC
>JAFLSJ010000049.1 GCA_022511005.1 Ruminococcus sp.
TATATAATAGAAAACTTCTGTTAATCTCTCCCTCAGTCAGCTGTCGCTGACAGCTCCCTCGTCAGAGGGAGCCTTTTTATGTAGCAATCCTTTGGTTGATTTTACAACCTATCACTCAAAATTACCTGTTTGATACATAATTATTGAAAGTGCCGCAAGAGGTGCAGTTTCTGCTCTTAAAATTCTTTTACCTAAGGTTGCTTTACTTCCGCCTTTTTCAAGCACACTTTCTACTTCTTTTTCTTCAAATCCGCCCTCACTGCCGATAAATATGCCGATATTTTTCACATTTTCACAAAGTAAGTCCTTTACGCTTTCTCCGCCGCATTCATAAAAGATGATTTTCTTATCTTCATTCGCTTCTTTAACTGCGTTTTCAAAGCTTTTTGCTTCAAGAATCTGAGGAATTATCCCTCTTCTTGACTGCATTGCCGCCTGCAACGCAATTTTCTGCCAGCGGGCAATTTTCTTTTTCAATGATTTTTCATCAGGTCTTGAAACACATCTTGCGGATATTACCGGAACGATTTTGCTTACTCCCAGTTCAACGCATTTTTGAACAATATAGTCCATTTTATCGCCCTTTGGAAGAGCCTGATAAAGAGTTATCAGGGCGTCAGGTTCATTTTCACAGGGTGCTTTTTTTATAATTTTCACATAAACCTGACCGGGTATAATCTGCTCAATTACACAGTCGCACTGAGTTTTATCGGGCGTACAAAGGGTAATCTCCTCGCCCTTTTTCATTCTCAGGCTTTTTTCTATATGTATGGCATTTTCGCCTGTTATTATATAATTATCTGACTGAATATTTTCTTCTGTAAAAAACCAAGGCATAAAAACACCGCTTTATTTAAAAGTTGACATCTACTGACATATACATAATATAACAAATTATTTAAAATATTGCAATAAATAATAGTTGATGTTAAAATAAAACAAACGATTTCACGGCTATGGAGAATAATTATGGAAGTTATTACAGACATATCCTTTGCAGATATTTTGAAAAAAGAAAACTTAGATAAAGCAAATCTTCAAAATCTTGTTGTTGAAAAGCTCAGACAAAACTCTCTGCATCTTGCAACTGCCGAAAGCTGTACAGGCGGACTTATCTCCAAAAAAATCACAGAGGTTGCAGGTTCATCTGAGGTATTTGACTGCGGAGTCTGCTCCTACGCAAATTTTATCAAGCACAAGGTTTTAGGAGTTAAAAATGAAACTCTTGAAAAGCTCGGCGCTGTTTCCCCTGAATGTGCCGTAGAAATGGCAAAAGGTGTTGCACAACTTTCAAATGCAGATATCGGCGTTTCAACAACAGGTATTGCAGGTCCGGGCGGAGGAACTCCCCAAAAGCCCGTTGGACTTGTTTACATCGGCATTTACACCAAACGTAAATCCTATGCAATTAAGGCGTTGCTTAATGAAAGCGGTAAAAACAATCGGGAAAAAATAAGGGAGCTTGCTTCCTGTATTGCATTATACACTATTTTGTTAAAAAATGCAAATTAAATTTATTTTTTCCTTTTTTTCCAAAAATTCTAATAAATTTTTTATTATACTTATATATTTTCCTCTCTCCCATCTGTATAAAAACATTGTTTATGTATCGAAGTAATTATATCATTGCAATTTGCAATTTTCAACTTGCATTTAGCAATGCTTGTTGCAGTATTTTTTAATTGCTGTTTGCAGTGCTTACTTCGCTGTTATTATGCAATATTATATAGTGGTCAGGAGGTATTGCATATGTCATTTCAACTAAAATCAGATAAAAAAGAAACTGAAAATAAAACGATTAGATTTCCTGTACCGCTAATAGAAAAAATTGAATCAGAAATCCAAGGAAAGTCTGTGTCCTTTTCCAGTTTTGTTATACAAGCTTGCGAATATTCAGTGGAAGAACTTCACAAACAAAAATAATATAATGTTTTTAAAGAAAAGAGAATTTTCTCTTTTCTTTATTTGTTTAAAAAACAGTAAAATAAACTATTGCCAATCAAATATAAATATGTTAGAATGAATTGTATACTGTGAAAAGTGTACAGTATTTTAATTTAAAAAATTTTTCGTTTGAATATAAAAATTTAATACATAAAACGGAGTTGATATTATGCCTCGTGTTGCAGGTATTCTTATGCCGATAACTGCTCTTCCGTCACCCTACGGAATAGGAACTATCGGCAAAGAAGCAAGAAAATTTGCGGATTTCCTGAAAAAATCAGGTCAGAAAATCTGGCAAATCCTTCCCGTTGGCCCTACAAGCTACGGTGACTCCCCCTACCAGTCTTTTTCTACATATGCGGGAAATCCATATATGATTGATTTAGACACTCTTTGTGAGGAAGGCTTGCTTACTAAAGCTCAAATCAAAAAATTTGATTGGGGCGACAACCAATTTGAAGTTGATTATGAAAAAATCTATAACAACCGTTTTCAGGTGTTGCAGATAGCTTATGAAAACTTTAAAAAGAAAGACGACCAAAAGGCTTTTGCCGGCTTCAAGAGAAAAAACAGCAAGTGGCTGAAAAACTATGCCCTTTATATGGCTGTTAAAAAGCAGAACGATATGAAAGCCTGGACTGAATGGGAAGACGAAGAAATTCGTATGCACGAAGAATCCGCAGTAAAACGCTATGAGCGCAAGTTGAAAGATGATATTGATTTCTGGAAGTTCCTTCAGTTTAAATTTTATGAACAGTGGGAAAGCTTTAGAGCTTATGTAAACAGTTTAGGTATTCAGATTTTGGGAGATATGCCTATTTACGTTGCTATGGACAGCGCAGACACATGGGCTAACCCTGAGGTTTTCTGGCTTTATGATGACGGCGATCCGGTATGCGTTGCAGGCTGTCCGCCCGATTATTTCTCAGCAACAGGTCAGCTTTGGGGCAACCCTCTCTATGATTGGGTATATCTGAAAGCTACCGACTATGAATGGTGGTTTGAGCGTATTAAGGCGGCATCCAAGCTGTTTGACATTACAAGAATCGACCATTTCAGAGCCTTTGACAGCTACTATGCTATTCCGTATCCTGCTGAGAATGCAATAAACGGTGAATGGAAAGAGGGTCCCGGCATTGAATTCTTTAATTTAATGCGTGAAACAATCGGAGATATTCCAATTGTTGCGGAGGATTTAGGTACTTTGACCCCCGGTGTAAAACAGCTTTTAAAGGACAGCGGTTATCCCGGTATGAAAGTTCTTGAATTTGCCTTTGACAGCGGTGAGGAAAACGATTATCTTCCCCATAACTACACAGAAAACTGTGTTGTTTATACAGGAACTCACGATAACGACACTCTTATGGGCTGGGTTGAAACAGCAAAAGAGAGCGATGTTGCTTTTGCAAGATCATACTGTAAGATGGACCTTGACGAACCCTTCAATTGGGGACTTATCAGAACAGCTTACGAAAGTAAAAGTAATTATGCAATTATTCAGATTCAGGATATATTAGGTCTCGGCACTGAGGCAAGATTCAATGTTCCGTCAACCTTAGGCGGAAACTGGGTTTGGAGAATTGATAAAGAAGCTCTCACCAAAGAGCTTGCAAATAAATTAAAAAGTATGTCTAAAGAATACGGACGTATGGAGGATTGATTATATGGGTAACATTATGGAAAATCTCAAACTTACAGCAAAACAGATGTACTGTGAAAAGGTAGAAAACCTTACACCCTCACAGCTTCATTTAGCATTAGGCAAGGCTGTAATGGGCGAAATTGCAGACAACTGGGCAAAGAGTAAGAAAAATCATGCCGCTTCAAGAAGAGCTTACTATTTTTCAGCTGAATTTCTTATGGGCAGAATGATTTACAACAATCTTTACTGCATTGGCGCTTTAGACGAAACAAAAACTTTACTTAAAAGAAAAGGCGTAGACATCAATGTTTTTGAAGATATTGACGACGCTGCTTTAGGTAACGGCGGTCTCGGACGTCTTGCAGCTTGCTATCTTGACAGTGCTGCTACACAGGAAGTTCCTCTTGACGGTTACGGAATCCGCTATAAATACGGTCTTTTCAAACAGCTTATTAAAGACGGTTATCAAATAGAGGTTGCTGATGACTGGCAGCGTTTTGAAGATCCTTGGTGCATCAGAAGAGAGGATCAGGCAGTTACCGTATCTTTCAGAACACAGACAGTAAAAGCTGTTCCTTATGATATGGCAGTTATCGGCTACGGTACAAAAAATATCAATACGCTCCGTTTATGGCAGGCAGAGGCTGTTGACGAATTTAACTTCGACGAGTTTAACAACAGCAACTATGATGCTGCCGTTAAAGCTAAAAATGACGCTGAAAATATTGCAAAGGTTCTTTATCCAAATGATAATTCACACGAGGGTAAGGTACTCCGTTTAAAACAGCAGTATTTCTTCTGCTCTGCTTCACTTAAAGATATTATGAACCGTTACAAAGCTAAATACGGTAACGATTTCAGCCACTTTTCAGAGGAAAACACAATTCAGCTTAACGATACACACCCTGTTGTTTGTATTCCTGAGCTTATCCGTTTATTCCAGCTTGAGGGATTAAACTTTGATCAGGCTTTTGAAATCGTAAGAAAAACAGTTAACTATACAAACCACACAGTTCTCGGTGAAGCTCTTGAAAAATGGAGCATTGACCTTATGCGTGATGTTATTCCTGAGATTTACTCAATTATCGAGCAAATCAACGACAAAGAATATCACGAGCTTAAGGGCAAGGGTGTTCCTGATCATAAAATTGCAAATATGCGCCTTATTGCCGATGGTGTTGTACATATGGCAAGACTTGCAACATATGCATCTGTATATGTAAACGGCGTTGCTAAGCTTCATACAGAAATTCTTAAAGACGACGTTCTTAAAGATTGGTACGAGGTTTATCCTGAGAGATTCCAGAACAAGACAAACGGTATCACTCAGAGAAGATGGCTTGGTCTTTGTAACCCTGAGCTTTCAAAATTCATTACAGAGCGTGTAGGCAAAGGCTGGGAAACAGACCTTTCTAAGCTTTCCAAGCTTAACGATCAGCTTGATGACGCTACTGTTAAAGAGTTCAACAAAATTAAAAAGACAAAGAAAAAACAGCTTGCTGCTTATATGAAGAAAATGGATAACTTCGATGTTAATCCCGATACAATCTTTGATATTCAGGTTAAACGTCTCCATGAATACAAGAGACAGCTCCTTAACGCTTTCTCAATTATGGACATTTACTTCAAATTAAAGGACGGCAAACTTCCTAACTGGAATCCCACAACATTCATCTTCGGTGCTAAAGCCGCTCCCGGTTATGCAAGAGCTAAAGCTATCATTAAATATATCAATGAAGTTGCTAAGCTTGTAAATAACGATCCCGATACTAAAGATAAACTTCAGGTTTACTTTATCTCTAACTATAACGTATCATACGCTGAAAAGCTGGTTGTTGCCGCTGATCTTTCAGAACAGACTTCTACTGCCGGTCTTGAAGCTTCAGGTACAGGTAATATGAAGTTTATGCTTAACGGCGCTGTTACACTTGGAACTTACGATGGTGCTAACATTGAAATTGCCGAGCAGGCAGGTGAAGAGAATGAATATATCTTCGGTGCAAGAGTTGAAGATATCGAAAGACTTAAGAAAGAAGGCTACAACCCAAGAGCTATCTATGAGGCTAACCCTGATATTAAGAGAGTTATTGATACACTTGTAAACGGTACCTTCAATGATAACGGTGCCCACGGAGAGGGAAGCTTCGGCGAGCTTCATAGTGCACTTCTTAACGGTACACATTGGCACGCTCCCGACCATTACTTTGTAATTTATGATCTCCCGCTTTATGTTGATGCTAAAATCAAGGCAAACGCTGATTATTCAAATAGAGTAGAGTTTGGCAGAAAGTGCTTAAAGAATGTTGCAAACGCAGGCGAGTTCAGTTCAGACAGAGCAATTCTCCAGTATGCACAGGAAATCTGGCACACAAACTACAAAGGCAAAAAGAATTAATAAAAAAATGTAGTTTATCTAAATAATAAAGAGCTGTAGAAAAATCTACAGCTCTTTTTATATTTGTATGGAAATATTCCATACTTGTCTGTTTCGTTTGTTTTATCATTTCTGGGCGGATATTGAATCCGCCCCCCTGACTTTAGAAGATGTTTTATTATTTAACTTGCTATTAATTCTGATTTGCAGAAAAAACATCTGCTACTTCACTGATTGTTATATACACTTTCGGATCTATTTTATGCACTATCTCTTTCATCCTTACAACCTGAAATCTGTTTACTACAAAATATATCATGGTTTTGGGAGCGTTTGAATATCCGCCGGTTGCCTCTATTTTGGTTATACCGCTTTCAAATGTTTCAGAAAGAGTTTGGCAAATTTCTTCCGGCTTTGTTGTTATGATTATTGCACATTTTGCTCTGTCTAAGCCTTCTACAATAAAGTCTACCGTTTTAAGTGCCGCCGCATAGGTTACAATTGAATATAAAGGCAATATCCAGCTGTTAATAATAAATCCGCAAATAATATAAAGCAGAATATTATATATCATAACAAAAGTTCCAACGGAAATTCCAAGCCTTTTTGCAAAAATTACTGCCATTACTTCAATTCCGTCCATTGCACCGCCGTAACGGATAGCAAGTCCGCTTCCTGTTCCTGAAATTACACCGCCGAACAATGCACAGAGCAATAAATCTCTTCCCGCTAAAGGAGATGCAAAATTTACATCTATAGGTAAAACATATGTTATAAGCCATGCCGCTAAGGAATAAATTACAATCGTATATATAGCATATACGGTAAACAGTGCTCCTTGCTTTTTAAATCCGTAAAGAAAAAGCGGAACATTGAGTATAAGCAAAAATATTGACAAGGACAAAATTTCAGGAGTGATTTGCGAAAGCAGCATTGATGTTCCCGAAATACCGCTGTCATATAGTTTTACGGGAGCAAGAAAAAATGTAATTCCTATTGCATTTATTATACCTGCAATTGTCAGCATAATTATATTACTTACTTTAATTTGTTTTATTATATTCAATAACTTATTATTTTTCAAAATTCCATATCACCTGTGCTTTTTCTAAAAATTAAAAATATAGATATATAATAACATATTTTCTTATATCAGGCAAATTAATCGTCTGCAAAACAATAATGGAGCTGACTTTATTCAATAATAAAATCAACTCCTATAATTATAAAAGCAATTACTTAAAACTTATTATAAATCTAACTCAGATAAACCAAAATCTGTGTTGTACTTATCATTTAACCATTCTATATTGAATTTTAAATTGAGATCATCAACTGATGTAAGGCACTTATATCCACCATAACCTCCTGTAATTGCATTTACTCTTACATAAGTAAGTTCTGTTAATTTCTTATAATATGCCATCAGTTTTCCGTTTTCATCTTCCCAGACCAATCCTTTTTCTACCGCAATCTCGACAACATCTTCAATGGTTATTCCATCAGGCATTGGTGCTGTAAAATCTTCTTTTTGACCTACAATTATAACAATCCACATCGGATCATCTGACGGAAAAGAAACATCTTCAGTAACATATCTTGCCACAACTTGAGCCCTGTCAATATCTGTTATAGTCGGTCCTATTTCCACACCTAACGGCTCGGAAGATGCAAGCTCATCACTAACGCCTTTTTTGGCAATTTCTATTGCTCTTCTTTCAGAAATAATATTTCCGATTACATCATTTGTCTTATTGACTTCAATTTCTTCATTAGTTATCTTTTCAATTGCAGAAACATCAGGGGTCATTTTTAAAAACTGAGGGAAAACAGATAAATTAAACGCTAAAATTGAAAGTCCCAAAACAACAAACACACAACTAAAAAATAATTTTTTGTTTTTTAATGATTTTTTCATAAAAACTTCTCCTTTGCATTTTAATTTTGCAAGTCAGAAAATTATATCTCCCTGACTACAGTTTTAGGATAATCTTTTAATATTTGAAAGTTAAAATAAAGTTATTATGAAGTTGTAAAAATTACTTCTACTGTTGTTCCGACGTTTTCTTGTGATTTAATTTTTAAATCTGCATTATGCAAATCAGCTATTTTTGCAACTATACTCAATCCAAGTCCTATGCCTCCGAACTCACGGGAACGGGATTTATCTACTCTGTAAAAGGGGGCGGTGATTTTTTGGATTTCGCTTTCCATCATTCCTATTCCCTCATCTTTTACCTCTATAACAGGGAACTCATCATTATATGCCCTTACAATAATTTTGTCACCGCTTTTTGATGCTCTCGCCGCATTTTCCACCAGGTTTGTAAGTAATGACAGCAATAATGCTTCATCTCCGTTAATGCAGTCAATATCCGTTTCTGTAATTAAATTCATATTGCGTTTTTGAAGAATCGGTTTCATGGTTTCCTCTAAAGCTGTAAATAAATCGGATATGAGAACAGGCTTAAATTCAATTTTTTCCTCTCTGAGCAAGGTCAGTTTTAGCATTTCTTCGGAAAGATTTTGCAGTCTTTGTGTTGCATTTTGCAAATGCTCCAGCGCAATAATCTGGTTTTCTTTACTGCTGTTGGTACTTTTTAAGTATTCGGCATAGCCTGAAATTGCAGTAACAGGGGTTTTCATCTCATGAGCTAAATCGTCGATAAACTGTTGCTTATCTTCCGCGGATTTTTTCAAATAAATCATAGTTTTTTCTACCGAGTCAGCCATAATATTAAAATTTTCCGCCAACTCTCCCAGCTCATCACTTCTTTTGATTGTAACACGTTTATTATATGAACCGTCTGCAATTTCAGAAGTCATCTTACTTAATAATGCGATTGGCCGAGTCATTCGTTTTAAAAGCAGGAATACAGAAATACTCATTAAAATAATAACAATAACATTCAGTACAATAAAAAAATTGCTTATATCGGCACGGAACTCCTCAATATTGTTAATGTCACGGCTGTAAACAAAAATCAACTCCGGATAGTCGGGAATTTGCGACGATACAAAAAGATAACGTCTTTCATCAACCTTTTTATCCATTACGTTTTTATTTGTTGAATCAGAAAATTTTAAAAGCTGTTCATCTATATCAGTAATATCGGAATAAATCGTTTCATTATCCGATAATAAAGCCAACTGAACACCCTGTTGTTCATAATAATCAGCTAATGACTTTATAATAGACGAAAGCTTATATTTGGTTTCAAAAATATCCGGGTTAAATTCCTCCGCTCTTAAAATAGAAGATGTAACTGATGATAAAATAACACTTTGTTCCCGAATTCCCGTTTCAATTTCTCTGTCACGGCTGTAGTTATATGAATAAGAAGTTAACATAAATGCTCCCATATCAAAAGCAATTACAAAAATAATAAACATTCCTAAAAAGATTTTCTTCCATAGCTTCATTTTAAACCTCCAAACGATAACCTAATTTATATACGGTCTTAATATATCTTTCTAAATTCAGCTTTTTCCTTAGTTTTGTAATATGCACGTCGACAGTGCGGATATCTCCTGTAAAATCATATCCCCAAACCAAATCTAAAAGCTTTTCACGGGAAAGTGCAATATTTCTGTTTTTTATCAATATTTCCAGCAACTCAAATTCTCTGTTTGTTAATTCAACCTCTATATTATTCAGCCTTGCCTTCCGTTCCAAAGTATTGACGCAAGCTTTTCCGATTCTAAATTCAGACTGCACAAATTGCTTTGTTCTGCGTAAAACTGCGTCTACTCTTGCAATTAATTCAACGGCTTCAAAAGGTTTTGTAATGTAATCATCTGCTCCCAGATTCAAGCCTTTAACCTTATCCGCAACAGAGGTCTTTGCTGTTAAAAAAATAACAGGTATGTTTTTGAATACTCTATCTTTCATCAGAGAAAAGCCGTCTTGAAAAGGAATCATTACGTCTAATAAAATCAGATTTGGATTGCATTTATTTAAAACAGACGCGGCTTCTTTTCCGTTTAATGCCTGAAAACAAGTATGACCTACTAACGAAAGATTCATTAAAATTAAGTCATTGATAGATTTTTCATCTTCTATAATCAATACTTTTGCCATAGCCTGATCCCTCGCATTTTCTTACTTTTATTTTAATATAACACAAAGTTGTTATAAAGTTGTAAAATATTCAAATTATTTTTTAAGCGTAGAATTAAAAGCGGAAAAATGCTCCCCTACAGGAAATTCCCCTAGCAGGGGAAATGTCACGAAGTGACAAAAGAGTTGCCGCTTTCGCAGAAAAAGCTGGCAGCGATAGCTGACTGAGGGGTGCATAGCTGAACGTTTTCTACCCTGACCTCACAGCTCCAACCTGCCACCTTCCCTGCTAGGGAAAGCTTTTTTCTTTCAAACACCCTGCTTTAGCTCGCCCTTTATACTTAAAATAACAACCTTATTTTTTTCGTACGTATATTAAATCTTGCCCCGGCTATATCGTCATAAAAAACAAAACACCGTTCAAAATGAACGGTGTATGTAAAAGGGTTTTAACACCCTGAAAACTGAATAAAGGTGGTAAGATGAAGGAGAAAGGAGTAAATACATA
>JAFLSJ010000005.1 GCA_022511005.1 Ruminococcus sp.
AAAGGGTTGCCGTTTTCGCAGAAAAAGCTGTCAGCGAAGCTGACTGAGGGAGAGAAAAAATAATTATAAGGCTTTATATTATATAATTTTTTATAATTGTGCTTTTCTAAATTATATATAACTTTAAACTTTTATTCTTTTTGAATCTCTCCCTCTGTCTGCGGTTTCGCCGCATCCACCTCCCTCGTCAGAGGGAGGCTTTTTATTTTTTAAAGTTTTTATGTTACAAACAACTCCTCCAAAATTAAAAATACACCTTTATTATAAAAACACATAGTATATTGTATAAAAACTAAAATTTTTACAGGTGTTTTATATGGCTAAAACTGTTGGTATTATCGGCGGAGATAAACGCTTTCTTTTTGCCGGTGATTTCTTTTTAAAAGATAAATATAATGTTAAGCTTTTCGGCTTTTCAAAAATAACAAGCACAGGTGACTTGCAGATATGCAACAGCTTAGACGAGCTTTCTAAAACTGATATCGTTATTTTCCCAGTACCCCCTGTTAATCAGGCAGGTGATATTAACGCTCCTTTTGCAAAAGAGCCTATAAAATTTAACTCTGAACTTTTAAATTTAATTTCAGATAAGAAAATATTTTGTCCAATGAAAGAAAAGATAGTTAAGTTTTGTAAAGAATTTGAAAATATAAAATCCTATGATTATTTTGAAAGAGAGGATTTTACTCTTTTAAATGCTTACTTAACGGCAGAAGGAGCCTTGCAGATTGCACTTAACAGCTATGAGGGAGCAATTTTAGACAGCAAAATTCTAATCTGCGGTTTCGGCAGAATAGGTAAATGTCTTGCAAAAATGTTTAGGGACTTAAAAGCGCAGGTTTATGTAAGTGCCAGAAAAGCTACAGACTTTGCAAAAATTACAATAAACGGTTATCATCTCCTTAATACCGGACAGCTTAAAGAACTCAGGGGCTTTGATATAGTGTTTAATACGGTACCTGCATTGATATTTGATGAATCATTGCTTAAAAAGACAGATAAAAATACACTGATTGTTGATTTGGCATCACTTCCGGGAGGAATAGATAAATCAGCGGCACAAAGCCTTGATATAGATATAATACACGCCCTGGCATTGCCGGGAAAAACTGCACCGAAAACTGCAGGAGAAATTATAAAAAACACAATTGTTAAGATGCTTGAGGAGGAAATCAGGTGAAAAAGGTCACAGTCGGATTTGCAATGTGCGGCTCCTTTTGTACCTTTTCAAAAGCCATTGAGCAAATGAAAAAGCTTGCAGAAGAGTATCACATTGTACCTATAATGTCAAAAAACGCATATTCGATGGATACAAGGTTTGGAAAAGCAGAGGATTTTATAAAAGAAATTGAAGAAATAACAAAAGAAAAAATTATCCACACAATAGACGGAGCAGAGCCAATAGGTCCAAATAAGATTTGCGATTTGCTTTTAATTGCCCCGTGTACAGGTAACACCCTTGCAAAGCTTGCACTGGGAGTGACAGATACACCTGTTGCGATGGCGGCAAAATCACATTTAAGAATTCAGAGACCTGTTCTTTTGTCCGTTGCAACAAATGACGGTCTGGGAGCATCCGCACAAAATATCGGTAAGCTTCTGAATACCAAAAACATTTATTTTGTGCCAATGCAACAAGATGATTATGTAAAAAAGCCGAATTCTCTTGTTTCAAAATTTGAGCTTATACCAAAATGTATAGAGCTTGCTTTAAACGGTCAGCAACCCCAGCCGATATTCGGTTAAAATATAATACTAAACACCAATTAAAAAGCGGATATCTTTTAGGCATATTTTGCACCATACATCGCGCCCTGTCCTCGAAAGGCGACAGCCTTTCTGTGGTATGGCGCTTGTCTGTCACAAAATCTGCTCTAAAATCTTATCTCATTTTCAATCGGTGTTTAGTATAAGATAAACTGCATCAATGCTTTTAATTTAAAGCAGATGCAGTTTTTTTAAATAATGGAACAAGCATATTTAATTAAAGTTTTTCTACTTGAATTATTATCCTTATTTTGCTACAATGAACTTGAATCAAGAAAAAGGAGAAAAACTATGAAATATTGTAATTCTTGTAGAAAACTACATAATGATAATGAACAGACTTGCAATGAATGTAAAAAGCCACTTAACACTATAGAAGATAATAATACTCCGGTATTTTTAATAAGCGCAGAGGGTTTTGAAAAGGATAGAATTATAGCTGCACTTGCAGATGCGGGAATCCCCTCAGATATAAAAAGACAGAAGAAGGATAATTCCGCAAACGCTGTAACAGGTATTGATATGAGCGATTTAAATATTCTTGTTCCTTTTCAGGCATATGAAAAGGCTTATGATATATGCGTAGGCATAGGTGCCATTAAAGAAGAGGGAGAAAAAATCATAGAAGACGGCGAATATGAAACCTCAAATGAACAAGGCCTTGATAAACAGTTTGAACAAATAAACGGGGGCAGTAAAGCAGGCAGAATTGTACTTGCAGTGATGCTTTTGATTTTAATTGCCCTTGCAGTATTTGGAACAGATGCAATCACAGGCTTTATAGGAAATCTTTTTTCAGGCAGCTAAAATATGAGAAGTAATTATGTAACTGCAATTATAGTTGCGGCAGGAAATTCAAGCAGAATGGGCGGAAATATCAGTAAGCAGTTTATTTCTTTAAATGAAAAAACTGTAATTGAACATACTCTAACCGCCTTTGAAAACTGTAGTTTAATAGATGAAATTGTTGTTGTTGCAAGAG
The DNA here is from genome assembly GCA_022511005.1 of Ruminococcus sp. Classification (GTDB taxonomy): domain Bacteria; phylum Bacillota; class Clostridia; order Oscillospirales; family Acutalibacteraceae; genus Ruminococcoides. Next base: position 2,750 of record JAFLSJ010000005.1, read on the forward strand.
AGCAGGATATAGAAAAAATCAATTCACTTGTAAAGAAAAATTCTTTTACTAAAGTATCTCATATTGCAGTAGGAGGAAATACAAGGGGAGAGAGCGTTGCTAACGGAATAAATGCGTCTTCTGATATTTCAGACAAAACCCACTTTTTCGCAATTCACGACGGCGCCAGACCTCTTGTTTTAATTAAGGACATAGAAAATGTAATAAAGAAAGCCTTTGAAGTTAAAAGTGCAACGCTGGGCGTTATGGTTAAAGATACAATCAAAATTACTGATGATAAAAATATAGTTGTAAGCACACCAAATAGAGCCGACTTAAGAAGTATTCAAACGCCGCAGATTTTTGAAAAAGGACTTTATATTTCTGCATTAAATAAGGCAAAATCAGAGGGAAAAGATTTTACAGACGATTGCCAACTTGTAGAAAACTTCGGAAAAGCTGTTGAGGTTGTAATCGGAAGTGAAAGCAATATAAAGCTTACAACCCCAATTGATGTAATAATGGCGGAAAGTATTTTAAAAGCAAGAGAGCAGGGAGAAGAAATATGAGAATAGGTCACGGTTATGATGTTCATAAATTTGCCGATAACAGAAAACTGATTTTAGGCGGAGTAGAAATCCCTTATGAAAAGGGACTTTTAGGTCATAGTGATGCAGATGTTCTCCTCCACGCAATTATGGACGCTCTTTTAGGCGCGGCGGCTTTAGGTGATATAGGAAAGCTGTTTCCCGATAATGATGATACTTTTTTAAATGCAGACAGCCTGAAACTCCTTGAAAAAACAGTACAGGTTTTAAAAGAAAATGACTATAAAATAATTAATATTGATTCAACCGTTATTGCTCAAAAACCAAAGCTTAAGGATTATATTATTTCAATGAGAGAAAAAATCGCAAAGGCTTGTAATACTGAACTTGACCAAATAAGCGTTAAAGCTACAACAGAAGAAGGTCTCGGCTTTACAGGCGAATTGCTTGGAATTTCAGCCCACGCTGTATGCTTAATTGAAAAAGTGAATTAAGAGGATTAAAAAACTATAAATTTCTAAATAATCTTTATTAAAGATAATAAAAACGCACCTGCTTTTTAATGAAAGTCAGGTGCGTTAATTTTATTTGTTTTGTGCTTTTTCTTTTTATCAGCCACAAGCTGTTCGTGATAAAAGTAATTTTTGAAGTTTACTTTTTCCTCTGTGCAAAATTCATTAATTTCCTTTGCAAGCTCTATCCAGTAAGATTTATCGCCTTTTATGTATATATTTTCATAAAGCAAAGTTAGTTCGGGGTGGTGTTTCTTAATGTAGTTTAAAATCTCTGTTTTATATGCTCCCCGAAGATTAAGATTTTCAAACCAGTACATATTTATATAAGGTTTTGATGTCTTAACTATTGCTTTAAAATTTGTAATACCTGGGAATATAGGCGACATAAAAAGTATTGTGTAAATTCCGTTTTTGTTTAATTCTTTTAAAGTGTTTAACCTGTCTTTAATACTGCTTGCATTATCCATATGATTTTTAAACTTTTCGTCAAGAGTGTTTACAGACATTGCAACAGTAAGATTTTTAAACTGTTTAAGTAAATCAATATCCCTTAAAATTAAAGATGATTTTGTAGTAATACATAATTCACATTCAGCCTCTATAAGCTGTTCAAGTATTTTTCTTGTAAGGCGGTATTTTTCTTCAAAAGAATTGTAGCAATCCGTTACGGAAGATAAAAATACATTTTTGCCCTTTAGCTTTTTTATATTTATTGGCTTATCGCATAGCTTTATATCAATAAATTCTCCCCAAGGTTCTAAATGTCCCGTAAACCGTTTCATAAAGCTTGCATAACAGTATTTACACCCGTGGGGACAGCCTACATACGGGTTTATTACATAATCACTTACAGGCAAATTGGATTTTGTAACATAATCCTTTGTTTCAATAAAATTTTCCTTAATCTTCATATTACATTTCTCCAAAGAAATTTACTAATTATTTTCGCTTAATAAAAGCTCTTTGTCCTCAATTAAATGCCTTCTCTCTTCTTCGGGGAGAGTAGGATATTTAGGGTCGATTTTTTTCATAACATCAAGTATAGCCTCAGACACAAGATATCTTGCATAAAACTTTTGGTCGGCAGGAATTATATACCATGGACAGTCTTTTGTAGAAGTTTCATTAATTGCATCTTCATAGGCTTGTTGGTATTCGTCCCAATATTGCCTTTCTTTAATATCAGAGGTAGAAAATTTCCAGTTTTTAATTTTTAAATCAATTCTTTCAAGAAAACGTTTTTTCTGTTCCTCTTTAGATAAGTGCAAAAATATTTTTATAATTCGGCAGCTATTGTTAAAAATATATTTTTCAAAGTTTTTAATTTCCTTGTATCTTCTGCCGATTACGTCACCTTGTTTGCATCTGTCAGCCATTTTTTGATTTTCATACAGCTTATGAACCTTGCCGATTAAGACATCTTCATAATAGGAACGGTTGAAAATAGCCATCTTTCCCTTTTCAGGTAATCGCTTGATTGCTCTCCACATATAATCGTGGGAAAGCTCTTCGGAATTAGGAGATTTAAAAGAATAAACATCAATGCCCTGAGGATTAAGTCCGCTCATAACGTGCTTAATTGTACCGTCTTTGCCTGCGGCGTCCATAGCCTGTAATATAATCAAAATCGACTCCTTGCCTTCAGAATACAGCTTGTCCTGATATTCTGCAATTTTCTTACGGTTTTCCTCTGTTTTTGCAAGAATTTTCTCTTTTTCTGTTTTTTTAATCTTTTCATCAGTGGAAAAGTCATCAAGTTCGATTTTTTTAGTTCCCTTAACAGTAAATTTTTTAAGTTCAGACATCTTTTACTCCTAATAAATTAAGAAATTCTTTATTTAATATTAACATATACACTTAGTATTTGCAATTTTGCTTGTAATATTTTTATAACTTAGGCAAGATGTTTGTCGCCGCCTTGGAGGCGGGAAACATTATTCATTCAGTGGGAGTAAAATATCCCACTGAATGTAGGCGGCTTTCAGCCGCCCTTGCCACGTTAAAAACGGGGCAAGTTCCTTATTTGAAAAAAATCATAAAAAACTCTTGATAAACATTAAAAATTGTGATATACTAATTGAAAATTGCAAGCCTGCATATAATCATTTGATTAAGCGAGCGGCAGGCCCTGTACGATTGAGGTCTGTGAACCATGTCAGGCGGGGAACCGAGCAGCATTAAGCAGTATTCTTGATGCGATACAGTAAGTCTGCCGTTCACTTAATTAAATGATTTCCGAAAATTCGGATAAGGTTTGCAATTTTTGTTTTTAATAGGAGGTGTTTTTATGTACCAGGTGCTTTATAGAAAATGGCGGCCGAAAACCTTTGAAGATGTATCAGGTCAGCCTCAGGTTACAAGAACCTTGCAAAACGAAATAAAAGCAGGACGAATTAACCACGCATATTTGTTTACAGGTTCACGTGGTACAGGAAAAACTACCTGTGCAAAAATTTTCGCAAAAGCGGTCAACTGCTTAAATCCTGTTGACGGCAATCCCTGCGGAGAGTGTGAAAACTGCAAAACAATCGAAAACGGAGATATGCACGACGTTGTAGAAATGGACGCTGCCAGCAACCGCGGTATTGACGATATAAGGGATATTATTGATAAAGCCCGTTTTTCTCCTGCAAAGGCAAAATATCGAGTTTATATTGTTGACGAAGTTCATATGCTGACAGAGCAGGCATTTAACGCTTTATTAAAAACCTTGGAAGAACCTCCCGAGCATGTTATTTTTATACTTGCTACAACTGAGGTTCATAAGCTGCCTGCAACTATTGTATCCCGTTGCCAGAGATTTGATTTTCATAGAATTGCTTCAGATGCAATTTCTGATAGACTTAAATATGTTGCAGAAAATGAAAATGTAACAATTACTGATGATGCCGCACTTCTTATTTCTGCTGTGGCAGACGGTGCATTGCGTGACGCATTGTCGTTGCTTGATAGATGTATTGCCCTTGATAATAATATTACGGCAGATGTCGTAAGAAAAGCATCAGGTCTTGCAAAAAAGGATTATCTGTTTGACCTTGCAAATTGCTGTATAAATAAAAATACCCCAAAAGCTCTTGAAATAGTTGACAGGCTTTATAATGAAGCTAAAGATATGGCAAGATTATGTAATGAATTAATCGACCATTTCAGAAATTTAATGATTATAAAGTCAGTTAAAAATCCAAAAGAGTTTCTTGTTATGTCAGAAGATGAGTTTGATAATGCACAAACTCAGGCAGATTTTCTGACTCTTGAGGAAATTGTATATATAATGGATGTTTTAGAGCAGTCTTATCAGCGAATGGGTAAGGGTTCAAGCAACAGAACGGAGTTTGAAACAGCACTGGTAAAATTAAGTGCTCCCGAGCTTGATTTTTCAATGGAGGCTCTCTTATCAAGAATATCCGCTCTTGAAAATGCCGTTAAAAAGGGGATAAGAGTTGTAAATTCAGAAGAAAAACAACCGCCCAAAGCAGAAGAAAAACCTATTGAAGATAATAAAACTTCAAAGACAGAAACTTCTGAGCCTGACTTTGAAGAGCCTGCAAAAAAAGCAGATTCAAGTGAAATAGAAAACATTTTAAATCCAAAGCCTGTTCAAAGCTTCAGCGAGCCTGCTGAAAATATTACACCTCAGCCACAGGTGGTACAGTCACCTGTAAGAAAACAAGTTGATTATGAAGAAATTTATAATAATGCAACACCGTTTTTACAATGGCCTGAAGTAGTTGAACATTTAAAAAAATATTCAAAAACTATTGCAACCTCTTTTACAAATACAAATGCTTACGAAAGCGGTAATTATCTTTTAATAGATGCAAACTCCACAATGCCCTTTGAGTTATTAAAGGTAAGCACTCAAAGAGAAAAAATAAGAGAAGCAATAATGGAGATTACAGGCAAAAAGTTTAATTTAGGACCATATAAAAAACCTGAAAAAAAACAGGAAGAAGTTAAAGACCCTCTTGATACATTTACAGAACAATTAAAAAACAGCGGAATAGAAATAACCGAGGAATAAGAAAGGAAGATTCATATGAAAGCAAGATTACCCAAAGGATACGGCTCAGGCGGAGCGGCAAATATTCAGCAGTTAGCTCGTCAGGCACAAAAAATTCAGGACGAAATGGGCTCTATCGAACAGGAACTTGAAGTAAAAGAATATTCAGCCACAGCAGGCGGCAATGCAGTAAAGGTTACCGTAACAGGTAAAATGGAGGTTAAATCAATAGAGATTTCTCCCGAAGTTGTTGATCCTGAAGATGTTGAAATGCTTTCAGATTTAGTTATGGCAGCAACAAACGAAGCTTTAAGAAGTGCCGCAACTGAAAAAGAAGAGCGTATGGGTGCACTTTCAGGCGGACTTAATATTCCGGGATTGTTCTGATTATGTCAGCATATAGTGTAGCTCCCCTTGAAAAATTAGTGGAGCAGTTTGAAAAAATGCCCGGAATAGGTGCAAAAACAGCCCAAAGACTTGCATATTATGTACTTAATCTGCCTGATTCACAGGCAGAAGATTTTGCCAATGCAATTTTAGACGCTCATACAAAAATCAAATATTGTAAGGTGTGCTGTAATCTAACAGATAAAGAGTTGTGTCCTGTTTGCAGAAATGAGGCAAGAGATAAAACAACAATTTGCGTTGTAGAAACTCCCAGAGATGCCGCCGCTCTTGAAAATACTCACGAATATAAGGGCGTGTATCATGTGCTTCACGGAGCAATTTCACCTTTAAATGATGTTGGTCCCGACCAGTTAAGTATTAAGGAACTGCTTGCAAGGATAGGTACAGACGATCCTGTTAAAGAGGTCATTATGGCAACCAATGCAACAGTTGAGGGTGATGCAACAGCAATGTATCTTTCAAGGCTTTTAAAGCCGATGGGTATAAAGGTTACCCGACTTGCATATGGTATTCCTGTAGGCGGTGACCTTGAATATGCAGACGAAAACACACTTGCAAGAGCTCTTGAAGGAAGAAATGAATTGTAATGAAAAGTTCACTTAAAACTATAGCTCAAAATAAAATAGTGCATAGAGAATATTTCGTTGAAGAAAGCTACGAAGCAGGTATTGAACTTTGCGGAACTGAGGTAAAGTCCATAAGAAACGGCAGAGTAAACCTGAAAGACAGTTGGTGCTCAGTAGTTGAAGGTGAGCTTTTTGTAAACGGAATGCATATTTCACCATATGAACAGGGAAATATATTTAATAAAGACCCAATGCGTGTAAGAAAGCTCTTAATGCATAAAAGAGAAATTATGAAGCTTTACGGAATGGTAAAGCAGACAGGTTACTCTTTAATTCCAATCAGCTTGTATTTTAAAGACAGTAAGGTAAAAATGCAGGTGGGACTTTGCAAAGGTAAAAAGCTTTATGATAAGCGTGCCGATATGGCAGAAAAAAGTGCAAAGCGAGATATGGAAAGAGCAATCAAAGAAAAACAACGCTTTTAAAAGGAGTAATATTACTCGTTTTTTAGTCGGCGTAAAGAATTTTTTGGGAATTAGACTGAGAAATATTCCTTACTCCTTTATATATGGGGGTGTAAAGGTTTCGACGGGGATTGTAAACCTTGGTAAGCGAGTAGCGGTGCGGGACCGCTTATAAAACCGCAACTTTAAAATAACTGACAAAAATACAGTTGAATTAGCAGCTGCCTAAGCAGCGGCTCGTCCTTTTTCTGAGTACCACGGCAGAAATACGGGCGTCGATTAGTGGTAAATGTGAACGAAAAACTGCCTCATTTTTCGTCACACATCAGAGGCTACCGAAATAACAAGCCTGTTATTGGGCGGGTTTTTGAGGGAAATCAAAAACAATAACTGCACTCGGAGAAAACCTTGGCAAACAATTTTCGGACAGGAGTTCGATTCTCCTCACCTCCACCAATCCAATATTACACAAACCATTTTTACTTTGTAGGTAGTTTTAACGTTTCGGTTTGGTTGTAATACAATTATAAAAACCAGAGAGTTTATAGCTCTCTGGTTTTTTTATATATTGGTGCTTTAAGGCGTGGAAAATAACCTCCGGTTCAACCGGGAAAGAATGTAATATGGATTAAAAAGCTTTTTTAAGTTAACATGTTAAAAGCTTTGGAATTATCAGAGGAAAAACAATTCCATCCATGCTTTTCATATCGAAAAATATTTGAAATGATAGGCTTTTTATTATATACTCCATACTGATCATGAAAAAATTAAAATTGTTGTAAGGGTATATGTTGCATTCAATTGGAGCAATTGCTTCGGTAATGGTGACCAACAAATCTAAGCTTTCGATGATTCATCTGTTTCCAAACTTGATATTGATCCCAATGCAAGCAGTTGGAAGGTCGAGCAACCGGAGGATAAAGGCGGTGAAGAAGGAGGTATTAAAATTCCCGGCTATCCGTCAATTACAACACCCTTAACCGTATGTGCGGCTGATACTCAAATTAAACAGGATTTCGTCGATCAAACAGGTGCAATGAAGGTGACCTATGATGTTGCACCCGGTTATACTGTGACTATTCCCGAAAGCGTTATACTCGGTGATACAGAGGTTAGTAAAACTGTTTCTGCAGAAGATGTCTGCGTAAAAAAAGGGCAGAAGGTTGTCATTAAGCTGACAGATGCAACTCCAACCGCAGAGGATGAGAAGTTTAAAGTAAAGACATCAGAGAATGCCGAAGTTGAGTATAACATCAGCAGGAACAGCGACAGCACAAAACTCAAAACAAATGATGTGGTATTAGAAGTAAACCCTGAGAACGGTGCAAGCGGAAGTGCAACACTCAAGTTTTCCGCACCTCAGAATGCTGGATACGCAGGCGAGTACATAGGCAATATTGCATTCACAATTTCGGTTGAAGATGTTTAATATTTCGCACAAGACCAATTTTTTAAGCCTATAATTATTTAAAGGATAGTTTTTATTATGAAAAAAATCATTAAATTCGTAACAGTACTGACCCTTGCAGCTACAATGGTTGCTCCTATGACTGCATTTGCAGACACCACACTCCAAGATGCAGATAATTCCTTTGCCAATACCACTGTTAAGTTTAATGTCAAACCCTCTTACACCGTAACAATTCCCCCTGATGTAAAAGTCCGTTCAACTATGAAACAGTTAAATTCGGTACCGTAAAGCTTGATTCTGCACAGTTTGAGCCTAAAAAGTGCATTAAAGTCACTCTGCAAACGGACAATACCCTTGAAAATAAAGCGGATTCGGCAAAGACTATCCCATACAGCATAAGTGAAAATAATAACGGTACTGTTTTTACTTCTGCGACTTATCAGTCCGCAGGCGAAAAATCAGAGCTGATAATCAACATCACAAAAGATAACTGGAATAAGGCTTATGCAGGTGAATATGAGGATACCGTTAAGAGTACTAATAAGTAAAAGGAGAGGGTTACAGTATGAAAAAAATAGCAATAATAATGCTGTGCTTTTGTCTGCTCCCATTCTGTTCACTCACCGTATTTGCAGAGAACAGCACTGAAAGCGACTTCTCTAACAGTGCTGTCATTTCCGTGATTGTTCCTGAAAGTCACAATTTGGAAGTCAGTGCACCGGATGGTATAAGCGTTTACCTTGACGGAGAAGAGAATGACAAATTTGATATACCCCGTCTGTCAGAACCGACGTTTGAAATCCGCAGTAAAAACGGTGAGATTATCTCAAAGGTCATACTGAACGGTGACGATATTACCGATAAGCTTGTAAACGGACAGTACAAGCTGCCGCCTGTCTATGAAAATCTTTTTTTGACGGTGGAAACTAAGGCGGCTGATTCATCCGATAACAGGGATAATAATGAGAACGGCAGTGTATGTTCAGACAAAATCACCACAGACAATACATCCTCTGATAACGAGGCAATCACAAGTGATAGCCCAAAAACAGGCGATAACAGGTATATAAGTGTTTATGTTTTAATTATGTGTACCAGTCTGATTTTTATTTTAGGGTTTTACAGAAAGAATAAGCATAAAAGATTGATACTAATATCCGATAGAAAAGGCGATTGGCATAAGAATATTATTCTTGCAAATCTTTATAAAACAGCGAAATCAAAAGCAAACGGTAAATTGCATAATAGCAGTTGACCGTTTTATTATAAACAGAATTCAGTATAAAAATATAGTTTATTACAATTTTATACCTTAATTAACAATTTTACTTGACATTATCTTGAAAAAAGTGTAAATTATTTATAGTAGATTTGTACTTATACAAAAACTATAGGAGGAATTTTATAATGAAAAAAGTTATATCTGTTTTATGTGCCGTTTTATTAATGGTTGGTTTAGCTTCCTGCGGAAACAACCCCGCTCCCAATACGGTCTTCACTATTGACGACCTTCCTGGAAAATCAATAGGTGTACAACTTGGTACCACCGGAGACACCTTTGCCAGCGATTATGAGAAAGAAGGTTCAACAATCGAGAGATATAATAAAGGTGCAGATGCTATTCTTGCTCTTAAGCAGGGTCAAATTGACTGTGTTATCATTGATGAGGAACCGGCTAAGGTATTTGTTGCTGAAAATGATGATCTCAAAATCCTTGAGGAACCTTTTGCACTGGAGGATTACGCCATTGCCGTTGCAAAAGAAAATAAACAGCTTGTTAATGATATCAACGCTGCTCTCGCCGAAATTAAGGCTGATGGAACGCTCCAAAAAATTATTGACAACTACGTAGGCGATAATGCCGGAAACTCTCCCTATGAATCACCCGCTGATGTTGACCGCTCAAAAGGAACTCTCACGATGGCTACCAACGCCGAATTTCCGCCATATGAATATTACAGTGAGCAGGAAATCGTAGGTTTTGATGTTGATATGGCTCAGGCTATATGTGACAGACTTGGCTACGAACTCAAAATAAACAATATGAATTTTGATTCCGTTGTTCTTTCCGTTCAGACAGGTCAATGTGATATCGGCGTTGCCGGACTTACGGTAACGGATGAGAGACTTGAAGAGGTAAGTTTTACAGATTCCTACACAACCTCTACTCAGGTTATAATTGTTCGTGCTGAATAATTTGCTATAGAGGAAACGAAAAATACATATTCTGGCGGAGATAAGCCATATTTGTGCTTTCTCCGCCTTGATTTTATTCATTACCGGGGAGACATAATATGCTGAATTTACAAACCTTAAGCATACAAAGAGATATCTATTCTACTTTTATCAAGGAAAGTAGATGGAAATATTTATTAGACGGATTGGGGAATACCCTTGTCATAACACTGTTTGCCGCTATTATAGGCATTATTCTGGGGTTTATTGTTGCTGTTATCCGCTCGTCAGCGGATAAGTTAAAGAAGCAGGATAATTATAAATCCTTTTTCGGTTACATAAAAGCAAGATGTTCAAAAACGGAGGGAGTAAAGCGAATTAGTATAGGCAGATTAGTATTTTACCTTGCTGATGCTGTTTGCAAGCTCTACCTTATAATAATACGAGGAACTCCGGTGCTCGTACAACTTCTTATCCTTAATTTCTGGCTTCTCGTAGGTATTTCAGAGTATAAGCTCCTAATTGCCATTATAGCTTTCGGAGTAAATTCCGGAGCCTATGTGGCTGAAATCGTTCGTGCGGGAATCATGTCTATAGATCATGGTCAGGAAGAAGCCGGAAGAAGTTTGGGTTTGAGTTTCATTCAGACTATGCGAAGTATTATTCTTCCTCAGGCGTTTAAAAATGTCCTTCCTGCGCTTTGCAATGAAGCAATCGTTCTTCTTAAAGAGACATCTATTGCCGGCTATATTGCTGTGCTGGATTTAACAAAGGGCGGAGATATTATCCGTTCCCTGACGTATAACCCATTTCCGCTGTTTGTTGTTGCGGCGATTTATCTTATTGTCGTTATAGTATTAACCAAGCTACTCGGTATTCTTGAAAGGAGGCTGCGTTCAAGTGAAAGATAAAAAGAAGAATATAAAGCCCCCATTTGACTCTGCTAAAGAGCCGTTGCTTCGTGTTGAGGGTCTTATTAAAACCTACGGAACAGATATTCACGCACTTGACGGGGTTTCCGTTAATATAAACAAGGGCGAGGTCGTTGTCATTCTCGGTCCGTCAGGTTCCGGAAAATCGACTTTTCTACGTTCACTGAATCTTCTGGAATCTCCAACCGACGGTCATATTTATTTTGAAGGTATAGATATCACAGCTCCTCACGTTAACATAAATACTCACCGAAAAAAGATGGGAATGGTGTTTCAGCATTTTAATCTTTTTCCTCATATGACGGTGCTTAAAAATATGACCTTAGCACCAATGAAACTGCTTAAGATTTCCAAAGCGGAAGCTGAAAAAACCGCTATTGAACTGCTGGAGCGAGTAGGTCTTGCAGACAGAGCAAACGCCTATCCATCCCAGCTCTCCGGCGGACAGAAGCAAAGAATAGCCATTGTGCGTGCTCTATGTATGCATCCTGATGTTATGCTGTTTGATGAACCCACCTCAGCTCTCGACCCTGAAATGATAAACGAGGTATTAAACGTAATGAGCGATTTGGCGAAATCCGGAATGACAATGGTAGTTGTAACTCACGAAATGGGCTTTGCAAAAGAGGCTGCCACCCGTGTTATTTTTATGGATCACGGCAAAATGATAGAAGAAAACACGCCAGACGCATTTTTCTCCAATCCCAAAACCGAACGTTGCCGCGAATTTTTGAACAGCATAATTCTTTAATACTAATATACTACAGAATATATTATCAAAAGCCAGCGCCTAAAAGACGCCGGCTTTTATTTTTCTTAATATACGATATTATAATGATAAACAGAATTTTATAACGTAAGTCTCATATGGATATGAGGTATTCCATCCTCCAAATATTCATCAGAAATCTGTACAAAACCCGCTTTTTCATAAAGACCTCTTGCATATACCTGTGCTCCGATAGTAATTACATTAGCATTAAACTGTTCCTTTGCAATACGAATTCCTTCTGATAATATCCTGCTGCCTAAACCGCAGCGGCGTTTTATCGAAATAACTCTGCCCACAGAAACTTCATCAAAGGTTATACCCTTTGGCAGAACCCGTATGTATGCTTGTATACCGTTTTCGTCTTTAAAATAAGCGTGATATGCGGATTTGTCCGCATCATCAATCTCCTGATAAGGACAGTTTTGCTCTACTACGAATACTGCCACTCTCAGCTTGTATATTTCAAGCAATTCTTCATTAGTTAGTTCATTAAAATGTTTTACCAACAGTTCCATTAAATTTCTGACCTTTCTGATTCTTGTTTGTTACTTTCTTTATCCAACCACCCTTTTTGGGTGTGTGCTTTTACAAGTTCAATCGCTTTTTTACCGGTCATATGCTCAATCTGAATTTTTACCATGCACATAGCTTTATATTCTCTTTCGATAGCAAAATCACGATTTGCTTTGCTGTCATTCAGATAATACTTCATTGCTAACTTTTCGATTGCGTTGCGGATCTCACCATCGTGTTCCAAGATACTTGCTCTACCAAAAATAATTACACTCCGAAAATATGTAGTATATTCCTGCGGAACAACAAAGTCTTGATCCACTACGCAAAATGAAACTTTATCACTACTTTTAATAGCGTCGAGCTTATGACCGCTTTTTGCACAGTGGAAATACAGTGCATTTCCATCATAGACATAGCTAAGCGGTACGGCATAGGGATAGCCTCCGTCGCCGGAAACGGCAAGAACACCGGAAGTATTCTTTCTTAAAATTTCAATGCAGTCCGCTTCCGTAAGTAACTGCCTTTTTCTTCTCATTTCTCGAAACGTCATCATTATCCTCCTAACGGATACGCCGTATTTTTGTTGAATCTCTATGTCATTGCCCACCTAAAAAATGTATAGTAATAGTTTACAATATTTCTCCCGTGAAAGCAAGAATGTTTTTGAGGTGTTTCGCTTTCGCATTTATTTATGATAAATCTTCATTTTAATTTGCTTTTATCCCTATAAAAAAAGGTGCAGTAATGAGTCAAACGGCTCAAAACTACACCTTTTAATTATGATTTAAAATCGTAAAATACTGATTACATAGTCACCGTAACAAACTTCAGAATAAACAAAGCAGCGATGACTGTAACAGGGATATCTCTTTTCTGATATTTTCCTGTGCACAGTGTGATGATGACATAAGCTATAGCGCCTATACCGATACCGTTAGAGATAGAATATGTCATAGGCATCATTATAAGTGCCAGGAACGCCGGAACGGCACTGCGCATATCATTCATATCAACCTTAGCAAAGCCCTTAAGCATTAAAACACCTACGTAAATAAGTGCCGGAGCTGTTGCACAGGATGGTACAAGAGAAGCCAGAGGACTGAGGAAAAGACATACGGCAAAGCAAATTGAAACAACGAGAGATGTGAGACCCGTACGACCGCCGGCTGCAACGCCGGAAGCAGACTCAACGAAAGTTGTACAAGTAGAAGTACCGCAAACAGCACCTGCAACGGTAGCGACAGAGTCGCTGGTCATACATTTATTAACGTTAATCGGGTCGCCGTTTTCGTCGAGCATATTTGCCTGAGAAGCCGCACCGTAGAGTGTGCCGATGGTGTCAAACATATCAACAAGGCAGAATGTAATAATAAGCATAATTGCGGAGAAGATGCCGCCGATAGCCTCACCTGTAAATGCATCTGCCCAAGAGGTGCCTTGGAATACACCGGTGATGCCGATGGAACCGAAGTCCTGGAAGGTCTGACCGATTTGACCAATATCGAACACCGGTGTAGTTCCTGTAGTTATGTAGTAAGCCACCGTGATAACGGCAATACTGATGAGAACGGAACCTTTAACTCGATATTTTTCAAGCACGGCAATAAGTAAAAAGCCTAAGATTGCCAAAAGAGCCGGAACGACAGTGATAAATTCGCCGTTGGCAATTGCACCGTGAATGTCCACAAACTGGAGGAGCGTATACTGGTTGTCCTGCAGAATTCCAGCGTTCTGGAAACCAAGGAATGCAATGAATAGTCCGATACCGGCAGGAATTGCTTTTTTCAGACATTCCGGAAGCGCTTTTGCGATCTTCGAACGCAGACCGGAGATAGAGAGAATCATAAAGATGAGACCTGAGACGAGGATAATTACAAGGCCTGAATGATATCCGCGAATCAAGCCGTCACTGCCGTCACCTGCGATAATGTGGGGCAGGATAAAAGAAACGAAAAAGAAGGAATTAAGTCCCATACCGCATGCTTGTGCAAACGGCATCTTAGCGTAGAACGCCATGAGCAATGTACCAATGACTGCTGCCAGTATGGAGGCAACGTATACAGCGTTCCAGATTTGCTGGAATGCCGGATCAGCGCCCTCAGCCAAGTGGCTGAAGCTAACGATTTGGTTCGGATTCGTAACCACAATGTACGCCATTGCAAAGAAGGTGGTTAAACCTGCGATGATTTCCGTACGCACATTGGATCCGCGTTCCGAGATTTTGAAGAACTTGTTCAAATTAATCTCACTCCTAAAAAATAAATTTTGATAGACCCGTAAATTACTTGGGTTTCATTTACAGTATACATTTTTTGGAGTTAAAAAGCAAGAAAAAATACAAAAAAATGTCACATTTTTTTATATTTTAGTGGATAGATGACAGTAATCTGATATTAGATTGCAAATAAAGTCTCCTGACTTCAGTTAAGAAATCAGGAGACTTTCATTTATCTATATTTTTCCATACTCAATAATAATATCCTTTAAATCTGTTCCGCTATTCTTTAAATTAAGCATATTTTTTGCAGGATTTGTTCTTGCTTTTACTCTTTCATACAGAGGTTGTAACAAGCTTTCTTCATTTAATCCCCGTTGTAAAAGTCCCTTGTAAGACAAATCAATAATTTGCTTTACAAAATCATATAAGCTGTCTATGTCTATAAATTCAGGTAAACTGTCTTTAATAAGCATTTTTCTTAACTCACTTGCAGTATATCCATTATGGTAAAGAATATGGTCATTTTCAAAAAGCTGAGATAATTCTTCAACTTTATTCATAAGACCCAGATGAAAAGCCGCAACGCATAGGCTATCCTTAATCGGCTGACAGCAAACACTTCTGAACTCTATTGTTCCTCTGAATGTTAAGTCCTCAAACTTAAATGTTCTAAGATACTCAATGTCATCAAGCCGAGGTTCAAACTCTATTTTTTTATACTCACCGTTGTCAAAATATTCGCCCTGTATTGACTGTTTATCAAAATAATCGTAAATCTTTATTGGAGCAAAATTTATGTACTTATTATCCCTTTCTACACAGTAAATGCCGGTAGTTTCAATATATGAAAGTACATCTTCAACGGAGGAAAATTCACAGTCATACATTCCGATATTATGAGGATTTATACCGTGAGTGCTGTTTTCCCAGAACATATCTCTGCAACATAAAAGTTCCTCTTTTTCATCAAGTAAAACGGAATTTGAAAACAGAAGAGCTTTAATAGGTTCAAGCTTAGAAAAAGTATTAAGTACCATAGGCAGGTTATCATAGGATACATCAAGTTGAACCTGTGATGCGCTTGAAAATGTGCCGTATTGTGGATAATTATGAAAATACATAGGTAAATCCGTATAGTTTTTATATGAGTTTAAATGATGAAACAGCATACGGTAACGACCGTTTGGAATAGGAACATTGTGATTAAAATTACGGTAAGGATTTACACCCATACCCGTTAATGTATAATTATATTTTTTAAATTCATTTTGCAGAAATTTATAATACTCATTAAATCTTGTTTGAATGATATATAAATTACTCTCTTTTCCAAATGACAGTTCAAGATTATTATAAGAGCAATCGTATGATAAAATATCTCCGTTTGCAGAGCTTGTTGCAGAATAAATATTACCTTCGTCATCTTTGCCTGTAACAGTAAAATCAAAATGATTAATAAAGCTGTCAGTTATCTTATGTACAACTTCAAAATCAACAGCTTTTTCTGATAAATTTACAATAGGCATTTCAATTTCAACGCCGATATATTCCTTGCCCTTTTTCTTTGTAGGTTCTATGTATCTTTTATATAAACGTTCTTTTATAATTTCACGTTCCATATTATCTCCTTTAAGCGGTTATAAGTCAGAGAAAATCTGATATAAAAATCTTAACGATTCTTCGTTGTCAATATATTCGTTATTGTGATTAGTTCCTTTAAAAGCAAGCTTTCCGCCCTTGTATGCAAGCAATGTTGTAAAGGTCAGCTTTTGCCAGTTTTCATTTGAAAGGGGAAGTGTAGAAAAAATTATACCATTTTCAGATTCAAGATAATGCAGAGAATCCTTATAATTTGTGTGAGCATATATATATTCGCCGTCATAAATCAGTAAATTCAGCTTATTGCCCTTTGCCATATCTGATATAATGCTGTCAAGCAGAAAAAATCTCTCCTGTCCATTAAGAGGCTTTCCTGTTTCACTTTGCAGGTTGTTAATTTGCTCGATAATATACAGCAATATGCGCTCGCTGTCAGTTTCACCTTTTTGAAGTTTAAGAAACTTGTTAAGTGGTTGATAATCAAAAATTGTGCCGTTATGAATTAAGGTCCAGCGTCTTGAAGAATTATCCTTTTTTGAATATGGGTGGCAGTTTTTATAATCTACATTACCGATAGTTGCATACCGAATGTGTGCCAAAGCAGTTTTTGCATAAATAGGCTGAGAAAGACGCTCTTTAAGATAATGACTTTTTTCGGCACGTAAAGGTTCTTTTTCTATTGAAACCTCATTACCATCAGTTAATGCAAGTCCCCATCCGTGAGGATGATTGCCGCTGTGCTTGTAAAACAACTTTAAATAGTTATTTAAGTAACATTCCTTGTCATAGCAAGCACCCAGTATCTCACACATTTAAGGCAACCTCCTTACAGATATTATCAGCATATGTAAAAGAAAGCTCAAGACCCTTTTCAACATAATTTTGACCGAATTTATTTCTTATGATTTCGGCATATCTTTTGTTTTTGTTGAGAATCTTATCCTTTTGATATTTTATAATTTCTAAAGCATTTGATTGATTGTATTTACCAAAAAATTTTTCCATATCGCATAAAACATTTAATGCGGCAGATTTAACAGATAAGTCCTCGCCTTTAAAATTAATAACTGTATTTTCATCATCGTATTTTGCGGCAAGCTTAACATTTGTTATTGCCTTTATTTGTTCGCTTTCTGTAAATTCTTCGTCTCTTTGCGATATTAAATAAATAACAAGCATATGTATAAAATCCATATCTTCTTTCATAATGCCCACAGGCGATAGGGGATTAAGGTCAAGCATACGAAGCTCAATATGAGTTACTCCCGACTGTGCTAAATTTTCAAGAGAGCTTTCACCTCTTGACTTTAATCTTATGGGATAATAAAGCTCTGAAAATGATTTAAGCTGACCGCTGTCAACATAGCTTTGAATACTGCTTATGTAATTTGTCAGTGTATTATATTTAAGTGTAGGAATAAAGTTGTTCCAATATCCGATTTCACTGCAACGGGCGGAGGAATAAGGCGTTACCACATCTTTTTCCATTAAGCTTTCATCAAGAAACGAGCCGTTCATAATCGGACTTGCGGCTGTTAAATAAACAATAAGCCAGCTGTACTTTGTCATTTTTTCGGCAAGTTCAAGATATATTTGATTTTTATATTCCTTAAAGGAAGTGCTTCTGCTTTCTTTAAAACCTTCTTCAAAAAGCTTATCGTCGAAAGAAAAATTAAAATGAATTCCGGAAAACAGCATTTTCTTTTTTCCGTATTTTTTAGCAAGATATTTTCTGTATAATTCTTTTCCTTTTAAACTGCCCTTAAAGCTTGCAATAGGAATATCGCTTTCTCCTTTTACATAGGGAGGGTTTGAAAAAGGCCATAGAAGCTCTCTGCCTGATTTTAAATTGCTAAGATTTTTTATAACCGTATTATGAAGCTCCTCAAGATGCTCATAAACAGACTGTGTGCTTTCATATACATCGGTTACTATCTCAACCTGATTTTCACAGAAATCTCTGTCTATGTGGGGATTATCATGAAAAGGGTGTTTTGTATGGGAAAGATATCCTTTTGTATCAATACGAAGGCTTTCTTTTTCAATTCCAAAAGTACCCTTGTACATATTCTTTTTAATAGAAGGATTATCAAAATTAAAGCTCATATACTCATCCTTGTTATTTGTAAAAATAGTTTCAGTTGTGATTTATCAAATCTTTAATTATTTCGCCTGCAATAATCAATCCTGCAACTGACGGCACAAAGGCATTGCTGCCGGGTACCTGCCTTCGATGGGTGCATTTTCTTGCAGTATCGGGAGGACATATACAATGTGTACGGCAGCTGATAGACATATCATCAATAGGGTTAATGGGCTTTTCTTTGGAATAGACAACTTTAAGTTTTTTTATTCCTCGTTTTCTCAGTTCATACCTCATAACTCTTGCAAGCGGACAAACGGACGTTTTATAAATATCAGCTACTTCAAATGCCGATGGGTCCATTTTATTTCCTGCGCCCATAGAACTGATAATAGGCGTACCTGAAGCCTCTGCCTGCATAACAAGCTCAATTTTACCTTTTACCGTATCAATGGCATCTACTATATAATCATATTCCGAAAAGTCGAAGTTTCCTGATGTTTCAGGCATATAGAACATTTTATGCTTAACTACTTTAATATCGGGATTTATTTCGTAAATCCGTTCTTCTGCTACATCAACCTTATATTTGCCAACAGTTTTTCGTGTTGCGTAAATCTGACGGTTAATATTTGTAAGACATACCTTATCATCATCAATTATATCAATTGCACCGATTCCGCTTCGAACAAGTGCTTCAACTGTATAACCGCCTACACCGCCGATTCCGAAAACTGCAACTCTTGAATTTTTCAGCTTATCAATACCGTCCTTGCCAATAAGCAATTGAGTTCTTGAAAATTGGTCTAACATCTTTGATTCTCCTCAATAATGAATATGCGTTCTCTGAAAAACAGCTTTTTGAATTTATTTTTTCAACATTCTTTATTGTATTCATATTTATTCCTGTTGTCAATTAAATTAAGAATTGCATATAATACATATAAGTTTAATAAGTATTATATTACAATTTAAATAGCGCTTTGTCAAGTAAATTAAAATTAATTTACAAATTTTGAAAATACTATTGACAGGAAAAGTAAAGAGTGCTATAATTAAACCTATCAAATTAATAGGTTTAGTCAGTTATTGAAAAATATTAAGAAATTATGCTTACGAATTGGAGTTTTGCTTATGAAATATATTGTAAAAACAATGCGATGTTGAAGCTGAACTAATCAATTAATAATTTTCACACATATACTATTTGATATTTTATTAAAGGAGATAATTACTATGAAAACATTTGAAAGAATTACAGATCTTATAGGCGGCACACCTCTTTTGGAACTTAAAAATTATGAAAAAGAAAAGAACTTATCTGCAAAAATCATTGCTAAGCTTGAATACTTTAATCCAGCAGGAAGTGTAAAAGACAGAATTGCAAAAGCAATGATTGACGATGCAGAAGCTAAGGGGCTTCTTAATTCAGAGTCAGTAATTATAGAGCCTACAAGCGGTAATACAGGTATCGGTCTTGCAGCCGTTTCAGCATCAAGAGGATACAGAATTATTTTAACAATGCCTGAAACAATGAGCGTTGAACGCCGTAATTTGCTTAAAGCATACGGAGCAGAGCTTGTTCTCACAGAAGGTGCAAAGGGAATGAAAGGCGCAATTGCAAAGGCTCAGGAGCTTGCTGATGAAATTCCTCACAGCTTTATTCCAAGCCAGTTTACAAATACTGCAAACCCTGCAATGCACCGTAAAACAACAGGTCCTGAAATCTGGGAAGACACAGACGGAAAGGTTGATATCCTTGTAGCCGGTGTAGGTACAGGCGGTACAGTATCAGGTGTGGGCGAATATCTTAAAGAGAAAAATCCTAATGTTAAGGTTGTAGCTGTTGAGCCTGCAGGTTCACCTGTTTTGTCAAAGGGTACTCCCGGACCACATAAAATTCAGGGAATCGGCGCAGGATTTGTACCTGACACATTGAATACTGAAATTTACGATGAAATCATTACTGTGGAAAACGAAGATGCCTTTGAAACAGGCAGAATCCTTGCTAAAAAAGAGGGTGTTCTTGTAGGTATTTCTTCAGGAGCGGCTGTATTTGCTGCCACTGAGCTTGCAAAAAGACCTGAGAATGAGGGCAAAGTAATTGTTGCGCTTCTTCCTGATACAGGCGAGCGTTACCTTTCAACACCTATGTTTGCTGAATAATAAGGATTATAGTATTGCAATAAAAAGGGCACTATGATAAAATCATAGTGCCTGAGGATATGATTAAATTTAAATTACATAATCGTTTGCGTATTTTTCTCTTTGGTTGTCCAGAATATCCTGAAGAGTAATTCCGTCAAGATAATCGCAAATTACCTTTTTTAATCCCTGCCATACAGGAAGAGTAATACATTCGCTGCTTCTTGCACATTCTATTGGTTCGTGGTCAAGGCAGGCAACAGGAGAAAGACTGCCCTCAGTAAGGCGTAAAATATCGCCTACAGTATATTTATCGGGAGATTTTGCAAGCTTATATCCGCCCTGATAACCTCTGTTGGTGCTTAAAATATCAGACTTATTCAAAACAGGAACAATCTGTTCAAGATATTTTTTAGATATATCCTGACGTGCTGCAATATCCTTTAAAGCAATAAATCCATCGTTTTGATGTTCTGCAAGATCCAAAAGCATACGCAGTGCATATCTGCCTTTTGTTGAAATTTTCATTTGAATACCACCTTTAAACTTATATTTATAATACCATATATTTAGTAGGTTTTCAAGTATGATAAATCAATCATAAAAGATTATTAATATGGGGGAAGAAATGAACTTAATCTTTTGTATTTTATTAAGAAGAAATTTTAGGAACGGACGAATGTAAAATGCTCGACTAAAACCAAAATATAATAAAAAGTAATATTACAATTAAAAATAACTATTAGAAAGAGGTAAATATAATGAGCACATTAAAAGAAAGAAATTTAAAATTTGAAACACTTCAATTACACGTAGGTCAGGAACAGGCTGATCCTGTAACAGACGCAAGAGCAGTTCCGATATACGCAACAACATCATATGTATTCCATAACAGCCAGCACGCAGCTGACCGTTTTAGTTTAAAAGATGCAGGTAATATTTATGGAAGACTTACAAACCCCACTCAGGATATTTTTGAGCAGAGAATTGCAGCTCTTGAGGGCGGTTCAGCAGCATTGGCAGTTTCCTCAGGTGCGGCAGCAGTAACATATACAATTCAGGCACTTGCAAATGCAGGAGATAACATTGTAGCGGCAAAAACTATCTATGGCGGAACGTATAATCTTTTAGAACATACACTTCCAAATTACGGAATAAAAACTACATTTGTTGACCCCGATGAAGATGGCGCATTTGAAAAAGCAATTGATGAAAATACAAAAGCACTTTACATAGAAACACTTGGAAACCCCAACTCAAATATAATTGATATTGAAAAGGTTGCAGAGGTTGCACACGCACACAATATTCCTCTTGTAGTTGACAGTACATTTGCAACGCCTTATTTACTCAGACCTTTTGAATACGGTGCAGACATTGTTGTTCATTCAGCAACAAAGTTTATCGGCGGTCACGGTACGGCAATCGGCGGTGTAATTATTGAAAGCGGAAAATTTGACTGGAAAGCATCAGGTAAATTCCCACAGTTTTCAGAGCCTAATGCATCATATCACGGAGCAGTATTTACCGAAGCAGCACCCGGAGCATCATTTGTAACATTCATTCGTGCAACACTTCTCAGAGATACAGGCGCAACAATTTCTCCGTTCCATGCATTTATCTTCCTGCAAGGTCTTGAAACATTGTCACTTCGTGTTGAGAGGCACGCTGAAAATACTAAGAAAGTAGTGGAATTTCTTGCAAATCATCCTCAGGTAGAGAATGTAAACCACCCGTCACTTCCTATATCACCATATAAAAATCTTTATGACAGATATTTCCCTAACGGCGGCGGTTCAATATTCACCTTTGAAATTAAAGGCGATGAAGAAACAGCAAAGAAGTTTATTGATAATCTACAGATTTTCTCACTTCTTGCAAATGTTGCAGATGTTAAATCTCTTGCAATTCATCCTGCATCAACAACTCATTCACAGCTTAATAACGAAGAGCTTGAAGAGCAGGGAATCAAACCTAACACAATTCGTCTCTCAATAGGTACAGAGCATATTGATGATATTATTTTTGATTTAGAAGAAGCTTTCAAAGCAGTATCTGAATAATTATTAAATAAAAATTGAAATTTCAACAGTTTAAGGCTGTACTCATTTTCTGAGTACAGTCTTTTGTGTATTTTGCATAAGTTTATCTTATCATATAAGTATAAAACTATTATTGCATTGAATAAAATAAAATTGTAAAATAAATATAGTACCAATGTTTGATTAATCGGCGGTTAGTATAATATGAGAAAGTGAATATGATTTTTAAAAGGAGAAATATAATGAAAACCTATTTTGAAGAAATAAAAAAGAACTTCGGCTTTGGCTGTATGCGTCTGCCTTTAAAGAACGGCGAGGTCGATTATACAGAAGTAAACAAAATGGTTGATGCTTTTATGGATGCAGGCTTTAACTATTTTGATACAGCTCATATGTATGTAGAGGGAAAAAGCGAAAATGCTTTGAGAGAATGTCTGACAAAGCGATATCCCAGAGAAAGCTATGTGCTTACAAATAAGCTATCCACAAGCTATTTTAATAAGCAGGAGGAGATTCGTCTGCTTTTTGAAAGGCAGCTTGAAGCCTGTGGAGTAGATTACTTTGATTTTTATTTAATGCACGCTCAAAGTGCAGAAATTTTTGAAAAATATAAGAAGTGCAATGCTTATGAAACTGCCCTGGAATTAAAAGAAGAAGGTAAGTTCCGCCATTTTGGAATTTCTTTTCACGATAAGGCAGAGGTACTCGAACAAATCCTTATAGAGTATCCGCAAATCGAAGTGGTACAGATACAATTTAATTATGTAGATTATGAGGATACCTCTGTTGAAGGCCGTAAATGCTATGAAGTGTGCCGAAAGTATGATAAACCTGTTATTGTAATGGAGCCTGTAAAGGGAGGAAGTCTTGTAAATCTTCCTGATAAAGCAAAAGAAGTTTTTAACAAACTTCAAGGCGGAAGTGCGGCAAGCTATGCAATCCGTTTTGCCGCAGGCTTTGACGGAGTTATGATGGTTCTTTCAGGAATGGAAAATATGGAAATGATGAACGATAACATCAGCTATATGAAGGATTTTAAACCTCTTTCCGAAAAAGAATTGGAAGCCGTAAATGAAGTCTGTAAAATTTTCAATGAACAAGGTCTAATTCAATGTACGGCGTGTCGTTATTGTACAAGCGGATGCCCAAAGAATATTTCAATCCCTGATTTGTTTGCCTGTATGAATTCAAAAAAGGTGTTTAATAATTGGAACACAGATTACTATTATAATAATGTACATACTGTAAATAACGGAAAAGCCTCTGATTGTATTCAGTGCGGAAAATGCGAGCATATCTGTCCACAGCATTTAGAAATCAGAAAACTGTTAAAAGAGGTAGCATTAGAATTTGAAAAATAATTTATTATAATGCAAAAGAAAGCTATATAAATTTACGGAAGATTATTATGTTTTCTTAAAAAATAAAGCTAATTATTAAGGAGAATTTAATTATGTCAGCAATAACAGTAAAAATATTAGAGAAAAAACGTTTATCAATAAAAACACAAACCTTGGCAACAATAGGTGCAATTATTGCAGCAGTTGCAATTCCACAATTGTTTCATTTAATGGGAGCAATGTCAGGTCTGGGAACAGCTTTGGGAGAAGCATTTTTACCAATGCACCTGCCAATCATTCTTGTAGGACTTCTCGCAGGACCGTATGCAGGAGCAGTTGCAGGACTTTTATCACCACTTGTAAGCTTTTCACTTTCAGGAATGCCCGGTGCTGCAATGCTGCCATTTATGATGATAGAGCTTTGTGTTTACGGTTTAGTTTCAGGAATTTTAAGAAATGTAAATATTCCTACAATAGTAAAGGTTTTAACAGCACAGTTTGCAGGACGTACCGTACGTGCCATAGCAATTTTAGTTTCTGTTTATGTACTTGGTAATGAAACTGTTTCGGTTTCGATAATCTGGATGAGTGTGGTTACAGGTATTTTCGGTCTTGCTTTGCAGTGGGCTTTGATCCCTCTTGCTGTTTACCGCGTGGAGAACATATCAAAAAATGAAAAGTAATTTTAACGATTTAGAAAGGGCAAAAGAAATACTTAACAGCGACGATTATACCTGTGTTTTGTGCAAAAATGATATTGTATATACAAGCAAATTAAGAGGTGTAAAACCGCTGCTTGATTGGCTTGATAATAAAACCGATTTATATGGTTTTTATGCCGCAGATAAGGTTGTAGGCAAGGCGACTGCATTTTTGTATGTGCTTTGCGGTGTTGCACAGATTTATGCTCCTGTAATAAGTGAACCGGCAAGGGACGTACTAATTGAAAACGGTATTATCCCTGTTTGTGATAAAGAGGTCAAAGCAATACGTAACCGTACAGATACAGGTTTTTGCCCTATGGAAACAGCAGTTTACGATATTGATAATCCTCACGAAGCCTTAACAGTTATTAAAAATACCCTTACAAAATTACAGAAAAATACGATGTAAGATACGGAGTAATATGTCAAAGAAGATACTGTAATTATCGCAGATCCGATTGTCGAAGAAGAAAAGTATAGGAAAAGTCAATTTGAAAGCGTTTTTTCCGAGAGAAATAACTGGTGTGTTGTTTTGGAATAATTCAAAATATTTATATAGCATATAATCACACTTAATGGATAAACTATATCCGAGGTGATATATAATGGCAAAACAGGGAATGAAACGTTATGGAGATAATCTTCAACATTCAAAGAAAGATAAAATAACGGTTCCGGAAATTCAGGGCAAAGCAAAGAGCGGTAAAGAGCAGGCTAATCCCATAATTGCGGGAACTTATCCGCCAAGCCAGAAGGTTTTTCATACAAAACCTTTCTCAGCATATTATGGGATTGAAAAACCTATTGCGGATATTTATAAAGAAATCGATAATGACCTTGCAAGAGATAATCTCGAAAACGATATTACCGCCGCAGATTTGCAGGATTTACAATAAAAAATGTTCGCTTATAAAGCGAGCATTTTTTATTTATATACTAAAAATATTTTAATTTATTCAACCTGCGCTCCTCACTTGAATATAGTATAAAACAGGGAGGAGATAGATTATGAACAGACAAATTGGATTTGACGAAAACACAGAAGAGTATCTCAATAAATTCTATTGTATTCTAAATAAAATGGTAAGAGAGATGACTCAGGCAGAATTAAATGACAGCATATCCCATAACTTTATAGTTCAGATGATACCTCATCATAGGGCGGCAATAGAGATGTCGGAAAATATTTTAAAATATACAACAAATGAAACCTTGCAGTGTATTGCTAATCAAATTATAGAGGAACAAACAAAAAGCATAGAAAATATGCTTGATATTAAATGTGAATGTACGGAATTTAAAAATAGGGAACAAAGACTTTCATCTTATCAGCAGACAATGGATAATATTATGCGAACAATGTTCTCAAGAATGAGATGTGCAAGAGCCACAAACAGAGTAAACTGCAACTTTATGTGGGAGATGATACCTCATCATAGAGGTGCGGTAGAAATGGCTAATACTACACTTAAATACAGTATTTGTCCTCAATTAGTACCGATTTTAAATGCCATAATAAAATCACAAGTAAGAGGAATAAAACAAATGCAGAATTTATTGAGAAACATAGGCTGTTAAAATTATAAAATTAAAATACTTATAATACAGAATCCCTCTCAAAATTAATTGAGAGGGATTTTGTGTAAAATACTTATATTGCTCTTTTTTATTGAAAGGTGTATAATTTAAAAAATTTTAATACAGAGGTAGAATAACTATGTCACTTCCAAATGATCCTGCAATACTTTTGTCATATATCAATACTCAACTGAGAGATTTTTATCCTTCTTTAGAAGAACTTTCAAAAACCCTGTGTGTTGATAAGAAAGAAATAGAAACTAAGCTTTCTTTAATCGGCTATGAATATAACTCTGATTTAAACCGTTTTGTCTGAGGAATCTTTAATTATATAAAACCAATATTTTACTAATAATTGAAATCATTCTGAGAATACTAATACTAAACACCAATTAAAAAGTGGATATCTTTTTCAATCGGTGTTTAGTATAAGTCAGGGTGATTTTTTATGCAGTCATTTTGGAGTAATAACTCAGAACATAATTTAAGGAACTCTTTAACTAAAAATATAAAGGCTGATGCGGTAGTAATAGGTGCAGGTATGGCGGGAATACTTTGTGCATACCGCCTTATGCAAAACGGTGTTAATACAGTCGTTTTAGAGGCAAGCAGAATCGGATCCGGTCAAACAAAAAACACAACTGCCAAAATCACATCACAGCACGGATTGATTTATTCAAAAATAATAAATAATTTTGGGTTGAAAGAGGCTCATAATTATGCTCTTTCAAACACTATTGCAATTGATGAGTATGAAAAAATTATTAAAAAAAATAAAATAGATTGTGATTTTAAGAGAGCATCATCATTTTTGTATACAAAGGCAGATGACGATAAAATAAATGATGAGTATAAAGCCGCAAAAGAACTTGGAATTAACGCAAACCTAACAGATAACACAGAATTACCCTTTAAAGTAAAAGTTGCCTTAGAGTTTAAAAATCAGGGAATGTTTAACCCAATAAAATTTCTTATGCCTTTAGCAGAGAATATGAATATTTACGAAAACACAAAGGTAACTCAATTAATAGATAATAAGGTAGTAACAGAAAAGGGAAGCGTTACGGCAAAGTATATAATTATTGCATCTCATTTTCCCTTTGTTAATTTTCCTAAAATGTTTTTCATGCGAATGCATCAGGAGAGAAGCTATGTTCTTGCAATAAAAACGGATAAAAAAATTGAGAATATGTATTACGGAATAGATGGCGACGGACTGACTTTTCGAGGCTATAAAGATATGATTCTTTTGGGCGGTTATTCTCATAGAACAGGGGAGTGTATTGGCGATAAATATAAATTGCTCACAAACAATGCAAAAATATATTATCCTGATTATACAGAGGTTGCAAGGTGGTCTGCACAGGATTGTATGACTTTAGACTCTATACCGTATATAGGAAGATTTACTAAAAACAATGACAATTATTTTTTAGCAACAGGATTTAATAAGTGGGGAATGACAGGTTCAATGGTTTCCTCAATGATAATATCAGATTTAATAACAGGCAGAAAAAATAATTTTATCGGCACATTTTCATCAGATAGAAAAGTAACATCAATTGCTATGAAAAATTTGATGAAAGAAGCGGAGCAGTCTGTAAAAGGATTATCTTCTCAAATATTTGTACCTGTTCAAAATAATTTAAACGCCATACCTTTGGGAGAAGGAAAAATAGTTGAGTATAAAGGTAAAAAAGCGGGAGTTTATAAAAGAGAAGACGGGAAGGTTTTTGCAGTATCATCAAGATGTCCTCATCTTGGCTGTCAGCTTGAATGGAATAATACAGAAAAAAGCTGGGATTGCCCATGTCACGGTTCAAGATTTGATTATAGAGGAAATTTAATAGATAATCCTGCACAGAAAAATAACAAACTTAAATAACCTAATAAATCTTGACTTGCAAATATTTTGGTGATATTATTGCGGTTAGCATAAACTAACCGGAAAGGAGAATTATAACATGTATAAAACAACAGTAGGTATATACGGAATGGCTTGCAGTATGTGTGAGGCTCATATTAATGACGTAATCAGAAAAGAGTTTAAAGTTAAAAAGGTAAATTCATCACATACAAATAATGAAACGGTAATTATAAGTAATGATGAAATTCCAAAACAGAAAATTGAAGAAGTAATAAATCCTACAGGCTATAAGGTTATGTCTGTTTCAAGCGAACCGTATAATAAAAAAGGCTTTTTAAGCTTTTTAAAAAAATAATATGTAAATTAAAATAGAGTATTTATAATAACAAAGGCTCCCTCTGATGAGAAATTCCCCTGTCAGGGGAAATGTTACGAAATGATAAAAGGCAAGGCTCCCTCTGATGAGGGAGCTGTCAGTCGCAGACTGACTGAGGGAGAGAAAAATTAAAAGAGGACTGTATTTAATTTAATACAGTCCTCTCAATTTATCACTTATTATTTTAAACAAGTATATCCCATTAAGTATTCGTCAACATCAGCGGCGGCATCTCTGCCTTCTCTGATAGCCCATACAACCAGTGACTGACCTCTGTGCATATCGCCTGCCGTAAATACTTTTTCAACATTTGTGTTGTATTTGCCTGCTTCTGTTGCAATATTACTTCGCTCGTTTATAGCAACGCCGAATGCGTCTGCAATATATTTGTTAGGTCCTAAAAATCCTGCCGCAATCAATACAAGCTCTGCATCGAGATATTCTTCACTGCCCTTAATTTCCTGCATAACATTTCTGCCTGCTTTTTTATCGTAAACAAATTTAAGATTTACGGTTTTAACGCCTTTAAGGTTTCCTTCTTCATCTTTAACAAACTCTTTAACGGTTGTCTGGTAAAGTCTTGGGTCAGAGCCGAATTTTGCAATAGCTTCTTCCTGACCGTAGTCTGTTTTGCAGACTCTGGGCCATTCAGGCCAAGGATTGTTTTCTGCTCTTTCATCAGGTAGCTTAGGCATCATTTCAAGCTGAACTACCGATTTACAACCCTGACGAATACAAGTGGCTACGCAGTCATTACCTGTGTCGCCGCCGCCGATAATAACAACATTTTTATCTTTTGCAGAAATATAGTTACCGTCCTGAAGATTTGAGTCAAGCAGGCTTTTTGTTGTAGCTTTTAAGAAATCAACAGCAAAGTAAATTCCCTTTGCATCTCTGTTTTCTGCTTTAATATCACGGGGGTTTCCTGCACCGCAACAAAGTACAACTGCGTCATAATCATTCAGTATATCCTCAGCCTTAACATTTTCGCCTACATTTGCATTGGTTACAAAGCTTACGCCCTCTGCTTTCATAAGCTCAACTCTTCTGTCAATAACCTGTTTTTCAAGCTTCATATTAGGAATACCGTACATTAAAAGTCCGCCGATACGGTCGTCCTTTTCGTAAACGGTAACATTGTGACCTCTTTTATTAAGTTGAGCCGCACAGGCAAGTCCGGCAGGACCTGAACCGATAACAGCTACCTTTTTATCGGTTCTTACCTGAGGGGGATTAGCTTTCATCATACCTGATGAAAATGCGTACTCAATAATGAAGTTTTCATTTTCTTTAACACTTACTGCACTTCCGTTAAGTCCGCAGGTACAAGCCGCCTCACAAAGTGCAGGACAAACTCTTGAAGTGAACTCGGGAAAGTTGTTAGTGATAAGCAAACGGTGAGCCGCACTGTCGTATTCACCTGTGTAAATAAGGTCGTTCCATTCAGGAATCAGGTTGTTAAGAGGACAACCCGATACCATTCCCATTATAGGTTTGCCGTTCTGACAGAAAGGAACACCGCAGTCCATACATCTTGCAGCTTGCTGTTTTCTGTCAGCCTCCTCCATAGGAGTATGGAACTCATTATAGTGCTTTATTCTTTCAAGAGGCGATGTGCCTTCGTTATTTTGTCTGTTATAATCTAAAAAACCTGTTGGTTTTCCCATAATTGTCCGCCTCCTTAACTTCTGGTGTTAATGTAGAATGCTTCGATTTTAGCCTGTTCAGGGCTCATTCCTTTTTCTTCCATAAGACCCATCGTCTGCATCATTTTTGCGTAATCGTTAGGAAGTACCTTTTTGAATTTCGGCAGATATTCCTCAAAGTTATCAAGAATTTCCTGACCCTTTTGTGAGCCTGTTAACTTAACGTGTTCTTTGATAATATCCTTTAACTCTGCAACATCATATTTTTCGGTAACACCGCTTACGGTAACAAGCTCTTTGTTCATATTCATATAAAGGTTTGAATCTTCATCAAGAACATAAGCAATACCGCCGCTCATACCGGCCGCAAAGTTTTTGCCTGTTTTACCGAGAATAACAACTCTTCCGCCTGTCATATATTCACAGCCGTGATCACCCACACCCTCAACAACGGCAATTGCACCTGAGTTTCTAACGCAGAATCTTTCTCCTGCAACACCGCTTATAAACGCTTTACCGCTTGTTGCACCGTAGAGAGCAACATTGCCGATAATAATGTTTTCATCTCTTTTAAACTTAGAACCTGCCGGAGGATAAACAACAAGATTACCGCCTGATAAGCCTTTGCCAAAGTAATCGTTGCTGTCGCCCTCAAGCTCAAGTGTCAATCCCTTAGGAATAAATGCACCAAAGCTCTGTCCGCCTGCACCGTTACATTTTACGGTAAAGAAGTCGTCTTCAAGAGTGTTGTCGTTGTAAAGTTTAGTGATTTCAGAACCGAAAATCGTACCTACGGAACGGTCTGTATTTGTAACATCAATTTCAATTTTCTTCTTTTTCTTGCTCTTTAATGCAGTTGACAGCTTTTTAAGAATTACTTTTTCATCAACAGTATTCTCAAGCTCAAAGTCATATGCATCATCGGGATTGTAAATTCTCGGAGCATCTGTATTAACATAAGGATTGCTGAGAATATTAGTCATATCAATATTTCCGCATCGTGTACCCTTTGCATATTCTTTAACCTTAAGCAAATCAGAACGTCCTACAAGCTCGTCAACAGTTCTTATGCCCAGCTTAGCCATATATTCACGAAGCTCCTGAGCAATAAAGTGCATAAAGTTTACCACATATTCAGGTTTGCCCTTAAATCTCTTTCTCAGTTCAGGGTTCTGAGTAGCAATACCCACAGGACAGGTATCAAGATTACATACACGCATCATTACACAGCCCATAGTAACCAGCGGAGCAGTAGCAAAGCCGAATTCCTCAGCACCAAGCAATGCGGCAATAACAACGTCTCTGCCTGTCATCAGCTTACCGTCGGTTTCAATAACAACCTTAGAACGAAGTCCGTTCATAATAAGCGTCTGATGTGTTTCTGCAAGACCAAGCTCCCAAGGTAGTCCCGCATTGTAAATGGAGTTTCTCGGAGCGGCACCTGTACCGCCGTCGTAGCCTGAAATAAGTACTACACCCGCACCTGCTTTTGCAACACCTGCCGCAATAGTACCAACGCCTGCTTCCGAAACAAGCTTTACTGAAATTCTTGCGTCCTTGTTAGCGTTTTTAAGGTCGTAAATAAGCTGAGCTAAGTCCTCAATTGAGTAAATATCGTGATGAGGTGGAGGGGAGATAAGACCTACACCGGGAGTTGAATGTCTTGTTTTTGCAATCCAGGGATAAACCTTTTTGCCGGGTAAATGACCGCCCTCACCGGGTTTTGCACCCTGTGCCATTTTAATCTGAATTTCTTTAGCGGAAACGAGATACTCTGAGGTTACTCCGAATCTTCCCGAAGCAACCTGTTTAATAGCTGAACAGCGGTTAAGACCGTCCTTGCCGATAGTCAAACGCTCTGTATCTTCGCCGCCTTCGCCTGAATTTGATTTACCGCCAATCATATTCATGGCAATAGCCATAGTTTCGTGTGCTTCCTGAGAAATAGAGCCATAGGACATTGCGCCTGTTTTAAATCTGTGGCAAATGCTTTCAACGCTTTCTATTTCATCAATTGGAATACCGCCGTCCTCAGGGAAATTAAAGTCCAAAAGACTTCTTAAATTCATATTCTGATCTTCTCTGTTAATAGCGGCAGAATATTGTTTAAATAAATCATAGTTGCAGGTTCTTGTGGACTCCTGAAGTAAATGAATAGTTTCAGGATTGTAAAGATGTTCTTCTTTACCGCTGCGGAGCTTGTGACTTCCTGTACTTTCAACTTCAAGTAAAACATTAAGATCAAGAGGGTCAAAGGCAGAGGCGTGAAGTCTGTGAGAACGCTTGCTAATATCATCAAGTGTAATACCGCCAACACGGCTTACTGTGTTGGTAAAATATTCGTCAATAACTTCTTTTGAAATACCTATAGCCTCAAAAATCTTTGAACCTAAGTATGACTGAATTGTAGAAATACCCATTTTAGAGGCAATTTTTACAATACCGTGAAGAATTGCGTCATTGTAATCGTTTACAGCGGCATAGTAGTCCTTGTCAAGAGCACCTGTATCAACAAGGTCACGGATTGTTTCCTGAGCAAGGTAAGGGTTGATTGCACAGGCACCGTAGCCTAAAAGTGTTGCAAAATGGTGAACCTCGCAAGGTTCCGCACTTTCAAGAACCATAGATACAGAAGTTCTCTTTTTGGTGGAAACAAGGTGCTGTTGCATAGCAGAAACAGCAAGAAGTGACGGAATAGCAACGTGATATTCGTCAACACCTCTGTCTGAAAGAATAATAATGTTCGCACCGTCCTTGTATGCCTTGTCTGCAAGGAAGAATAAATGCTCAATAGCATTTGCAAGATTTGTATTCTTATAATATGTAATAGGAATAACAGCCGCTTTAAGACCGGGAACATTCATATTTTTGATTTTTAATATATCTGTATTTGTAAGAATAGGATTTTTAATTTTTAAAACGTGACAGTTTTCAGGCTTTTCAACCAGAATGTTACCGTTACTACCTAAATGAACGCTTGTGTCTGTAACTATTTCTTCTCTGATTGCATCAAAAGGAGGGTTTGTAACCTGAGCAAATAACTGCTTAAAGTAGTTAAATAAAGGTCCGTCTGCTTTAGAAAGAGGCGGTATGGGTGAGTCTGTACCCATAGCGGAAATAGGTTCACTTCCGTTTTTAGCCATGGGCAAAATGCTTGTTCTTATTTGTTCATAGGTATAACCGAATGCTTTTTGCTGTCTTACAAGATGCTCTTTATCAAACTGAGGTACATTTTTGTTTGGAATACGCAAATTTTTAAGATAAACAAGATTCTGGTCTAACCATTCACCGTAAGGCTGTCTTGTTGCATAGTAGTTCTTTAAGTCCTCATCATCAATAAGCTTGCCTTTTTTAGTGTCAACAAGAAGCATTTTGCCGGGGTGCAGACGCTCTTTAACCTTAATCTGCTCAGGTGGAATATCAATACATCCAACCTCTGAAGAAAGAATAAGGAAACCGTCTGTTGTTATGTAATAACGGGAGGGTCTTAAACCGTTACGGTCAAGAACAGCACCCATCATATCGCCGTCTGAAAAAATAATAGAAGCGGGGCCGTCCCATGGCTCCATCATTGTTGCATAATACTGATAAAAGTCCCTTTTTGAAGGAGTAATTGTTTTGTTGTTTTTCCAAGGCTCGGGAATTGTAATCATAACAGCCAAAGGTAACGGCATACCTGCCATCATCATAAATTCAAGGGAGTTATCAAGACGTGCTGAGTCAGAGCCGTTAGTATCAACAATAGGGAATACCTTGTCTAATTCGTTGTCTAATATTTCGCAGGAAATAGATTCCTCACGGGCAAGCATTCTGTCTGCATTACCTGTGATTGTGTTAATTTCACCGTTGTGAACAATAATTCTGTTAGGATGAGCCTTCTGCCAGCTTGGATTTGTATTTGTACTGAAACGGCTGTGAACAGTAGCAATGGCAGATGTGTATTTTTCACTTTGTAAATCATAGAAGAACTGTCTTAACTCTTGTACAAGGAACATACCTTTATAAACAATAGTTCTGCTTGAAAGAGACACAACATAAGTTTCCTCATTACTCTGCTCAAAAACTCTTCTTGCAATATACAGCTTTCTGTCAAATTCAAGACCCTTTTTAACATTAGGAGGTCTTTTAACAAAGCCCTGCATTATATAAGGCATACTTTCAAGAGCCTTCTGACCTATTACCGAAGGATTGGTAGGA
The DNA here is from genome assembly GCA_022511005.1 of Ruminococcus sp. Lineage (GTDB taxonomy): Bacteria > Bacillota > Clostridia > Oscillospirales > Acutalibacteraceae > Ruminococcoides. Next base: position 36,831 of record JAFLSJ010000005.1, read on the forward strand.
ACAGTTCTCCAGCCGAGAAATTCAAGTCCCTCTTTCTTAGTAATTATTTCAAAAAGCTTCATAGCCTGCAATCTTTTAAGTTCGTTTTGAGGGAAGAAGAACATACCGATACCGTAGCTTCTTTCTTCTCCGATATCAAATCCTAAATCGGCTGTTGCACTTTTAAAGAATTCATGTGAAATCTGCAGGAGAATACCTACACCGTCGCCTGTTTTACCTTCCGCATCTTTACCTGCACGATGTTCTAAGGTTTCAACGATGCTTAAAGCATTGTCAACAACACGGCGTGACTTAATACCATTAATATTAACAACAGCACCGATACCGCAGTTATCATGTTCAAATCTGGGGTCATAAAGACCTTGCTTTGCAAATGGTTCCTGAGTTCTGAAATTATCCATCAGAAGCACCTACTCCTTATTAAACTTATTGATTGAAAAGCTGTTTTTAAAGCAAAAATAATAAGTATATATCTGAGACTTACAGAGTTATACAATTTTAATTTCAATCTGTTCTTAACTCTACCATATTGTATATATTTTGTCAATAACTTTTTGCAATAAAATATTATAAAATTGCAAAATATATTTATATAAAAAATAAAAATAACTTATTTTCAATATTTTTTGCAAGATACTTTTATAAACTTGCATTTTGAACTTTTGTTGTAATAGCTTTATAGTGAAATACTATTTATATAAAAATTATGTTCAACACCTTTATAAATTAGATAAATTATATATAAAATTCACGGCAATTATTAAAGATGATTAAAGTTTATAAAAATATTAAAAGATCGTCTTCACAAATATATTATTAATTGGTATAATAATACAATAAAGGCGGATTTTGTATGAATTATATATATTTAGTAAATACGGATAAATTAAATGATGAAAAGCTGTTTTCAAATTACTTTTCAGAAATGTCTGATTATAGAAAAGCTAAAATCAAAAAAATGAAAATGCAGAGGGATAAAAATCTTTCTTTAGGTGTAGGGATTTTAATAAATGATTATCTTAAAACCTTAGGATTAAGGGAAAAAGATATGCTGTATGAAGAAAAGCATAACGGTAAACCCTTTTTTAAAACTTTGCCTAATGTTTACTTTAACGCTTCACATTCTGGGGAGTGTGCCGTATGCTCTTTTTCAGATAAAGAAATAGGATGCGATATAGAAAAATCAGACAAAGTAAATACAAAAATTGCAAAGCGTTTTTTTGCTCAATCTGAAAGTGACTATATTTTTTCAGTAAAAACAGAAGCAGAACAATCGGAAATATTTTTTAGGTTATGGACATTAAAGGAAAGCTATTTAAAGCATTCGGGCAAAGGATTGCAAGGCGGTCTTAACTCTTTTGAAATTGTATTTGATAACGGCTTTGCCAATGGTATATATTTAAAAGAAAAAGGGGAAATTAGAAAAATCTATTTTAAAGAATATAAGTATTCAGATTTCTATATTTCAGTATGTTCAGAAAATTCTATGTTTTCAGATGATTTGATTATTATTAATTTATAATATAAAAATAAATTCTCAGGAGGAATTATATGTTGTTTTTAGAATATCCCAAATGCACAACTTGTAAAAAGGCAAAGGTGTGGCTTGATGATAATGGTATAAAATACGAGGACAGAAATATTAAGGAAGAAAATCCTACCTATGAGGAGCTTAAAGAATGGTTTGAAAAAAGCAATCTACCCCTTAAAAAGTTTTTTAATACAAGTGGACTGATTTATAAGTCTATGAATTTAAAGGACAAGCTCCCCGAAATGTCAGAGGAAGAACAGCTTAAGCTCCTTGCAACGGATGGTATGCTTGTTAAAAGACCTTTAATAGTTACCGAAAATGCAGTTTTAACAGGCTTTAAAGAAACAGACTGGCAATCTCTTTTAAAGTAAGGTGAAATAGATGTCTAATGTAGAAAAAGAAATTCAAAAAAGACTTTTTCAGTTGCAGGATACAGAATATAAAGTATTCAGTTCAAAGCTTATGCCAACAGTAGATCCTGAAACAGTAATCGGAGTACGAACTCCTGCTTTGAGAAAGCTTGCAAAGGAGCTTTCAAAACATCCTGAAATTAAAGATTTTCTTAATATTCTGCCTCATAAATATTATGAAGAAAATAATCTCCACGGATTTATAATAGAAACAATAAAAGATTATGATACAGTAATTACAGAGCTTGATAAATTTTTACCATATGTAGATAATTGGGCAACCTGTGATTTAATGTCGCCGAAAGTCTTCAAAAAGCATACAGAGGAACTTTTAGAAAAAATAAAAATCTGGATAGCCTCGGAAGATACATACACAATCCGTTTCGGAATAGGAATGCTTATGAGTTTTTATCTTGATGAAAACTTTAAAAAGGAATACTTAACTCTTGTTTCAAAGGTTAAATCAGAAGAGTATTATGTAAATATGATGATAGCCTGGTATTTTGCAACGGCACTTGCTAAACAGTACGATACAACTTTGCCTTTTATCGAAAAACAAAAGCTTTCAAAATGGACCCATAATAAAGCAATACAAAAGGCAATTGAGAGTAACCGTATTCCAAAAGATATAAAAGAATACCTTAAAACATTAAAAATTTGAGTGTCAAGCTGTTGAACGTCTTTAAATTAAAATAAAAGAAGTTTTATAAATAATGGATTGTATAAAAGTTTTATAGTAAAGACACAACTGATACATAAGCAAAAAAATAAAGAAACAATTATATATAGTCTTATGCAAAAAATTTCCCCGAAACAGTATGCGGGAAAATTGTTTCGGGGATTATTATTCTTAATGAAAAAGTGACTAGTGAGATTTTGTATTCACAAAAGTGATATTGAGTTTTTAAAACTCAATTATATTATATTCGTTAAAAACGAATATAATTGTAAAAAAGACTTAGCAATATGCTAAGTCTTTTTTACTGGCTGGGCTGGCGAGATTCGAACTCACGGATGACGGAGTCAAAGTCCGTTGCCTTACCGCTTGGCGACAGCCCAATATTTAAAATTGCAACATTGGAATTATATCATATTGAATGTTCAATGTCAATAATTAACTTGCAAAATATGAAGTAACAAAATAAAAAATTTTTCAATAATAAAAATGCAGAAATTATAAATTTTTTATAGACCGTATTTGATTTTTACTCTGTCAAGTTTTTTACCGATTGGTTTTAAAAGAATAAGAAGAAAAATTAAATTTGATATTGAATAAATTGCCGTAATCGGTGCAGAAGTTGCAGAAGAAGCCAAAAATCTTATTAAATTAAAATATCCGTCTGACCAGAGAGTAGTCCAAATATCCATAACAAAAGAATAAATTACACCCGAAACAAGAGAATACAATATCATAATAATTTTATTTTTTAAAATTTGGTTACTTAAAAGCCCTGCAATAAAGCCCACGATTCCCCACGCAAACATTTGAAAAGGAGTCCACGGTCCCTGTCCGAAATAAAAATTTGAAATAACAGCCGATAATGCACCTGTAAGAAAACCTGCCTCACTTCCGAAATACACAGCAGTAATTATTACAAGGGCGGTAACAGGTTTAAAAAAGGGGATAGGTGAAAATATAAATCTTCCGGCAACGGAAAGAGCAGTCATAATTGCAATAATTACGATTGTTCTTGTAGAGGTTTTTTTGTTTTCAAAGGAAATAAAAAAGGGAACGCACGCAAAAATCACCAGTAAAATAGAAATAAAAGCATAGCTTTTCTGAGGAAATAAAAAGCTTCCCAATAAAATAAGTATCGGTACAGCACAAAGTATTAATATGTATCTTATAGTTTTATTCAGCATTTTTTTCTCCGTTTAAATTACAAAGTCTAACAATATCTTCAATAAGTACGGCATTTTCATAAAAGCCTCTGCTCATTTTATTTGCAGAAGTAGTATAAAACCCGTTACCACCGAAAAATTCTTTTGTGGAATTTTCAGCAATAATATTTCCGTCAAATAATAGTCCGCATCTGTCTGATACAGAGCAGGCAAATTCGGTATCGTGAGTAACAATAATTATTGTTACTCCTTTTTTTTTCAAATTTTTAAGAATACTTTTAAGCTCATTTTTTGCAAATGTGTCAATACCTTTTGTAGGCTCGTCTAAAATCATAACAGATGGATTAAAAAGCATTAGCTTTGCAAGAGCAGACTTTTGAATTTCTCCTCCGCTTAAGTCATAAGGATGCTTATTAAGCAAATGTTCAATACCAAACATTTTTGAAACTTCATTAATTTTATCTTTATTATCAGATAATTCAAAATCATCAAGTATATTGTCTTTAATAAATAATGTTTGAGGATTTTGAGGAAGATACATTACATTTTCATCTTTAGCAACTTTAACTTTTCCGTGATATGCCTTTAAAATTCCGCTTATTATTTTAACGACAGTTGATTTACCGCTTCCGTTAGCACCTAAAATAGCGTAAATTTCGCCTTTGTTTACTTTTAAATTAAAATCCTTAAGAATATCACTTCCGTCTTTTTCATATCTGAAATAAACGTTTTTAAGGTGAATAACAGTATTTTTCTTATTACTATTATCAATCAATTCTTTTTCTTCGTCAAATCTTTTGATATTATTTTTAAAATTCTCTTGCAAAAATTTTCTACCTTCATTTATGTTAAGTGGAATTTTGTTATTAAAATTCTTATTGAGAATATTATAAACTCTTATGGGAACAGGTAAAGCATTAATCATTGGATGATTTTTATTGTTACTTTTAAGCTCATATAAAATTTTATTTGGGGTATTGCAGGAACAGATTCTTCCTTTTTCAAGAACTATGACCTTGCTTGCAAAGTCAAAAACCTCTTCAAGATTATGTTCGGAAATTATAACGGTTATGCCGAAATCCCTATTAAGCTTTTTAATAATATTTAAAAAATTCTCAGCAGATAAAGGGTCAAGCTGGCTTGTAGGTTCGTCGAGAATTAAAACCTCAGGCTGAAGTGTTAAAACAGAGGCTAAATTGAGAAGCTGTTTCTGACCTCCCGAAAGACTGTTTGTATCGTTGTTAAATACATTTGACAGTCCGAAAAAGCTTGCCATTTCACCTGATTTAAGCCTGATTTTTTCTTTATCATAAGCAAGGTTTTCCATAGCAAAGGATAACTCGTGGTATACCTTATCTGTTACAATCTGGCTGTCAGGATTTTGCATAACAAAGCCGATTTTTTCTGCACTTTCTTTTTTTGACAATTCTTTTAAATTATTACCGCTGAAAATTATTTCCCCGGTAATATTTCCTGCGGGGGTAAGCTGTGGTTTAAGCATTTTAAGTAAAGTGGATTTACCTGAGCCTGACTCACCGCAAAGCAGAATAAAATCGCCCTGCTCAATAGTGAGGTTAATATTATCCAATGCTTTTTCCGAGGATTCAGGATAGCTGAAGCTTAAATTCTTGATATTAAATGCTTCCATTTTAAATCCTCCTTAATTTCATAAATTCCGGGTAGAAAACACAGTATAGTAAAAGCAACATAAGAGATAAGAGAAGAAATATCTGAATTTGAAAATATTATAACAGGATAATATACAATTTTTGTAGTGCCCATAACGATTGCAATATAAGTTAAAAGAGTTAATATTATAACACTTATCAGTAAAATGAAGTCGTTTGTTTTAAACCTGAATCTGCCAAAGTTAGTAACTCTGCCTGTTGAATGACCTCTTGCAGACATTGAGTCGGAAGTATCAACAGAAGTTTCAAGACTGTGGGTAATAACGGCTGAAAAACAGCTGATATATATCTTTAGTTTAGATTTTGGCTGTAGTTTTTTCTGAACCGATAAAACTTCATTGAAATATCTTGAAAAGTTGGGAATGAAATGTAACGCCATAGAGAATATAAGACTGATTTTAGGACTGATTTTTCCAAAAAGAAATAAAATTTTTTCCGAATTAAAAATAATATTAAAAGATTTAAACCAGAATATAACACATAAAATCATAAGTGCTAAAACAGCGCCGTAGATTAGTGCTTCTAATGTAAAAGCGTTATCGTTAATAAAAAACAGTGGAGTAGCTCCGCTGTGAGAAAACAGAGGATTTAATAGGGTAATAAGAATAGTAAAGGGTATGTATTTTAAAATACTGATTATTGAGATTTTAATTGTATTTAAAACACATAAAAATAAAAAAGCTCCTGTTAGTGATGTAATAAGATAAACAGGGTTTTGTATAAACATAGATACAGAAAACACTGCTATAAAATAAATAAATATCACAACAGGATGAAAATTAGAAAATGCTTTCATATTTTTATTCTCCGGTATAAGAGTTGCCTATATCATTACCTAAATCACAGGTATAACGCCATTCTACTGTGTCGTTAGGTTTGACGTTTATGCTGTTTGCACCCACATTTGTAAATTCACCGTTTATACATACCATCCAGCCTGAAAGACTACCACAGTCAAATTCGTATAAATGAGATATTCCTCTTAAATAAACACTTGTTCCTTCTCCGTTATAGTCAATTTGAATTTTATCCTTTTTAGCGGCCTTAGTAAGAACGGTAAATGGTGTGTCGCCGTCTTTATATTCAACCGCAGTATCTATAATTATTCCGTCTTCGGGAATGTAGTTTCCGTTTTTAAGTGCATCGGGCAATGAGGATAAAGCGGTAATGCAGTCGACCTTAACATTAACAACATCTGTATTTTTCGTTTCTTCGGTTTTATAGTAGTCCTCAGTGCTTTTGATTGAACATGAGCAAAATACCATAATAAATGACAGGCAAATAATAATTAAAGATTTTTGTTTTTTCATATTATTCACCTTTCTCGCTGCTGTCTGTATTGGGAGTTCTGTATTTTTTTATAAAATAAATATATAAACCCACATATCCTAAAATTAAAATAAATACAGCAATACCTGTACAGGACAGGTTTTCAGCAACATATATGTTATTGTATTCTTTAATTTCTTCAAAATTATTTATGTGGGAAGTTAAGCTGATTTTTTTCACTTCATCTAAGGTTGCTGTAGTATTAACAGCAATATTTTCTGCTGATTTAGCGGTAGGTGCAGTTTCCTGATGTTGAGAAGAGGTGTCAATTTGAACATTATTACTTTCTGCTTGAATGTTTTGTTCGTTTGAGCTGTTTTGCTCAGATACATTATTTTGGTTATTTTCGCTTTCAGCGTTTTCGGCATATACAGAAGATGGGGAAGAGTTGTTGTTATAATTGTTGTTGCCGTTGTTATAGCGATCACTGCTATTTTTGCTATTGATGTTGTTATTGCTTTTTTGAATTTTTGAACTTGAACTGTTTTTATTATTTGAGGGGTTAGTTTTCGGCTCGGTTACAGTTTGCTGAGAATTGATTTTATCTGAAAAATTATATAATCCCTGAGAAGTTAAGATAAATGACTTATAAGCTACTAAAGCATTAAATGCCTGATAAGCAGCCATTTGATTCTCATTTCCGTTTTGTAAATGCTTAAATCCGCCTTTTGCTGTTTGATAAGTAAGCATTGCGTCAAGTACTGAGTTACCGTTTTTTATGAATCTTTCATCACTTTCAGGGTCAATTCCTAAAGAAGTAAGCATAACTATAACCTGTGCAGTGCTTTCACAGTTAAGTTTACCATAGCTTGCAAAGCTGCCGTCATCTTTTTGCATTTTGCTAAGTCTGTTTAAAGCTTTGTCAACTGCATCACTTACGGTTTTATTGCTTTTTATGTATGGAGCAAGTGCAGTAACAGTCATAGCTGTAACATCTGCATCAGGTGCAGTACCTGTCAAAGCGAAGCCGCCGTTGTCAAGCTGTAAGGATAAAATCTTTGAAACAATGTTATCACGGGTAGTTAAGGCATTTTGGGGAACAGAATAATTTTTACTGTCAAGTAAAATTAAAGCGTAGTCAAGGGTCATAATTCCCTGAGCGGAAAGCTCAGAAAGCTCTCTGTTGTAGGTGCAGTCTGCAAGCAGGTTTTTGCCCAAAATGTTACTGATATCTTTATTGCATGCTACATATGCAAGTCCGATTCTTTGTAAATCGGTGATTTTTGTGTTTTTGACACCGCTATTATAAATATCGGATATTACTTTGTTTAAGCTGTTAATATATGAATTTGCATTGAAACTTGTACCGTTTCTGCTTAATGAAATAGCAAACCAGTCACATTCACCTGTTCCCGCATTTGGGGCAAGATAGTTTTCCACAAAACTATTAATAGAATTTGTGTTTGTATAATTGTATTCATAATTTAATATGCTGTCAATCCTTTTATCAATATCGTTAGTTGTATAGCTTGCGGCAAAAACATTAATAAAAGAAATTGATATTAATGTAAGTAATAAATATATAACAGAGAGTTTTCTAAAAGCTTTCATTTTAAATCCTTAATAAATTATTTTGTTCCAAAAGCAAGGTATAATTGAATCAAAGTAACATCAAGAATATTGACTTTGGAATCTTTGTTAAAATCGGCAATAATGTATGTATCGTCATCAAAATCTTCAAAATGTGCAAGATACAACTGAATAAGTGTTGCGTCTTTAATGTTAACTTCACCGTCTTTATCTACATCACCGTAAAGAATGATGTCTCTTTGAGGTGCGTCAATGGTAAAATCGGGAGCATATCTTAAAACTGCAGGAGCACCGCTTGGACTGTATTTTTCAACCTGAAGACTGATTTTATCAGAAGTGAAATTTGTGGTGTTCAAATCCACCTTAATTTCTCCGTTTTCGTCAGTAATATATTTAAGTGTACCGTTTAAAGTTACAGTCATATCTGTAATCGGAACAGTAACGGTAGTTTCAGTCCAAGTATCGGTATCTTCATCATAATCATAATTGGTTTCCGTACTTGAAAATTTAATTGTTCCGTTTGCAGTAAACAATGTTGTGTCTATCTGAGGAATATAGCAGGGATAATCTCCGTAGTAAAGAACTACATTGTCTCCGTCAGTGAGGTTGTAATCGCTTATACCTACGCTTGGCGCAATACCGTTTACAGCAAAATACCAACCGTCCCAGCCGCCGAACTGAGCCGCTTTTTCGCCGTTTACTTCTGTAATATAGCCAATATCAGCCCCTGCAATATTTACATCTTCATAAGACTCATTAACAAATTGCAAAAGTTGTGCTACAGAAATATTTTCTTCGACAATAGTCACATTGCTATTAAAGAAAGTATCTTTAACGCCCTCAATTCTTAAAGAAATCGTAAGATTTCTTGTTGCAGCAAAGGCAGGAATTGTCGCAGCGGATAACAGCATTAAAAGTGCTAATGCTGCCGATAATAGTTTTTTTGTTTGTTTCATAATGTTTCCTCCTAAAAAAATAAGCCCCCACTAAGGGAGCGATTAATATATCAAAACGGAATTTTACCGTAAAAAAGACGGAACTATCCCGTAATGAACACTTTTTCTCCCACTTGCCCAAGAAAAGTTTAGTATAAAGTAATACGGTCGGTCTCCTGACTTATATCCGGCAAAAAGCCCGAAAAGCGCCTTCTCAGATAAAATCCAATGGCATATTGCTTTTCTTACAAATAATCACAGTAATGGCGGTTGTAACGGAATCGCACCGTTTTCCCAAATTTTCTATTGAAAAACCGTATTAAGTATGTTATAATCATAAATGTTCTTTTATTATACCATATATTAGAAAATATTCAATAATAATTTTTTGAAAAAATTTCTAAAAAAGACTTGACAAATAGGGGACATGCTAATATAATATAAAGGCTGACCTGTTAAGCTTATGGAGATTGACAGAAAGCTTGATAACAGCAGATATGCGCCAATAGCTCAGCTGGATAGAGCAACTGCCTTCTAAGCAGTAGGTCAGGGGT
>JAFLSJ010000050.1:0-7616 GCA_022511005.1 Ruminococcus sp.
ACGGTAGCACGACAGACTCTGACTCTGTTTGTTGGGGTTCGAATCCCTATTCCTCAGCCACAGGCCCCGAGATATCGGGGCTGTTTTTAAATCGAGGTGTAGCGCAGTTTGGTAGCGCACATCGTTCGGGACGATGGGGCCGCAAGTTCGAATCTTGTCACCTCGACCAATTGAATATTTCATTACATTTGTAATTAATAATATGTTATTAAAAATTTTTGGAGGTTATTTATGAAAAAAATTGTAAGCATTTTATGTGCTGCAATTATTTGCCTTGTTGCATTTGCTGGCTGTTCCGGTCAGACAGATGTTGACCTTAAAAGTGTACTCGACGAAATGAATTCCGCATATGATACAGCAGGTCTTGAAAAAATAACAGATGTAAACGACCTTAACACATATTATCAGATCAATCCTGATGATGTAAAACAGTTTGCAGCAGAAATCAGCAGCAGTGCAGATTCGCCTGTTGAAGTGGTTTTGGTAGAGGCTAAAGATGCCACCGCTGCTCAGAATGTTACCACTCAGCTTTCAAACCGTTATAATTCTATTTACAGCCAGTATGCATCATACAGTCCCGACCAGCTTGATATGGTTAAGGCTTGTAAGGTTACAACAGACGGTAATTTTGTTTCAATGATTGTTTCAAAAGATGCCGCCGGTATGCTTGATATTTTTTATAAATACGTTAAATAATAAGAAAATGTATTTTTAGCCGTTGCTTAATTGCAACGGTTTTTTTGTTCTTTTTACCAATTAACTATATCAATATTGTAATTGTAAGAAAAGTAAATTTGTGATATAATTTAGGGCGTATTTGAAAAGTATTTAATACGCCTAATCAAATTTAATGAAAAGAGAAAATATAATGGATAAAGAATTAATACAACAAGAATATTCACGTATGAACGATATGCAAAAACAGGCTGTTTTTATAACAGAAGGACCTTTGCTTATACTTGCAGGAGCAGGTTCAGGCAAAACGACCGTACTTGTAAACCGTATTTCGTATATTTTAAAATTAGGTCTTTGCAAACCTTGGCAAATTCTTGCAATTACCTTTACGAATAAAGCCGCAGGAGAATTAAAGGATAGAATCTGTGATGCAGTGCCTGAGGGTGGAGCAGATATCTGGGCGGCAACATTTCATTCAACCTGTGCGAGAATTCTCCGCAGATACGGCGATAAATTAGGGTATTCAAGTCATTTTACGGTTTATGATACAGATGATCAGAAAAAAATGATAAAGGATATTTTAAAACAGCTTAATATTGATGAAAAATATCTTCCTGTAAAATCTATTTTAAGTGAAATTTCAAAGGCAAAGGACAAAATGCTTACACCCCAAAAAATGCGTGAGCAGGCAGGGTACGACAGCAGAAAGGTGGATATTTCAAAGGTTTATGAGATTTACCAGTCGAGATTATTGACATCAGACGCAATGGATTTTGACGATATGCTGTTAAATACAGTAAAGCTCTTTGAAAAATGTCCTGATATTTTAGAATATTATCAAAATCAGTTTAAATACATAATGGTTGACGAATATCAAGATACCAATAAAGTTCAGTATAAATTTGTAAGTATGCTTGCAGAAAAATATAATAACATCTGCGTTGTAGGTGATGACGACCAGAGTATTTATAAATTCAGAGGAGCTACAATTGAAAATATTCTTTCATTTGAAAATACATTCAAGGGTGCAAAGGTAATTCGTCTTGAACAAAATTACCGCAGTACAAAAAATATTCTTAATGCGGCAAATGAAGTGATTGCAAATAATACAGCAAGAAAGGGTAAAACTCTCTGGACTGAAAATAACGAGGGAGAAAAGATAGAATTACATACGTCAGAATCTGAAAGAGACGAAGCAGAATTTATTTCCCGGAAAATACTTGACGGCGTTGCACAGGGTAAAAGCTTTTCTGATTTTGCAGTGCTGTACAGAATGAACGCTCAGTCAAATGCATTGGAGCAGATTTTTTCAAGAAGCGGTATTCCTCATAGAATTATCGGCGGTCACCGTTTTTATGACAGAGAAGAAATCAAAGATATGACCGCATATTTGCAAGTTATAAACAACCCCCACGATGATGTACGCATACGCAGAATTATCAATAAACCAAAAAGGTCAATAGGAGATACAACAGTTTCTCATGCTGCGGATATAGCCGCAGGCTTAGGAGAAAGTATTTATACAATAATAAAAAATGCATCTGATTATCCTCAGCTTTCAAGGGCGGAAAAAAAGCTTACAGCATTTGTCTCACTTATCGACGGATTAATAGAAGCCTATAACAGTGATGATTATTCTCTTGCAGAAATATATAATCTTGTTCTTGAACATACAGATTATGAAAGCTATTTAAAAGCTGAAAAAGATAATGCAGATGTAAGAATAGAGAATATAGAGGAGCTTCGTTCAAATATTATTAAATTTGAAGAAGATTATGAAGAAGAAGCGACTCTTTCAGCTTTTCTTGAAGAAATTTCTTTGTTATCCGATATTGATAATTACGACAACCAGTCAGATTCAGCAGTAATGATGACAATGCACAGTGCCAAAGGACTGGAATTTCCCGTTGTATTTATAGCAGGTATGGAAGAAGGAATTTTCCCGTCAATAGCAACAATGATGAATCCTGACGAAATGAACGAGGAGAGAAGACTTGCTTATGTAGGTATAACAAGGGCAAAAGAAAAGCTGTATCTTACAAAAACCAAAAGCAGAATGTTGTTTGGTTCAACAACACATAACAGAGCCTCAAGATTTGTTGAAGAAATTCCTGAAACTTTAATTGAGAAAACAGGAGATGAGCGTAGGTTTTCATTTTCACCCACATTTAATGTTGCAGGAGAAAGCAATAGCAGTGTAACATCATCTTATAATATAAACTCATTTAAATCTAAGACTAACTCATCAGTAGCAAAATACAGCGTAGGGGATATGGTACTGCATAAGGTATTCGGAAAAGGAATGATTACCAAAGCAGAAAAAATGGGTAGTGATACAATGCTTGAAATTGCCTTTGATAAAGCAGGAACAAAAACCTTGATGGCAAATTTCTGTAAGATGGAAAAGATTTAATATTTATAATGGTTTCACTGTAGGATAGTCCCTGAGATTATAAGAAAGCCTTTCTAAAAGATTGTAGGGAGGATGCCTACACAATGTCATTAACTTAAGGAAAAATAGTAATGTTATGATTAAGCAGAAATCGGCTCCCTCTGACGAGGGAGCTGTCAAAGCCCGCTTTGACTGAGGGAGAGATAAAGATTGGAGAAAGCTTTATTATTATAGAAAACTTTTTTACAGTATTTCTCTTATAAAAAATTAAAAATAACTTTTATGCTTTATTCCCTCATAATCTCTCCTTCCGTCTGCGGCTTTGCCGCATCCACCTCCCTCGTCAGAGGGAGGCAGGATTTTTCAAGCAGAAAAGTTTCTTTTTCTTTGTAAACATTTAGTTGGAGGTGTCTAAAAACTTAATTCGTTTTAGATACCTCCAAATTCAATAAAATCAAATTGTCACATATTAAGTAAATCTTCATAAAATGTAGTGTTCCAGAGCAAATATCAGGGTATATCTGAAAAGTATCTGACACGCCCTGATTGCTCAATTTACATTGGAGGTTATACTTATGCCAGATGTTCCTTTTACAAATGTGTTTAACACGCAGCAAAACCAGTCGTCAAACGACCAACTTCCCGGCGAAATCAACGAAGCAGTCTGCATAGACGCAAACCGAGTTTATGACAGCTGCGGCGATAAAGACTGCCTGTCGGATATGAGAGTATTTTTTACGGAAACAAATCAGGCAGTAGTCAACAATGCTTGTAATGTAAGAATAAGAGAAGCAAATGTTATTTATACTACCGTAAACTTAGAGCCTGTAACATTCCATAAGGGCTTTTACGCAGTAGATATGACATTCTTCTTTGAAATTGTTCTTGATGCGTTTATGGCACCCGGTTCACTGCCAACAACAATAAACGGACTTTCAATTTTCAGTAAAAGAGTTATTCTTTACGGCAGCGAGGGAAATGTAAAAGTTTTCTCAAGTGATACAAACTGCGATGATTGTTCAGGCGGATGTGGACCGTATTCAATGAACCTGCCAAAGGCAACAGTACAAATTGCTCAGCCAATGGCACTTTCTGCATCCTTAACGGAAGTTTGCGGACAGTGTGTACCTTCCTGTAGAATACCAACCTGTGTAGCATCATATTTCGGAGGAGATTTAATTCCGCCAAACGGCAGAACCGTAAGAGCAACAATCGGAATTTTCACAATTGTGCAGATAGAGAGAAATGTACAAATGCTCATACCTGCATATGATTTCTGTATTCCTAAGAAGGAATGTGTAACATCATCAGACAATCCTTGTGAAATGTTCAGCAGAATAGATTTCCCAACAGACGAATTTTTCCCTCCAAGAGTAACGGATTTCCAAAAAGATGAATTCTGCGGTTGCGGAGAATAAAAAAACGGTGCAGTTTAAACTGCACCGTTTATTTTTGCATTACATTATAAAAAGCAGAATCTGATAAATGAAAAAGTTATATATTTATGTTTTTTGCGACAAATAGCTTGATTTAGTTTTATAAAGGATATATAATAATGTAAATTTTGTTTATAAGTTTTTATTACAAATTTTTGAGATAGTATAGATTTCAAATTAAACTGTTTCAATGACGGTAATAAATTTAAAGTAAAAACTAAAATAATTATAAAAAGGAGCGTGGCTTATTCTGCTTCTTTTATATACCAAAACAAAGCTCGGTTAATTGCTAAACTTAATTGAGCTTTTTATCAAAGAATTTAAGTGAAAAAAATACACAATATTATATTAAAAGGGTTAATGAAAAAGGCTTTATACACCTATAAAATAAAAATCACAATAATTTTCATTATAATTTTATAGAGAGGAATTTAAAAGAGTATAAAAATGAAAGCAAAGCTCTTATTGGGGAACACAATAGAAGATTTACTTAATAAAACTGCTATTGATAAAATCACGTTGAAAAGAATATTAGATGAATGCGGAGTAAGTAAGCAAACATTTTACCGATATTTCAGGGATAAATATGACCTTGCAAATTGGAGATTTTCGGAAATTTATTTTAATGCGTCATCTGCTGTCACTCCTCAGATGACATTCACAGAGTCGAGTATTTGTATTTATAGCGGTTTTAAAGGAAAGCTGACATATTTGAAAAATATGTATTCCTCAGATGATTATAATAATTTAAATAGATTTATGAATCTTAAATTGAAAAGCTATTTTTATGAAATTCTAAAACAAAATGGCTTTAATATAAAAAATGAGGAAATGATTTTTTTAGTTGATACATGGATTTACGTAATTTCCGAGAATACTAAGCGCTGGGTTATGGACGATTGTAAGATATCAAAAGAAACCGTAATAAAAACCTTTGAAATAGCTATGCCTGATTGTATTAGAATCTGTTTTGAAAGGTCTAATTTTTTTATACCAAATTCAAAAATATATAAACAAAAATAACAAATTATGTGTATTATGTTACTTTTTGTCTAAATAGTAACTTGATTTTTATTGTAAAAAATTTATAGTTATTATAGAACCATTTTATGGTAAATATTATTGAGTTAGTGTTTTTCTCAAAAACATAAAATAAAATTAAACTTTTAAATAAGGAGTGAAATCAAATGAAAACAAAAACATTAACAAAAAAATCATTGAGTATAGTTCTCATACTGTGCTTAATAGTGTCCTGTATAAGCTTTGGTATGGTTACTTACAGCGCAGCAACTACCATCACCTTTACAGACAATCAGGGCTGGGGAAGCAATATTTATGCCTATTTCTGGGCTGACGGTAAAGTTGACTTAGGCGGAGCATGGCCGGGCACAAAAATGGGTAATCCCACAGCCAACGGATACGGACAAACCAATTATTCCTGTACTATTCCCAGCGGAGCAACATATGTAATTTTTACAAATGGTTCTGACCAGACAGTAGATACTACAATCGGCACATCTGAGGGATTTTATACCAATGGTACAAGGGATTCCGCAGGGCATTTATATACCTTTGCCTTTAGTTCATCAGGTTCTTCAGGAGGAGGTACAAGCGGCGGCACATCGGGTTCTTACAATCTTGCCAATAACATTCAGGATGGAGTTATTCTCCATTGTTTTAATTGGAAATACAGTCAAATTAAAGATGAACTGCCCAATATAGCTTCAGCAGGCTTTACTGCTGTTCAGACTTCTCCTGCACAACCGGCAGGAACCGGTTCTTGGTACTGGAGCTATCAGCCTTTCGGATTTTATGTTGCAAGCAATGCCTTAGGTACAAAGGACGAACTTAAGTCACTTTGTACGGCAGCTGACAGTTACGGAATTAAGGTTGTAGTTGACGTTGTAGCAAACCACCTTTCAAATGATCACAACCGTATTCAAAGCGATCTTAGATCATCTGATTTTTGGCACACTTTCGGCTCAAATATCAACTATTATGACCGTTGGCAGGTAACACATGGTGATATAGGTATGCAAGACCTTACTACAGAAAACAGCTATGTTCAGTCTGTTGTAAAGGGCTACATTCAGGAATTAAAAGACATAGGCGTTGACGGTATCAGATTTGACGCTGCTAAACATATTGGTCTGCCAAGCGAAGGAGATAATTTCTTCTCAACAACAACAAGTGTTAGTGGACTTTGGTACTACGGCGAAATTCTTAAAGGTCCTGACGATCGTGATAGCGGCAACGAGTCTTTGATGAAGGAATATACCAATTATATCAGTGTTACTGACAGTACATATGGAAGAACTCTTCGTGAAAGCTTTGCAGGAGGTTATGCACCAAGCGCATACGCCAACTGGGGCGCACGCGGTATTTCTAACAATAAACTTGTTTATTGGGCTGAAAGCCACGATACTTGGTCAAACGGATATGATGATGGTTATTCATGGGGCATCAGCCAGAACAATATCGACCGTGCATATGCAGTAGCAGCCAGCCGTTCCGGTGCTACAGCACTTTATTTCTCTCGTCCAAGCAGTTCAAACAAAGACAGCATTATACAGGGACAAAAGGGAAGCACTCACTTTACAAGTGATGAAGTTGCAGCAGTAAACCACTTCCATAACGCAATGATTGGTCAGTCAGAATACTATGTAACAAGTAATAACTGCTCAGTTGTTTGTCGTGAAAAGGGAGCTGTAATTGTAGCCGGTTCAGGAAGTAACAAATATGTTTCTGTAACTAATGGCGGCAGCACAACCAAACCCGGTACTTATAAGGATGAAATAACCGGAAATACATGGACTGTAACCTCTACAACAATAAGCGGTACAATCGGTTCATCAGGTATTGCTGTAATCTACTAATCCTGCAACAAACCCATTTGTGAGAGATTCGTCTGTAATTATTGTTAAATTTACAGATAATCAGGATTGGAGTACTGTTTTACTTGGTAAAATCAAAAACTTAAAAAATTATAAATAAGGGGAGCTACGGCGTTTGCTGTAGCTCCATTTTCATCTCTTAAAGAATTACATATCCTTATAAAAGTAGGGGCGACCCTTGCGGTCGCCCAAAAAGCAGAACATTTCAAATACATCGTA
>JAFLSJ010000050.1:7716-10219 GCA_022511005.1 Ruminococcus sp.
CAGAACATTTCAAATACATCGTAGGGGCGGATTCAATATTCTCCTGCAATAAAACACACTGAAATGAGCAGGACATCTATCCTGCTCATTTTGTTATATAAAATAAAACTGCCCGGCTGAGATAAATCTCTTAACCGGGCTATTATTAATTGTATAAGTTATGTAATAAAGTTATTTTGTTTGAAACAGTTATACATTTGCATCGTTTAATAATTGTACTTCGGCTTCACCGTAGGTTTTGTTAAGCTGTTCTCTCATAGCTTTGCTGATATCTGTGTTTTCAATTGTATCTTCGGTGAATAACTTGTCAGACTGTGCTCCCGCCGCCATAAGTAAGACGTTCGTGCTTGTATGCTCGCCGCCTGAAGTAAAGCAGTCATTGTTAATATCTTTTGCTGTTGCATTTTCGGGAACAATAACTCCTCCTGTTTCGTGGTCAGCAGTTACAATTACAAGAGTGCCGGGATTTTTTTCTGCCCATGCAAGAACGGAATTTACAGCCTTGTCAAAGCTCTGCATTTCCTCCAAGGCACCTTTCATATCAAGATCCGCTTCTTTTATATCAATGTTGCTGCCCTCAACCATAAGGAAGAAACCGTCGTCATTATTAAGCAGCTCAAGAGCCTTTTCTGTCATAGTAGACAGGGAAGGAACTTTATCACCGTATATACCTTCATATGCAAACATACCTAAAGATTTTTTACTTCCATCAAGCTTAAGCAGACCTTCTGCATCGGTTACATATTCATAATCGTTTTCTTCGGCAATTCTTTTAGCTCCGCCTGCATAATATTGGCTTCCGCCTCCAAATAAAACATCAACATTTGCCCTTAGCATTTGTTTAAACAGAACATTAAAAACAGTGCGTGAATTATAATGGCAAACCATACCTGCCGGTGTTGCGTGGGGCATCATCTGAGTTACTACAAGTCCGGTTTTAAGACCTCTTGCCTTGGCAAATTCAACTATTGTTTCAACAGGCTCTCCATTTTCATCAACACCTAAATAACGATTATCTGTTTTGATTCCGCAGCTCATAGCAGTAGCTGCGGCAGCACTGTCGGTAGTACCCGACAAGGAGTCGGTTCTTACGTAAACTGTGTTTTCAATGCCCTGCATTATAAGCTTATCGCCTTTAACAATTTCGGAGCATTTAATAATGTTCTCACCCATACCGTCGCCGATCATAAGAATTATATTTTTAACCGGCTCATCAGGATTTAAGTTATACTCTTTAAAGTCCACCCATTCAAGTTTGTCAGTATCAAGAGTAGAAACGGTAGTTTCCTCAACCTGAGAAACAATGGAAGTAGTTTCATTATCTTGTATAGTTGCCGGAGTTGTTTGACATCCGCAAAAGCTTGCAATAATTATCATCGATAATAAAATGCCTAAAAAACTTTTCATAAATTGCCTCCTGTAATTTGTTATATTTTCCATGGTTTAATTTCATTGCCATAGACTAAAAAAGCCTTGTTTGAAATTTCTGCAAGGGGTGTATCACTTTTGCTGTCCGAATAAAATTCGTCAATTTGAGTGTTTTTAAAAGCTGTTTTGAAAACCCTGACCTTTTCTTTTCCGTGACAGTTTTCTCCTGTGTATTTTCCCGTGTTTTTATCTACAATTGATGCAAATAGATTTTTAATTTCCAATTCATCACAGATAGGTTTAAGTAAAAATACAGGGGATGCAGAAATTATAACATCATCATCCTTTTGTTGATTAAGATACCATTTCTTTATATTTTTTTTATGTGCTTTCCAAAAATCCTCCAAATCCTCAGGATAATTCACATACCTTAAAAATCTGTACATAATCTGTTTAAACTCTGTTTTTGTGCCTTTTTTAAACAAATAGAATTTTAATGCAGATTTTAATAAAGAGGGGAAAGTTAGAAGGATTTTTTTATGCCTTTTAAGTGAAAAAATATAAAAGTCAAAGGTAGAATCACCATCATAAATGGTATTGTCAAAATCATAAACATTCATAAAGTTTTCATAAATCCTTAACATTGTTGGTTTATATTACTGATTATACTGGGTAATTATGAAAAGTTCAATATATAAATTTAAAAGTAAGTTAAAAAATTGAAATTCTATTGTTTATTTGACAGTTTTAGTGTATATTAAAATAGAATAACTGTTTAAAGGTGAAAAAATGTTTGGCTACATAAAAATTCATAAAGAGGAGCTTTTAGTTAGGGAATATGAAGCATATAAGTCTGTTTACTGCGGACTTTGCAAGAGAATGGGCAAGGAATATTCTTTCCTTTCCCGATTTATACTAAGCTATGACTCCACCTTTTATGCAATGTTTCTTATGTCACAGAATTATAAATGTACAGGCTTTGAGCGAAAACGCTGTGCCTGTAACCCTCTTAAAAAATGTACCTTTTGCAAAGGCGGAGAGGAAGCATTGTCAAAGGCATCTGCATTGTCAGTTATTTTAGCATATTATAAGCTTGTTGACGATATTAACGACAGCGGAATTTTAAAGCAAACAT
>JAFLSJ010000051.1 GCA_022511005.1 Ruminococcus sp.
TAATAACCTCACGGTGTTACCAAAATCAAAGATTTTGACACCTGAGAGAACATTGAAACATAAATTGAAAAAGGCTGTCGCCTTTTGCGAACTTTGTTCGCTTACTGTGCTTCGCACAGCATTTTATGTTATAATATTATAAGTTTAAATTAATTAAGGAGATGCAGTATGAATTACAGAGAAGAATCTTTAAAAAGACACTACGATTGGAACGGTAAAATTGAAGTCGTTACCCGTGTTCCTATTAATACATCCGAGGACTTATCTCTTGCCTACACTCCCGGTGTTGCAGAGCCTTGTCTTGAAATCAACAAGGATTATGAGAAATCTTTTTCCCTTACAAGAAGAAACAACCTTGTTGCTGTTGTAACCGACGGTACTGCCGTTCTCGGTTTAGGAGATATCGGTCCTGAGGCAGGTATGCCTGTTATGGAAGGTAAATGTGCTTTATTCAAAGAATTCGGCGATGTTGACGCTTTCCCCATTTGCGTTAGAAGCAAAGATGTTGATGAAATTGTAAGAACTATTTATCTTATCAGCGGAAGCTTCGGCGGAATTAATCTTGAGGATATTGCCGCTCCCAGATGCTTTGAAATTGAAAGAAAATTAAAGGAAATTTGCGATATTCCTATTTTCCACGATGACCAGCACGGCACTGCCGTTATTGTTGCGGCAGGTCTTATAAATGCACTTAAGCTTGTAAACAAAAAAATGGATGAGGTTAAAATTGTTTTAAACGGTGCCGGTTCGGCAGGCGTTGCTATTGCTAAGCATCTTTTCAATATGGGCGCTAAAAACATTACTCTTTGTGACAGCAAGGGTATTCTTTGCGAGGGTGACGAAAGATTAAGCGGCGAAAAAGCATATATGACTACCATTACAAACAGAGAAAAGCTGACAGGTACACTTGCTGACGCTATGAAGGGTGCTGATATTTTCCTGGGCGTTTCTGCTCCGGGAGTTGTATCGGAAGAAATGGTTAAATCTATGTCAGAAAACCCGATTATTTTTGCTATGGCTAATCCTACTCCTGAGATTATGCCTGACCTTGCTAAAAATGCAGGTGCGGCTATTGTAGGTACAGGAAGAAGCGATTTCCCAAATCAGATTAACAATGTTCTTGCCTTCCCCGGAATTTTCAGAGGTGCTCTTGATTGCAGAGCAAAAGAAATTAACGAAGAAATGAAAGTTGCGGCTTCTAAGGCTATTGCAAGTCTTGTTGAAGATGACAAGCTTACTCCCGACTATATTTTGCCTGATGCTCTTGATAAGAGAATAGGCAAAGCAGTTGCAAAAGCAGTTATTGAAGCTGCGAAAGCAACAGGTGCGGCAAGGATTTGATTTGAGTGAATATAAAGAATTAAGGGGCGATAAAATCGCCCCTTTTTATTATTTTTAGGATTTCTCCGACACTGTCGGCGACAAGGGTCTTTGCCCCTTGATCCCATTAGCTTTTGAAAAAAACTGGACCAAAACTTTTAATTTTCTTGATTAAATCCTCTGATTTTTCTCATTTGTAGCTGCAATTCTATTTTATAGATTATTCAGTTCCTTGGATTTATCAAGCAAAATTTGTTTTTCGTTTTCAATTTTTCCATCTATTACAAGGGCAAGCAATGTATTTAATGTCTTGCCGATTTCTTCTCCCTTTGTTACACCTAAATGAATTAAATCCCGTCCGTTTACTGCTAAATCCTTTAGAGAAAAACATTCTTGAGCTTTTATAATTTCTTCAAAAGTTTCCTCACATAATGCAAGGCTGGAAAGTTTTTTATCACGCTGATATAATGATTGTGCCAGAATATCTGCTCTTTGTACCTTTAATAACATTCTGAACTTATCTTCTCCTATTTTGGAGAGGACTTTTTTTATATGCTTTTTATTATCACCACAGCGAACATCGTGATAATAAATAAGTTCTTTTGTATTATGTATCATTTCATTTGAATATCTCAGCCTTTTCATCACATTTTCAGCTATTGCACAGCTGAAAACATTATGACCTTTATAATGGCAAAGATTTTTTTCTTCATCATATTTTTGTGCAAGAGGCTTACCGATATCGTGAAAAAACATTGTTAGCCTCAAAAGCAAATCATTATCTATATGTGACATAGAACTGAGGGTATGCTTCCACAGAGTTTTATTATGATGTGGAGTTTTCTGGTCAAAATTAAACATAACCTCAATTTCCGGAATAAATATTTCAATAACTCTCTTATATCTGTTTAAAATATATGAGGCTGAACTTCCGCAAATCAGCTTATTAAATTCCGCAGTTATACGTTCGCTTGAAATATTATTTAAAAGCTTTGCATTTTCAAAAATTGCATTTGAGGTATTGACTTCAATTGTAAAATCATAAACCGAGGCAAATCGCAAAGCACGCAAAATTCTTAATGCATCTTCTTTAAACCGTTTATCCGCTTGTCCTACACAACGGATTGCTTTATATTTTAAGTCGTCCATTCCGCCGTATAAGTCAACTAAGCCTGCTTTTGGGCTATATGCCATTGCATTTACGGTAAAATCTCTTCTTGCTAAATCGTATTCCAATTTATCGGAAAACTCAACACTTTCAGGGTGACGGTTATCCTTATAATCACCATCAATACGATAGGTTGTGATTTCGTAAATTTCTTTATCTATTACAATCGCTACTGTTCCGTGTTTTATGCCTGTTTCAATTGTCTTATAGTTTTTAAAACATAAAAGAATATCATTTGGCAAGGCGTCTGTCGTAATATCCCAATCCTGCGGTGTTAATCCTAATATACTGTCACGTACACAACCGCCTACTATATAGGCTTCAAACCCCTTTTGAGTAAGCGTATTTATTATTAAATTTACATTTTCAGGCAAAGTGATTTTCATAAAATCAGTTCTTTCAAATTATATGCTTTATTAGAATTATAACACATATTTTGGAAAAATCAATATATTTCTCATAAAGCATAATTTTTATATTTTATTCCCCCTTTGATAACTTTAGTTTTCTCCGTTAACAAACCTTTTGGCAGTGCGGCTTGTAAAAACTGAATACATCATATTAAAAATCACAAAGGAAACTACTGCTGATATGGCGGCAAACACCCATTCTGTTACATTTAAACAGCTTAAGGATAATAGATTTCCAAATAATATAAATCCGCCTAAAAGTAAGACTGTGATTACTGATACTAAAGCTATTCGCAAAGCATTAAACGGGATTGACAGGCGGATTACCATTAAAAGTCCTACAAAGGCTGTTAAATAAACTGCAATTGTTGAAATACTTTCTCCGTTGAATCCGATATAACGCCCCACAAAGTTAGTTACTAATATATTCAGTATTATTACAAACGCTCCGGGAATTGCCCGGGAAATTATATTTGCAAAGAAGTTGCCTTTAATCCTATCACGGTTTGGCTGCAATGCAAGCACAAAGGACGGAAGTCCGATTGTAAGTCCTCCTACAAATGAAAGCTGTATAGGCTCAAAGGGATATTGTGTGCTTACAAAAATAAATGCTATTGCCAAAACCATTGAATAAATTGTTTTTATCAAAAACAATGATGCACTTCGCTGAATATTATTGATTGATCTTCTTCCCTCTGCTACAACCTTCGGCATTGATGAAAAATCATTATTTACCAAAACAAGCTGGGCTACATTTCTTGCGGCATCACTTCCCGAAGCCATTGCTACCGAACAATCAGCCTCTTTTAATGCAAGAACATCGTTTACGCCGTCGCCTGTCATAGCTACTGTATGTCCGTTTTTCTGCAAGGATTTAACAAGAATTTTCTTTTGCTGAGGCGTTACTCTGCCGAATACATTATATTTTTCAGCCGCTTCGGCTACCATTTCATCTGTTGTAAGAGTAGTTGCGTCTACTGCTAAATCTGCTCCCTCAACTCCTGCTTCCTTTGCAATATTTAATACAGTATTCACACCGTCGCCTGAAATCACCTTCAGATTTACACCCTGTTCCATAAAATATCCTATTGTTTCTTTAGTGTTACTGCGGATTTTATCTTTAATAAGTATTAAACCTAATGGAATTGCATCTTCCAGATTATCTTCCGGTGTGATTTCTCTATTAATTCTTGCAAGTGACAATATTCGCACAGGCTCATTTATTGAATAAATAGCATCAAATACATTTTTATACTTTTGTTTATCTTTGAATACAAACTCACCTGCACCGATTACATAAGAGATACCGTTTTCAAAAATTGCTCCCGACCATTTTTTATCGGATGAAAAGGGAATGATTTTTTTTGATTTTAAAGAATTAAAATTTCTGCTGTATTCCTTTATTGAGCGTATTGTGGAATTATCATCCTGCGTATTTTGGGAAATTGAACCTAAAGCAAGCTTAATTTCTTCTTCGTCTTCTATAAAGCTATGAAGTCTTGTAACTTCCATTTCATCACAGGTAATCGTTCCTGTTTTATCAAGGCAAAGTACATCTACTCTGGCTAAAGTTTCTATACAATAAAACTCCTGAACAAGCACTTTGCTTTGTGTTAAACGAATTACCGACACCGCTAGAACAGAGCTTGTTAAAAGTACAAGTCCTTCGGGAATCATTCCGATTAATGCACCTACTGTACTTACTACCGACTCCTGCATTGAAAATCCGTCTGTAAAAAATTTTGCACAGAATAATGCTACACCTACAGGGAAAATTATTATTGAACATACTTTTATAATTTTTTTAAGTGTATTCATAATTTCCGAGTTTACTTTTTTTATGTATTTTGCTTCTGAGTGAATTTTTGAAGCATAATTATCTGCGCCGACTTTATTTACTTTAGCATAACATTCACCTGATGAAATAAAACTGCCTGAAAAAAGCTGAGCGTTTTCTGATTTTAAAATTGTATCGGATTCACCTGTAAGCAGGCTTTCGTTTGCATAAACCGAGCCTGAAATTATAATACAATCAGAGGGCACTTGACTGCCTCGGCTTAAATAAATAATATCATCTAAAACTATATCGTCTATTGGGATTTCTGTTTCTTTTTTATTTCTGATTGCTTTAACCTTTTTTGATACGAGAATGGAAAGCTTATCCACCGAGCTTTTTGAACGGATCTCCTGAAAAATTCCGATTGCTGTATTACATACAATAACTCCCATAAACAGTAAATTTTTATATGAGCCCACAAGTATTAAAAGTAAAAATAAAATTATGTTTATAATATTAAATAGTGTAACTATGTTATCATAAAATATTCTTTTTATAGATTTTGTAGGAAGTGATGAATCTATATTGACTTTTCCGCTGTTTATTCGGTCAAGAACCTGTTTATCGTTTAAAGAAGCAGAATAAACCTTTTCTTTATCCATACAAGAACCTCCTTGGCAAGTTTGTTAAATAAAAGCATTTAAAATCGTTTTATCTTAAAAAATCAAATTGTTAATACAAATTTAAACAGGCAAATTTAATTACCACTTTATTATACACCATTATAACACAAAATAATAGCGGCAACAGAAAGAAGGTGAAATTTTGAGGAATTATTACAAATGCACTAAAGTTGCCACTGTGTTTTTAATTTGCTTTAGTTTTATTTTTGCAAGCACTGCGTACGCTTATGCCGCAGAAAACAATAACAAGAATTATGTTTATTTAGGCGGCGAAGCATTTGGTATAAAAATGTTTACCAAAGGCGCATTGATTGTAAAACTTGAAGAATTTATCTGTAAAAATGAAAAAGTATGTCCTGCCATAAAGTCAGGACTGAGAGTTAACGATAATATAATTGTGGCTGACAACAAAGAAATATCCAGTAATGATCAATTTGAGAAAATCATTGAAAATTCAAAAGGAAATAAAATAAAACTGAAAGTTATAAGAAATAATAAAGAAATCTGTCTTGATGTTACTCCGAAACTTTGTAATGACAATAAGTATAAAATAGGCGCATGGGTAAGGGATAGCTGTGCAGGAATTGGAACTATATCCTATTACGACTGTGATAATATGACCTATGCCGCACTTGGTCACGGAATATGCGACGTTGACACAAAGGAGCTTATGCCTTTTGAAAGCGGAAAAGTCGTAAGTGCTGAAATTAACGGAATATCTAAAAGTACAAGCGGCAATGCAGGTACTTTAAACGGTTATTTAACTGAAAAAAATATCGGAGATATAAGTCTTAACACCGAGCTTGGCATTTACGGAAAATTCAACAGCATAAGCTCTGATAAGCCAAAACTTGAAATCGCAGAAAAAAATGAATTAAAAACCGGAAGCGCTGTTTTTTATTCTACAATTGACGACAGCGGAGTTCAAAAATTTGACGCACAGATTATAAGCATTGGTGACACAAGTGATAAAACAAACAAAAACTTCGTAATTGAAATTACCGACAAAGAGCTCCTTAACAAAACAGGAGGCATTGTTCAGGGAATGAGCGGAAGCCCTGTTGTTCAGAACGGAAAATTAGTTGGAGTTATAAATCATGTGTTTGTAAATGAGCCGAATAAGGGATATTGTGTAATAGTTGAGAATATGAAATCGAATTTTGAGACAAAACACAATATATTGTATGAAAAAGCAGGATAATTTAATTTAATAACAAGATTTTCCAATTTTTTAAAAAAATTTTTACGGAAACTATTGCCAATTTTTATTTTATGTGGTATTATGATTACAACAAATAAAAAACTGGGGGATCTTACAATGGATAACAGAATCAAACTTATTATTACAGAAGATGCGGTAGAATATTCGCAAAACGACATTAAAGTTTTGGAGAGTAATAATATACTCCCGATTTTCTGTCAAAGAGATGGCGAAGTTTTGTGTGAAAAAATTATCGCTGAACAACCTGACATCGTTTTAATGGATTTATTTATGACGAGGCTCGACGCTATCGGCGTAATGAATTCCATTAAGAAAAAAGACTGTAAAATGCCGGAGTTTGTTGTTTTTTCTTCTTTTCACAGTTCTGTACTTGAAAGAGAAGTTATGTCTTGCGGAGCAACTTACTTTGTCTTAAAGCCTTACAACGTAAATCAACTCGCTCAAAGATTTTCAAAAATGGTTAAAGGTAATGTTCAAAATAATAATGCGGTAAGTTATTTTGACAGCTTTGGTCTTGAAATTAAGGTTACTTCTATTTTGCATGAAATCGGCGTTCCTGCTCATATTAAGGGCTATCATTATTTGAGAGATTCGATTATTATGTCAATTGAAAAACCTGACATTATTAATGCTGTTACAAAACAGCTTTATCCTTCTGTTGCTAAAAAATACAGCACCACTTCTTCAAGAGTTGAAAGAGCAATAAGACATGCTATTGAAGTAGCTTGGGACAGAGGCGATGTTGAGGTGCTTAACTCTTACTTTGGATATACTATCCATAACGACAGAGGTAAGCCTACAAACAGCGAATTTATTGCAATGATTTCTGACAGATTGAGATTAGAAATTAAAAACGCAAGTTAAAAGAAGCCGTCTTACAAATGTAAGACGGCTTTTTGTTAGAATTAATATTTTTTATAATGATAGGGGCTGATGTTTTTGCTCCCAAAGTCGTAAAATTTAGCGCAATAACAGAGCATTATAAAAGTATTTTTATATTTCTTTTATTTCAAAAAGCTCATTTGGAGTACAGTTTAATAGCAAACAAAGTGTTTCAATATTTTCATAGCGTATCGACTTTGTCTGATTGTTTATCATTTTGCTGAAATTCTGATAACTCATTCCAAGCTGCTTGTATAACCAATATTTTGTTTTACCGTTTTTCTCTAATAAATTCAATACATTTAATTTTATCATAAGATATTTCTCCATAACTTATATTTTAATGAGATAATATCTTATTATTACACTTTACATATAGACTATTACATTATATAATGTAATAGTCTATATGTAGCTTTCAGGAGGTCTAATATGATAATTGATGTTACAGGAATTGAGTTAATACCCGGTAATAAAGGATCTGATTGTCCCGGAAATGGAGAACATAAGGACAAAAGCGGAAATTATATAGAATGCTGTTGTGATGAATGTGATTATATGATGTGTTGCCTTGAAGATATATGCAAAACTTGTACCGATTACAGATGTAAAAACACCTAATCAGCAAATAAAAAAAGTCCGGACTGTGAAAATCCGGACTTTAAATCTTTTAGATTTTTTGTTTTTTATTTTGTTCTGCCTATGTCCTTTCTGTAATGCATATCATCAAATTTAATTTTTGATACTGCATTATAGGCTTTTTCAAGAGCTTTATCCAGATTTTCAGCTACTGCTGTTACTCCTAAAACTCTTCCGCCGTTTGTAAGGAATTTACCGTTTTCAAACTTAGTTCCTGCATGGTAAACTATTACATCGTCAAGCTGACCGTTTTCGTCCAGTCCTGAAATTTCTTTGCCCTTTTCATAAGCAACAGGGTAACCGCCGCTTGCAATAACTACACAAGCCGCTGCACCATCTTTCCATTTGATTTCAAGGTCTGAGAGTTTTTCGTCTATTACAGCTTCACATATATCTACCAAATCGGTATCAAGCCTTGGAAGCACTACCTGTGCTTCAGGGTCACCGAAACGAGCGTTATACTCAATTACCTTTGGACCGTTTGGAGTAATCATAAGTCCGAAATAAAGACAGCCTTTAAAGGGTCTTCCCTCTTTATTCATCGCCTCAATTGTAGGTACAAAAATTGTATCCATACAAACCTTTGAAACTTCATCTGTATAATAAGGGTTTGGACTAATCGTTCCCATACCGCCTGTATTTAAGCCCTCGTCATTATCATAAGCTCGCTTATGGTCTTTTGAGCTTACCATAGGTTTAACGCATTTACCGTCTGTAAATGCAAGCACGGAAACCTCAGGGCCTGTTAAAAATTCTTCCACAACAATATGATTGCCTGATTCGCCGAATTTTTTATCCTCCATAATTGAGGTAACTGCTTCTTTTGCTTCTTCAAAGTCTTTAGCAATAATTACGCCTTTTCCTAAAGCAAGACCGTCAGCCTTAATTACAATCGGATAAGTATTATTTTTTTCTATAAATTCTATTGCCTTTACAGAATTATCAAAGGTTTCATACATAGCTGTAGGAATATTATATTTTTTCATAAGGTCTTTTGAGAAAACCTTTGATGCCTCAATTACAGCCGCTTTTTTATTGGGACCGAATGCACGAATCCCTACTTCTTCAAAAGCGTCTACCATACCGTCTGCAAGAGGGTCGTCAGGAGCTACGAAAACAAGGTCAATTGCATTTTCCTTTGCAAATTCAACCATTTTTTCTTTATCCATTACGGAAATGTTTACAAGCTCTGCATCTTTGGAAATACCGCCGTTACCGGGAGCACAGTAAAGCTTTGTGCATTTTGGGCTTTCAAGCAGCTTTTTAATTAATGCGTGTTCACGGCCGCCTGAGCCAATCATTAAAATGTTCATATTATTCACCTTTTTCTATTAATAACAGATTAATGGTGGAAAAGTCTGATACCTGTAAAGCACATTGTCATATTGTATTTATTGCAGGTATCAATTACATTATCATCACGAATTGAGCCGCCCGGCTGTGCTATAAATTCTACACCGCTCTTTTTAGCTCTTTCAATGTTATCTCCAAATGGGAAGAATGCGTCTGAACCTAAAGAAACTCCGCTTTGGGTTTTAAGCCATTCTTTCTTTTCTTCTCTTGTTAACGGCTCGGGCTTTGTTTTAAAGAACTGCTGCCATATTCCCTCTGCAAGTACATCTTCGTAATCATCGGAAATATAAACATCAATTGTGTTATCTCTGTCAGGACGGCGGATATTATCAACAAAGTCAAGTGACATTACCTTCGGATGCTGTCTTAAATACCAGATATCTGCTTTATTTCCTGCAAGGCGTGTGCAGTGTATTCTTGACTGCTGACCTGCTCCTACGCCGATAGCCTGTCCGTCTTTTGCATAACAAACTGAGTTTGACTGAGTATACTTTAATGTAATAAGCGCAATTAAAAGGTCACGCTTTGCCTCATCTGTTAAATTCTTATTGTCTGTGATAATATTCTGCATTAAGAATTCTTCGTCTATTTTCAGGTTATTTCTGCCCTGCTCAAAAGTAATTCCAAATACATCTTTATGCTCTATTTCTTCAGGAACATAATCGGGATCAATCTGAACAACATTATAATTGCCTTTTTTCTTTGTCTTTAAGATTGCAAGGGCTTCATCTGTA
>JAFLSJ010000052.1 GCA_022511005.1 Ruminococcus sp.
AATAAATATATTATTTTACTACTATTCTCTCATAGTCTCTCCCTCCGGCAAAGCTTTGCTTTGCCACCTCCCTCATCAGAGGGAGGCAGTTTTCACAAAAAAGTTTTCTGTATAATTGTAGGGGCTGATGCCCACATCAGCCCGCCCTTTGAACCCTTTTGGGATGATG
Source organism: Ruminococcus sp. (assembly GCA_022511005.1). GTDB lineage: Bacteria > Bacillota > Clostridia > Oscillospirales > Acutalibacteraceae > Ruminococcoides. Next base: position 170 of record JAFLSJ010000052.1, read on the forward strand.
TAGGCATCGTCCCCTACAAACTTTGAGAAATGCTTTATTATAATTATAGGGTTGGCAAAGCCCTTTATCACCGCCAAAATTTGGCGAAATTTACCTTTAAAATATAAAAAGATTAATATAAAACAGAAAGGGGTTTTAAAATGATAGGAATTATTTGTGCGTTAAAAATTGAGGTTGAGGGGATTCAAAAATTAATGTCAAGCCCTGGAAAGGTTACATACGCAAGAATGGACTTTATAAAGGGTATTATAAGCGGCAGAGACGTTGTTGCCGTAGAGTGCGGAATAGGCAAGGTAAATGCGGCAATTTGTGCGCAGGCAATGATAGATTTATTTAAGCCTGATGTAATTATAAACAGCGGTATTTCGGGAGCGTTGAATGATAAAATCAGCATTGGCGATGTTGTAATAGCAAGGGATGTTGTTCAGCACGATATGGACGGCACTGCAATGGGAGACCCTCCGGGAGAAATATGGTTTAACGATGAGAAAAAAATATCTATAGAAACAGACAAAAAGGTAAGCAACTGTTTATTTAAGGCCTGCTCAACACTCAAGAAAACAAAGACTATTTTTGGAAGAATTGCAACAGGAGATACATTTGTTGAGGCCAAGGAAAAACGACTTGAAATCGGCGAAAAATTCGGTGCAGATTCCTGTGAAATGGAAGGCGGAGCCGTTGGTCAGGTTTGTTACAGAAACGGAGTTCCCTTTGGAATTTTACGCTGTATTTCAGATGATATAAACCAAAATGATTTTATGGATTTCAATAAATTCAAAAACCTTGCAAGTGAGAAGTCTATAAAAGCAATGACATTTTTTATAAGAGAGTATCATACTAATCCCCAATAGTATGATTTATAATTTTTGAAAACTTCATACCTGATGAAAGTTTAAGGTGCTTTATTTTAAAGCACCTTTTATTTTCGCTGTAAACATAAACATTTATATTACAAAGGTTTCTGTAACGCTGAAAAATGCTTTGGGTGATTTCTATACCCTGAATTTTTGATATAGGTATAAGTGTTTTGGTAAAGCTCATTCTTTTATAAAAAGAAATTATAGCCTTTCCTTTATCGGCATAAAGAAAAGCTTTTTTGTGAGCAACAATACGCATTACAAAATAAACGAAAAAAATAAAAAACAGAAATATAATAATAGGATAAAAGGGAGAGATATCAAAATTCAGAAAAAAGCAAACTATACAGGAAACACCAACAAGAGTAAGCCACATTGCAGGAAAATACAAATAAGCCTTAAGAGAAAAACTTGGCGGAGTTTCAATATACCTGCTTTTTTCTAAATTTAACTTAAAAAAGTCTTCAACTCTTTTTTTGCTTACCGCAGGTACAATAACTCTTTTGTTGCCGTTTTCTCTATGCTGACCGCAGGCAAAGAAATTCACAGTGCATATTTTTAAAAGACTCATTAGAATACTCTGCTTTGTCTGATAAGCAACTATTTTTTGAGCTGAGGCTACAAAAATATTTTTCTGGATAACGCCCCTTTTTACTAAAATACTGTCGTTTTCCCTTGATTTTTTAACCTCAAGAAAACCGTAGCTAAACATAACAGAAATAACGGAAATTATAAGACCTGCAATTAAAATTCCTGTAATTGCGGCGGCAATGGGAGGGACGCCTATATCTTGTATATAAGGAGAAAAATCAATGCTTGACCTTATAAGTTCTTTGTATTTTTGTCCGAAAAGCTCTTCTGTTTTGTTTAAAAATGGAATAAAAATTACAACTCCCGCAAAGGCATTGGAGCTTGAAAGTGCCATTAAAAATACCCTGAAAATATTAGCTTTATAGACAGTATAAAAACTGCCGGTCTCTCCGTAAAACAAAGATATAAAAAGACTTTCAAGACGTCTTGATATAAACATTGTTATGTTGCCGTTGTCGCCTGTTCGGGAGCCTGTGTTAAGTATTATTTTTTCGCTGTTAAAAAACCATGATAAAATGCTTTTTTCAATTATTGCAGATTTAACGCAGGGTTTAGAAAAATACACTTTTCGTTTCTCAATAATTCCGCTGTTAAACCTTAATAACTCCTTTTCGGGTATGTTAAACAGCCTTTTGTTTTTTACTCTCACAACACCGTAAATAAAAATTGCAAGAAAAAGCAAAAGATTAAATCCATAAGCAAAAACTGCGGTAATTGCGTCCTCGGGTTTAAAAATTATTGAGGGGAGCATTGATAAAAAGGCTAAAGGAATATACGCTCTGCAAAGATAAACAGCCTCAAAATAACTGCATTTAATTTCTTTTTTCACAAAGCGCCTCCCTGATTCTAATTGCGTCAATACCGTATATCTGACTTAAAAGTACCTTTCCTGTTCCTGCACAGAAAATACCTAACGAACAAAGAGAAAAATGCCTTTGCAAGGGGTTGGAATAAATTTCAGTATAAAGCACTTTATCTTTTAATACGGTGATTTTTCTCTTTAAAAGATAACCTTTCATAATAGATACTCCTTTTACGGAGCAGGAGTATTTATAACCCTTGTAGTATTTTTTCAAAAGTATAAAATTAAAGACACAATATACTAAAAGCCCGAAAACCTCAATAATAATGTAAACAATTAAATTAATAAAACCCAATATAAAAACAAGAAAAAACAAGCCTGTATATGCAAAATAAAGAAGAACCAAATATACGCAAAAAATTGTCTCTGCTGAGGAGGGCAGATTTTTCAATTAAATCACTCCTTGAAATACTCCTTAAATTTGCATAAAGCCCGTATTTTTCTTATTTCAAGTATTGACAATCCCTTTATTATTATGTAAAATATTTTATGAATTAGATGTAAGAAAACGAAAAGTGTTCCGCATAGTTTCCTTCGTCTCTTGTTGAGACGAAGTTTTTTTATTATTTTTCAATGTAATGAAATACAAGGGAAAGGATTTTGGATATGCAGCTTACAGGCGCAGAAATTATATGTGAATGTTTAATAGAGCAGGGTGTCGATACCGTGTTCGGTTATCCCGGAGGAGCAGCGCTTAATACATACGACGCATTGTATAAATACAGCGATAAAATCAAGCATATTTTAACGGCACACGAACAGGGTGCTTCTCACGCAGCAGACGGCTACGCAAGAGCAACCGGCAAAACAGGTGTTGTAATTACAACCTCAGGCCCCGGCGCTACAAATATCGTTACAGGTATTGCAACCGCTCATATTGACAGTATTCCCGTTGTTGCAATTACAGGCAATGTTACAACAGACCAGCTTGGCAGAGACTCTTTTCAGGAGGTTGACATTGTAGATATTGTAAAGCCTATTACGAAGGGCAGTTTTCTTGTTGAAAAGGTAGAGGATTTAGCTGATACAATAAGAAAGGCATTCATTCTTGCAAACGAGGGCAGAAAAGGACCTGTACTTGTAGACGTTCCAAAAGATGTTACTGCAAATAAGTGTGAATTTGAAAAAACACAGCCAAAGCTTAGAGAGTTTGTAAAGATTGCAGATAAAGAATCGGTACAAAAGGCACAGGAGCTTATTAAAAAAGCTAAAAAACCTATTATTTATGCAGGAGGAGGAATTATCAGCAGTAATACAGCTGAACAATTCCAAAAGTTTGCCGAGCTTATAGATACACCTGTATGCTGTTCACTTATGGGACTTGGCTGTATTCCTGCAAGCCATCCACTTTGTATGGGTAATATAGGTATGCACGGCGGATACGAAACCGGTATGGCTACTGCACAATGCGATTTAATTATTGCCTGCGGTGCAAGATTTTCAGACCGTGTAGCAGGGGACAGAGAAAGATTCGGCGAACAGGCTGATATTATTCACCTTGATATTGATAAGAAAGAAATCGGCAAAAATGTAGCTGTTGACAGCTATGTTATCGGTGATATGGAGCATATTTTATCTGAGCTCTCGGAAAATATGCCTCAGCTTAACCATTCAGACTGGATTGAACAGTTAAATATCTGGAAAACAGAAAAACAGTTAAACACAGACAAAGCAGACGGATATGTACATCCTCATTCTGTAATAAGCGCAGTAAATGAGCTTAAAGCCAATACCGATATTATTGCAACAGATGTAGGACAACATCAGATGTGGATTGCACAGTATGCAGAGATTGAAAATCCCAGAACCCTGCTTACATCAGGCGGTATGGGAACAATGGGCTTCGGTATGGGTGCATCAATAGGAGCACAGTGTGCGTTCCCTGATAAAAGAGTTATTCTCTTTACAGGTGACGGCAGTTTCCATATGAATTTAAACGAGCTTGTAACAATGAAAAGCTATAATTTACCTGTAGTAATCATTGTTATGAACAATACTGTTTTAGGTATGGTAAGACAATGGCAAAAGCTTTTCTATGAAAACCGTTTTTCTCAGACAGACCCCAAACGTGCCACAGATTTTGTTGCTCTTGCAAACGCTTTCGGCATTGACGGATTAAGAATTAACACACCTGAGGAAATTAAGCCGACTCTTGAAAAGGCATTTTCACTTAATAAACCTGTTTTAATCGATTGCAGAATAAGCCCTGATGAGAATGTTCTGCCGATGATTCCTCCGGGAAAAACAGTTGACGAAATGATAACCGAAATGTAAAATTAACATAAAAAACGGACAGATTAGCTGTCCGTTTTTTGTTTGTAAAATGTATTTTGTATAATTAATTTGGTTTGTTTGATCTTCCTAAAATATAATCTGTTGTAGTATTGTAAAAGTCAGCAAGTATAATCAAAAGTCTTGTTGGAATTTCTCTTTTTCCTGTTTCATAGTTGCTGTAAACCCTTTGGTCTATACCCAATATTTCTGCAATTTCCTTTTGCATTAAATCTTTATCTTCTCGCAAATCTTTTAATCGCGGGTAATACATAAAATCACCTCACAAAAAATATACTCTATAAATAAATAATATACTTGACTTTACTATCAAATGATAGTAAAATAGTGTTGAGGTGATAAAAATGACAAAAACTATTGCAGAACTTTGGAAAGGAGAGCTTAAACCCGTTGAATATTCAGGGATAAATAATCTGCAAATAAAGCAACTTGCCAGATTAGTTGAGGATAACTGTGAAAATTTTGAAGCAAATCTTAATGAAAAGCAACAGGAAATTTTTGAAAAATATAATCACTCTTTCGAAGATTATTCATTTTTAACCAACGAACAAGCTTTTTGTGACGGATTTTGCCTTGGAATGAAAATTGCAGCGGAAGCATTAATCGGTGCAGAAAAAATAATATAAAAGAAAGCAGTTTTCACAAAAAAGTTTTCTGTATAATTGTAGGGGCGACCGCAAGGGTCGCCCCTACTATTCACAGCAGCGTTCAGAAAACATTGTAGGGACAACCCTTGCGGTTGTCCCTACAATTATATCAAAGCTTTAATTGTTCTTCTCTTTAAAAGCAAAGAATCTCTGTCCGATATAATTAAATGCAACAAACAGACAGGAGCCTGCAAGCATTGAGGCATTACCTGCAAACGTATCAACAGTCCAGCCGAACATTGTTATACTATTGGAAACGCAAATCCATCTTATTAAAGGAATTGCTATTCCGTAGGCAAGGGTATAGCATACTGCAATATTTAAAGCAAACTTTGCAATAGGCTTCCAGCCTTTTTCTTTGTTTTTGAAAGTGAAATATTTATTTAAGAAGTAGCTTAAAATACTTCCTATAATATAGCCTGAAATTGAAGAAACCCATTCATCCCAACCTAACAGGTTGAAGAAAAGAAACTGAAGTCCCATTCCTACAATGGTATTTAAAATACCAACCATAAGAAATTTCCAGAACTTTATATCAAAAAATTGTTTAAAAAAATTTTTCATTATTAAGAATCCTTTTTGTTTTTAATTTCATCAAGATTGGTTTTGTGAACTATATATATAGGTCTGTTTTTTGTTTCCATATAAATTCTTCCTATATATTCTCCCACAATACCAATTGAAAATTCCATAATTCCGCCTAAAAACAGTACTGCACACAAAAGCGTTACATAACCGGGAGTTTCTATACCGAAAATAATAGTCTGAATTAAGGTAATTAAAATATAAAGTAAAGCGCCGCCGCTTATAATTGCGCCCATTACGGCAATAAATCTTAAGGGAGCAACGGAAAAACAGGCAATACCGTCGATAGCATATTTAAAAAGACTTGAAAATTTCCATGTGGTTTTTCCCAGCTGACGCTCAACCGTTTTAAAGGAAATCCATTTTGTTTTAAATCCGACCCATGAGAAAATTCCCTTTGAAAAACGCTGAACCTCGCTTAATTCAAGAATAGAATCAACCATCTGCCTGCTCATAATGCGATAGTCCATAGCGCCGTATGGCATAGAAACATCCGTAAGTCTATTGGAAAGTCTAAAGAAAAGCTTGGAGAAAACTCCCCTTAGTACGCCTTCGCCTTCTCTTTCGTCTCGCTTTGTTGCACAGCAGTCATAGCCTTCATTAATAACAGCGTCTATAAGCTGAGGGAAAACTGCAGGCGGATGCTGTAAATCCGCGTCCATAACAATTACATAATCAGCGGTGCTGTTTTGAAGTCCTGCATACATAGCCGCCTCTTTTCCGAAATTTCTTGAGAATGAGATATATTTAACATTACTGAATGTATCGGAAAGCTGTTTCATAACAAGATATGTTTTATCACGGCTTCCGTCATTTACAAGAATATATCTGAAATCATATTCGGGCAGGGTATCTATTACTTTGTTTGTTTCAAGAACGAAATGTTCAAGTCCATCTTCTTCATTATAACAGGGGACAACAATGTCGATAGTAGTCATAATATCACCTTTTATAGTTAATATTAAGTTAATTATAACAAACATTTATACAAAAGTCTATTTTTTTAAAATTTTTACAAAATATTATTTACCTTAATGGTAATTCGTGTTAAAATATACCTGTTATATTATGCAAATCGGTTTAACAAATACGTGAAAAAATATATAGGAGGTTAAACATTTATGTCAACAGCTACTTTACAAAAAATAGCGGCAGAACAGCATAAATGGGAAGAGAAAAAGGGCTTTATAGGATTTCTTTATAAAAACAGATATATTCTTATGTCCTTTTTAATTCCGTTTATAATTATGACGGTTGCCTTTGGAATAATGAAAGTTTCTCCATTCGGTGATAAGCAAATTCTCGTTACAGACCTTTGGCATCAGTACTATCCTTTTTTAGCAGATTATCAGGATAAACTTAAAGCAGGCGAATCGCTGTTTTATTCATGGTCGGTAGGTGCGGGAACAAACTATTTTGCACTTGGTTCCTATTATCTTGCAAGCCCGATGAACTTTTTGTCTGTGTTCATTCGAAATGAATGGTTAAGAGAATTTTTAGCATTCAGCGTTGTTACAAAAATTGCTCTTGCAGGAATGTTTATGTCAATATTCCTGCGTTATACATTTAAAAAGAACGATTATTCTCTTTTAATGTTCTCAATATTATTCTCGGTTTGCTCATTCTTTATGGGATATTATTGGAACACTATCTGGCTTGATACAGTTGCATTAACTCCTTTGGTAGCAATGGGAACGGTTGCACTTTTAAGAGAAGGTAAGTTTAAGGTTTATGTAATCACCTTAGCACTTTCTGTTTTGGCAAATTACTATATAGGCTTGTTTACCTGTATTTTTGTTGCTTTGATTTATATAGCATACTGGATTTGCAATTGGAAAGGCCCCCGAAAATTCTTTATGAGTCTTTTGAAAATTGCAGGGTTTTCTGCAATGGCACTTTCCATTACGGCATTTTTAATGCTTCCTGCATTTTTTGCTTTGCAGGGAACACATGCAAGCTCGAGTACATTCCCCACAACTTATAGAATAAATATCGGCTCTCCCAATGACTTTATGGGGACTCTTGACGCTGTAAGAAAGGTTATCACAAACACCCTTTCATTTATTGAGCCTAATACTAAAGACGCATACGCTCTGCCAAATATAGCCTGCGGCTCAATCTCGCTGGTTTTGGCAATAGTATTTCTTGCCTGCAAAAAAATCAAGCTAAGAGAAAAGCTTGTATGCTCAGGTCTTTTATTGTTCTTTACTATGAGCTTTATTATCCGTCAGCTTGATTATATCTGGCACGGCTTCCATTTTACAAATATGATTCCGTACCGTTTCAGCTATTTATTCAGCTTTGTGCTTATTGTAATGGCATTCAGGGCATTTATGGTAATAGATTTTGCAAATTATCTGGATATCATTCTTGCTGCCCTTGGTACTATGGTAATAATTCTTATTTCTATCGGAATACAGGAGGATTTCTCTATTATCGGAACAGCCGTACTCGGTGCGATAATTATTTTAATAATGCTTCTTTATACAAAAAGGCTTATCCCTAAACAGGTTATGTCCGCAGTGTTGATTCTGGTAGTTTTGGCGGAAGCGTCTGCAACAGGATATATCGGCGTAAAAACAACAACTGTTACAGGTACGGCAGAATATCCCAGAGGAGAAGAGAATACGGCAAATGTCATTGAGTATATGAAGGAAAGAGAAAAGGATACCACCGAGCTTTGGAGGACTGAGATGACCAGTACCCAAACGCTCAACGACGGTGCATTGAACCATTACCACGGTATTTCAATGTTCAACTCAATGGCTAATGAGTCCACAACAATATTTATGGAGAACTTTGGTCTTATGGGCTGGCAGAGCGGTAACCGCTATACTTATGCAGAAAGCTCCCCAATAGCTGATTTATTCTTTAATCTTAAATATTTAATTGCCCGTGACGGAAATTACAAAAACACATATTCTTATAACGATGTTTATTCAAGCAGTAATGTTAAATTGCTTGAAAATAACAAATATATACCAATGGGATTAATGACAGAAAAGGATCTTTTAAATTGGAACTATACAACAGCCGAAGATACGTACAATCCCATTGAACAGCAGGGCAACTTCTTTAAGCTTGCAACAGGCATAAACGAAGAGGTTTACACACCTATTCAGGTATCTACTCAAAGTCATACAGATTATGAGCAATTCCCTGTTAATAAAACATCATACGGAAATTACAATTTCAGCTGTAAGGATAGCAGTGTATCGCCCCACCTGCAGTGGAACTATAATATTGATGAAACAGGATATTACTATGCTTACGTTTTAATTAAAAATACAAGCGCGGATGATTTAAAGGTATTAAAGAATAGTGTTCAGCAGGGCGGTACAATTTATATAAAAAGACCCTATATTATGTCTTTGGGACAGTACAGTAAGGGGGATCAGCTTTCCCTTGCGTTAGACCTTGATGAAGGAGCACAAGGTTCGGCACAGGTTTATGTAGCTAAATTTAATGAAGATGTATTTGAAAAAGGCTATAATGTTTTAAAAGAGCATTATATGACGACTACCAAACTCACAGATTCATCTATGGAAGGCACAATTGATGCGGGAGACGGCGGATTATTCTATGCGTCTGTTCCGTACGAGGAAGGCTGGAGCGCTTATGTTGACGGTGTATTAACAAATATTACTCCTGTAGGCGCCGCAATGATAGCTTTTGAGCTTCCGAAGGGTGAGCATACAATTAAATTAAGCTATATTCCAAAGGGATATATTCCGGGAACTATAATATCATTAATGGGTATTACAGCGTTTGTTCTTGCAATCGTTATCAACAGAAGACACAAAAAGAAGTTAGCACTGTGTTGCCTCCTAATAAGAAAACATGGAGAAATCCAGTAAAATCAATGTTTTCAGAG
>JAFLSJ010000053.1 GCA_022511005.1 Ruminococcus sp.
GTAAATATATGTTAATCTACTGTTAAAGATATAAATTGATTTTTTCTATTTTATCAAATACTTTCCAAATTCGGGGCAGAAACTTTCGTTTCTGCCCCGCCCCTTTATAAGGAGTTTTCTATGAATACAAAGTTAGGCTTATATATTCACATACCTTTTTGCAATAAAAAATGCCCCTATTGTGATTTTTTCAGCAAAACTAAAAACAGTGAAGATATTGATTTTTATACAAATGAGCTTTTAAAATCAATAAAATACTGGGGCAATAAAACAGATAGAGTAATAACATCAATTTATTTTGGCGGAGGAACGCCAAATATGCTGGGTGTTGATAATCTTTGCAAATTACTTTCAGCGGTTTATAAAAATTTTACTGTTGAAAAAAATGCTGAAATTACTACTGAGCTTAACCCTACATATTCTGATTCTATTGACTTTAAAAAACTCCTTAAAACAGGTTTTAACAGACTGTCTTTCGGTATGCAGTCTGCAAACGATGAAGAACTTAAATTTCTTAACAGAGAGCATACAAGTGAAGAGGTTAAAAGTGTTATAAAAAAAGCACAAAATGACGGTTTTAAAAATATATCTCTTGATTTAATGCTGGGTATTCCTAAGCAAACAAAAAGCAGTCTTACAAAATCAATAAAATTCTGTAAAGACTGCAATGTTGAACATATTTCCGCTTATATTTTAAAAGTTGAAGAAAATACTCCCTTTTATAAAAATCAGTCAAGCCTTAATATACCCGACAGCGATGCACAGGCGGATTTATACTTGCTCGCCTGTGAAGAATTAGAAAAAGCAGGATATTATCAATATGAAATATCAAACTTTTCTAAAAAGGGATTTGAAAGCAGACACAACCTGACCTATTGGGAATGTGAGGAGTATATTGGTATCGGACCTTCTGCCCACTCATTCTTCAACGGAAAAAGATTTTACTATCCCAGAAGCTTTAAAGATTTTTATAATAATAACATTACTGAGGACGGCTTCGGCGGTGATGAAAAAGAATATATTATGCTTAATTTAAGACTTGCAAAAGGCATTAATTTTAAGGATTTCGAAAAAAGATTTTCTAAAAAAATCAGCGGAAATATCATAAGCAAAGCTAAGCTTTATGAAAGAAACGGATTTATCAATTTTTCTGAAAATGGAATTAATCTGACCGGAAAAGGCTTTTTAGTATCAAATTATATTATTGCAGATTTAATTTAATAGAAAATTCTGATAAACTTAATATTATAAAAATCACAGACGGTTATATCATCTGTATCTAATTCATTAATTAAAATATAGTTTGTGGCTACACCCAACAGAAATCCTGTTTTGGTAACCATATTATTTGAACCTACAAGGAAATCAACGCTTACTCTTCTTCCTACCTGTGTTCTGATAAATCCGTTCATAAACTGAATGCTTTCAGGTGTTACGGGATATGGATTTGAAAAGTCGCTAATGGCTACTCCTAAAGATTCATTTGTGATATTCTGATTATTATTTTGATTTGATGTTATCGGAAGTTCTGCAATTGCCGGTCCTATTGTATTTGCCGGTGTGGGAGTTTCTTCAATATCTTGTTGAGTTATGGGAGAATACATTTGTGATAAGTCCGGCATCATTGCATTTGATAATAATTCATTATTCTGAGGTGCTGTTGTTGCTGCAGCACTGTTCTGAAATGAGGATTGAGGTATGTTTTGAATTGGTTGGTTAGTTCCGAAGCTTGCAATGAATTCCTCTTCGCTAAAACCCGGAACCCTCGATGCCTGATTATATGCTGCAATTTGCTCAAGTGATGGAATAGGAATTCCTAAAGCAGTAATATCATTAACACTGTCACTTACTTCATTCATAGAGGTAAAACCGTAAATTTCTCCTAAATCTATTGGTCTGTTATTATTGTTGTTATTAACTGGCATATGTTCCTCCTGTAAATGTATTTGATTTTTTGTTTAAGTGTCATCGTATGCATTTGTGGGAGCGTAGAAGCAATGATCCCCTATCCTGTTATATATTATTCCTATTTTTGTTGGAAAGTAGTTTGGACATGTATCTGAGTATGGGTTAAAGAAAAATATTGAATTGCCCACTGAACTTGCGGTATTACCTGCTAACGCCCAATCTGCTATCTCATAATGAATATCTTCCGGAGTGATATTGTAGACATTTTGCGGATTGTATACGCCGCCAACTGATGTTTTTAAACATGTAAATTGTCCCGGCTGCTCGATTATTGCTCTGAAATCTCCACCATTGCTTACTCGGGCAAATTCTCCGGTTTCTATTTGGGCTCTGTTTACAATTACTGACGCAACAGCCTGCATTCCGTCATATCCTTCTCCGCCGGCTTCACATTTAATCAATCTTGCAAATAGTTCTCTTGTATCTAACGCCATTTTATCACCTGCCTGTATATACAGTACATTTTATGTGGTTTGAGTTTTTTGTGTTACATTAAAGCTTGACATTTATCTCATAAAAAAGTAAAATAAATAAGCATATTCGGAGATGTACCCAAGCGGCTGAAGGGTCTGGCTTCGAACACCAGTAGGCCGGTAGCACCGGCGCGAGGGTTCAAATCCCTCCATCTCCGCCAAAAATCGACAAATCTCATAAGAGGTTTGTCGATTTTTATTTATTCACTATTCACTTAAAATCCCCTTGTCAATTTTTGAAAATAACAGGTAATAGTTAGTAATAGTGAATAAGTTCGGTGTTTGCAGTCTTAATTTGATTTTTTAAATTTACTTGCGGATTTATAAAAAACCTTGTCTTTGTTAGACAAGGCTTTTTTATTTATGTTTACGATTATTTTTAATTAACTGTGGCTATTTTCACATAATATTAATGAATATTAATAAGTAAGTTCAAGTATATTACTAATGTAAATATTTTTGGAGGATTTTATATGTGTACTGCAGTTAGTTATAAAACAAAAGATCATTATTTTGGTCGTACTCTTGATATATACACCTCTTATGATGAAACTTTAATAATTACTCCACGCAACTATTCTTTTAAATTTAAAATGGTGCGTGAGCTTAAATGTCACTATGCACTGGTCGGTATGGGAACTGTTGTTAATGATTACCCTCTTTATTTTGATGCTACAAATGAAAAGGGTTTAAGTATGGCAGGACTTAATTTCCCGGACAATGCAAGCTATAAACCTATGATACACGGTGCTAATAATGTAACATCATTCGAGTTTATTCCGTATATTTTGTGTCAATGTGCAAACATTTCAGAAGTTAAGTTTTTGCTTAATAAATTAAACATAATAAATGTAAGCTTTAGTCCTGAGTTACCCATAACGCCGCTGCATTGGTTGATTGCTGACCGCAATCAGTCGATTACAGTTGAATGTGTAAAAGAAGGTTTGAAAGTCTATGACAATCCAATCGGAGTATTAACAAATAATCCGCCTTTTGATATGCAGATGTTTAATCTTAATATGTATATGGGACTATCCCCTAATGCCCCTAAAAATAGATTTTCAGATAAAATAGATTTAAAACCTTTTAGCTTTGGAATGGGCGGTTTAGGACTTCCGGGGGATTTATCATCCCCCTCGCGATTTGTAAGAGCGTCATTTGTTAAACTGAACTCTCTTTGCGGTTCATCTGAATCTGAAAGTGTGAGCCAGTTTTTTCATATATTAGGTTCTGTTTGTCAGCAAAAAGGCTGTGTAATTGTTGATAAAGAGCATTATGAGCACACGGTCTGCACCACTTGTTGTAATACTGATAAAGGAATTTTCTATTATACTACCTATGAAAATAATCAGATAACAGGTGTTAATATGCATCATGAAAATTTAGAGAGTAACAGATTAATAACCTATCCATTAGTAAAAGGACAGCAGATGAGAATGTTGAATTAAATATATAAGCACTTTACAAAAAGTAAAGTGCTTAACCTTTATAATTTATAGTTATTCAAAATATCGTAAAACTCTTTGGGAATTTCTGAAACTATTTCTGTTTTTTCATTTGTTAACGGATGAATAAAATCTATTTTTCCGCAATGAAGTGCCTGACGGGAAATAAATTCTAAGCTTCCGCCGTACATATCATCACCTGCCAAAGGATGAGAAATACTTGATAAATGACATCGTATCTGATGTGTTCTTCCTGTTTCAAGTTTAATTTCAAGAAGTGTATGGTTGTTGCCCTGTTTTACCGGCTTATAGTGGGTTACACACGGCTTTCCGTCAGGCGATACACAACGCTGGATAGTATGTCCTTCTTTTACTCTTATCGGAGCGTTTACAGTACCTTCTTGTGAAATAATACCCGAACAAACTGCATAGTATGTTTTATCTAAGGTTTTTGAAAGATTTGTAGCGCTGTAAGAATTTTTTGCTATTATTACTATTCCTGATGTATCTTTATCAAGGCGGTTAATTGCTCTGAAAGTATAGTTCTCTCCCCTTTTCTCAGAATAATACTTTACGATATTTGCCAGAGTATCTTCTTGATGAATTTTAGTGGGATGAACAGGCATATTGCTTGGCTTATTTACAGCTAAAAGACAGTCATCTTCAAAGAGGATATCAAGTTCTCCCTGTGCAGGCTTAATTTCATTTTTATCGGTTGGCAAATTTAAAACTACCTTATCCCCTGCTTGCAAAGTATCAACAGTTCTTAAAAGTTTTCCGTTACGCAAAATACCATCTTTTTCACGCTTGAGACGTGTTATCATTCTTGATGAAACTTTACATTCTCTTTTTAAAAATGTTTCTGCAAGCATACCGTTAGATTTTTCAGAAACAAGAAATATTAGCTTATTTTCCATAGAAATACACCATCGCAATTATTACTGACAGTTCTGCAAAGAAAATAAGCGGAATCCCCAGCATAAACTTAAGATGCTTTGTTTTATGTCTAATTATGTGCATTGTTATATACATTCCTGCACTGCCCCCTAAAGCTGAAACTATAAGAAGCGTTCGTTCTTTTACTCTCCATTTATGTTTCTTCGCCGAATGTTTATCATAAACAGTAATAACTACAGCTATAAGATTTATAACAATTAAATAAATTATTAAAAGATAAAATAGGATGTTCATTTTGACCTCCTGAAAGGACTATTATGAAAGCTTTAAGATTTTTACCGATTACTATTTGTGTATTTATTTTTTTATCTGTTTTAGGAATATCTGCCTTTAATCAACCTGAAAATAAAAAAGCCAACATAACAAAAAATATTGCAACCAGTACCGATGACAGTGGGGCAGTTCCTGTTATAAATCTTGATACAAATAATAATGATGAGGAAATGCGAGGCGTTTGGGTTACATATATGGATTTGAATTTAGAAGACAATAAGCGAAGTGAAAAGGATTTTACAGACAAGTTTACTGAAATAGCCGATAACTGCAAGGAAAGCGGTTTTAACACGTTGATTGTTCAGGTAAGACCTTTTTGTGACGCTTTATATAAATCAGAATATTTTCCCTCTTCTCATATAATCACAGGGATTCAGGGTGCAAATTTAGATTATGATCCTCTTGAAATTATGTGTAATATCTGCAAGGAAAAAAATCTTAAAATCCACGCTTGGGTAAATCCATACAGAGTTAAGACTAAAGAAACTCCAAAAAACTTAAGTGACGATAATCCGTACATAAAAAATAATGATTTAGCCGTTGAAACAGAAAGCGGAATTTTCTTAAATCCTGCTTTACAGGAGGTAAGAGATTTGATAGTTAACGGTGTATGTGAAATTGTCGAAAACTATAATGTTGACGGTATTCAGTTTGACGATTATTTTTATCCAACCAATGACGAAAGTTTTGACAAAACCGAATATGAGGAATACAAAGACTCTGTGGACAATCCTATGGAATTAAGTGAATGGAGAAAAGCAAATGTAAATATAATGGTAGCACAATGCTATATGGCGTTACATAAAATAGATAATGATATTGCATTTGGAATTTCTCCGCAGGGGAATCTTGGTAACAACGAGGGTTTATGCGCTGATGTCAAGACCTGGTGCAAAGAGGTTGGATATATTGATTATATCTGTCCTCAGGTATATTTTAGCCTTGATAATCCTGCTCTTGAATTTGAAGAAGCTATGAATGACTGGCTTGATATAGAATACAGCGGATTTTGCGATTTATATATAGGACTTGCAGGGTACAAAGCAGGAGACGAAGAAAGCGACAGTGGCACATGGAAAGACAAAAATGATATACTTAAAAAAGAGGTTGAGCTTATAAGACAAAATAGCAAAATCAGAGGATTTATGCTATACGCTTATGACAGCCTTATAAACGAACAGTCTAAAGAAGAAATTGAAAATGTTATAAAGTTATTAAATTAATTCACCTATGCAATAATCTTTTTCTGTGTTTATTATTTTTACATTCAGTACCTGACCGCACAAATTATTTTTCGTATAAACTCGAACAGGAGTATAGTTTTCAGTATATCCCACACAAAAATCATTGTTTTTCATTGTTTCAAAAAGCACTGATTCCATTAAACCGACTTGACTTTTTAAAAATTGTTCTCTTAGATTATCGGTTAAAGCAATCATTTCTTTTGCTCTATCGCCTTTTATCTTTTCATTTACCTGATTTGGAGCTTTATCGGCAACTGTTCCCTTTCTGCGTGAATACGGGAAAACGTGTACCTTTGAAAAAGCAATATTTTTTACAAAGTCTAAAGATTTCTTAAATTCTTCTTCCGTTTCACCTGCAAAACCTACCATTACATCAGTTGTAATTGCACAATTATTAAAGGTTTTTCTTAAATTTGAAACGATTTCTGAATATATTTTTGTGTCATAGTGTCTGTTCATTCTTTTTAATGTTTCATCACATCCGCTTTGAAGTGATAAATGAAATTGGGGACAAAGTTTTTCCTGCTCGGATAAGCGGTTAATTACGGCTTCGTCCATTTGTTCAGGCTCTAATGAGCCAAGCCTTACCCGAAGAATTTTATCATTTTCACAAACTGCTTCCACTGCATCACAAAGATTTTTATCTATGTCCTGTCCATATGCAGATAGATTAATGCCCACAAGTACAATTTCTTTATATCCGTTTTGTGCAAGATTTTCTACTTCAAGCTTTAAATCTTCTATTGTTTTTGAGCGTACTCTTCCCCTTGCGTATGGAATTATACAATATGAACAAAATCTGTTACAGCCATCTTCTATTTTAACAAATGCTCTTGTATGCTCACCGAAATCTGTAACAGACAACTTTTCGTATTCAGGAGCTTTTTCCTGATTTTCTTTTATTATAACAAGCTGCTGCGGTGAATTAAAATACCTCTCAAGTGTAGGAATTAAGTCGTTTCTTGCGTAATTTCCCAGCACAATATCGCAATCCTTAAAAGTATCAAAATCATCGGGAAAAGCCTGTGGCATACAGCCTGTTAAAACTATAATACCGCTTGGATTATTTCTGCGTGCCTTATGTAAGATTTTTCTGTTTTTAGCGTCGCTTACAGATGTAACAGTACAGGTATTGATTATTGTTATATCTGCTTTCTCTTTATCTTCTGAGACTGTAAAGCCGTTGCGCAAAAGCGTTTCTTTCATTGCCTGAGACTCATATTGATTGACTTTGCAACCGAGTGTAATTATATTAAAATTCATTAACATTCCACCTAAGTATGTATAAATTGCTATTTTTAATTTTTGTTTTATTTTTAATATTGATTATTTATAAATATAATGATAACATTTATTTAAGAAAAGTCAAAAAAAGGAGACATTACGATGTTTGCAAAAGAAATTGTTGTTTCTTCTCCTGAAGAAGCTAAGAAATTTGTAGATATAGCTAATAAATATCATGATTTTACAATTAGTTTAAAAAACGGCGATTATCTTATTGACGGTCATTCAATTATGGGACTTTTATCTCTTGATGTAACTCAGAAGACGGAATTAATCATTGAAACTGATCCTCCGGAAGAATTTATTAAAGAAGTTACACCTTTTATTGTAGAAAAATAATTTGTTTTAGATAACATAGATATATAAATTTACCCCCTAACCTTGTTAGGGGGATATTTTTTTGTAGTTATGTTAGTTATGTATTTTTATCTACCTGATGAAATTGCTTTAAGTTTCCTGTTTTTCCGCTTCTTTTTTCAAGTTCAGCATAAATTTCTTCTATTTCTATCCCCTGTTCAACCATCATAACAGTTAAATGATAAAGCAAATCGGAAATTTCAAGTACTGTTTCTTTATTATCGCCGTTTTTTGCGGCAATTATTGTTTCACTGCATTCTTCGCCAACTTTTTTTAAGATTTTATCTAATCCCTTTTCAAACAAATAACAGGTATATGAACCCTCCTGAGGATTTTCTTTTCTGTTAATTACCGTCTGATAAAGAGCATTTAAAACACTGTCTGCCATAATTTTTACATTCCTTTTAATTAATATATTTTTGTGAAAAAGCAGGAGTGGTTGCCTGTATGGCAAGCGGCACCCGTCTGCTCTACCTTTACTAAAAGCGTATCATCATCACAATCTGAATGAATCTCAAGTACCTTTTGTAAATGTCCCGAAGTAGCGCCTTTATTCCATAGTTCCTGCCTGCTTCTTGAATAAAACCAGGTATAGCCTGTTTCAAGAGTTTTGGCAAGGGATTCTTTATTCATATATGCAAGCATTAAAACTTCTCCCGTGTAAGCTTCTTGTACTACCGCCGGAATCAGCTCTGCCTTTTTAAAATACTTATCTAAATCCATATTTATTACTCCGTTACTTTTTGGGCAACCTGTATTGCCATTTTTAAATCAAGATTGCCGGTATATATTGCTTTTCCGCAAATTGCCCCGTAAACGTTAAGTTCTGAAAGATTGATGATATCTTTTAAAACCGATACGCCGCCGCTTGCTACAATATTACAGGAAACGCTGTGGGCAAGCTCATCAAGCTGTTGTAAGTTAGGTCCTGCAAGAGTACCGTCCTGCTCGATATCAGTAAATACAATTGTCTTTACACCAATCTGTTCCATTTCCTTTGCAAGATCAATATAGTTGATTTCTGATTTATCAAGCCAACCCTCGGCACAAACCATTCCGTTTTTAGCGTCTATTCCGACGATAATTTGGTCGCCGTAGTTTTTAACTGCATCAATTACAAACTGCGGATTTTTTACAGCGGCTGAGCCTAAAATAACACGTTTAATTCCGTTTTTCAGGTAATATTCAATAGCATTCATATCCCTGATTCCGCCGCCTACCTCTACATTAAGTCCGCTGCTTTTGGCTACATCAATAATTAAATCGCTGTTAATAAGCTTTGCATCCTTTGCACCGTCAAGGTCTACCATATGCATCCACGTTGCACCGCACTCCTTAAAATAGTTTGCGGTTTCATAGGGACTTTCCGCTACTTTCTCGGCAGTTTCATAGTCGCCCTTGAAAAGTCTAACACAGTTTCCGTCTTTTATATCTATTGCAGGTATTACAAACATTATAATTACTCCCTTATAAAAACAAGTTTAATGCAGATTAATCTGCTCTAAACATCTAAAACACATATCCAATATAAACATTATACAGCTTTTTGTTATTTGATACAATATTTTTTTAGGGTTTTATAAAAGTAATTTAAAAAATATTAAAAAAGAAATTAATTTTTATACTAAACACCGATTGAAAACGAGATAAGATTTTATAGCAGATTTTGTGTCAGACAAGTGCCATACCGCAGAAAGGCTGTCGCCTTTCGAGGACAGGGCACAAAGTATGAC
>JAFLSJ010000054.1 GCA_022511005.1 Ruminococcus sp.
CCTTCCGGAACAGGAAACAAAATCGGCGGTTCTTGGGATGTTTACAACCCATAATTAGGATTATCTATACTCATTTAATTTTTTAATCATATAATGATTAATTGAAAACCTTCTATTGTTTAAATTTGTTTTAAACTTCTAAAAACTAAAAAGCAGAATACCCCTGACAGATTGCTCTGTCAGGGGCATTCTGCTTTTTATGATATTTTATCACATAATGTAGAGGTCAAAAAATTTGACTTTTCTCATAAATTTTAGGAGAGACTCTTGTGGTCGCCCGCAAATAAAAATTTTGCCTTATTTTAAAATTATATTGGCTATTTTAAGATTTTGTTGTATAATGTATTACATAATGTCTATAAAGGTTTGATTTTTTGAAATTTATACGTAAATTTTGCATTTTATTTATGATAATTGCTGTTTTACTTTGCTCAGCCTGCAACTTTAATTCTAAGGCTGACAAAGAGTTTTTTGCTATGGACACCATTATGAAGATTACCGCCTACGGAAGCAACAGTGAAAGTGCCGTCAGTGTAGCCGAAGGTGAAATTAACAGGCTTGACGCATTGCTTTCTGTTCAAAATGAAAACAGTGAAATTTACAAATTAAACCTTGTTAAATCAATAAACGCTTCTAAAGATACTCTTGCTCTTTTGAGACGAGCAATGGAACTTTATACTCTGACCGACGGCGCATTTGATATTACTACCGAGCCCCTATCTCGTGCATGGGGATTTTATTCGGGCCTTGAAAACCGAATTCCCTCACAAAAGGAACTTGATAATGCGCTTAAAACCATCGGAGCGGAGCATATAAAAATTGACAAAAACAATGTAACCCTTAACGAGAATACTTCGTTAGATTTGGGAGGAATTGCAAAAGGTTATGCTTCGGCAAAAGCTGCACTGACTCTTGAAGAAAACGGAATTTCCTCGGCGTTGATTTCTCTGGGTGGAAACGTAAGGGTTGTAGGCTCAAGGCCTGACGGCTCTGACTGGACAGTTGCAATTGCCGACCCCGATGATAATTCAAAGCATATCGGTACACTTTCTGTCAGCCATACTGCCGTTATAACCTCGGGAGACTATCAACGTTTTTTTGAGGCAAACGGACAGATTTATCATCATATAATAGATACAGAAACAGGATATCCTGCCAAAAGCGGTCTGAGATCGGTTACGGTGGTGTCGGAGGACGATGTCCTCGCAGACGCTCTTTCAACAGGACTTTTTGTTATGGGACTTGAAAAATCAAGTAAGCTTTACAGCGAAAACAATACTCTTTTCGGCGCAGTATTTGTTACCGATAAAAATGAGATTTATGTTACCGATAACCTTAAAAACAGCTTTTCATCACAACTCAGCTTTGAGGTGATTAAAATATGAAAACCCGTACGTGGATAATAGTTTTATCATCAGCGGTGATCGTATTTGCCATTTGGTGGCTGTTCATTTCAAATTCGTTATCTCCTTCAAAAATTGTGGGAATTTATCAAAACGGAAACCTTGTTGAAAAAATTGACCTTAACAGCGTTACAGGAGAGCGTGAAATAACCCTTTCCGGTGAATTCGGCAAGAACGTAGTCCTTGTATCTCACGGACATATTGAAATGAAATCAGCCGAATGCCCTGATAAAATCTGTGTAAAGCACGGTGCTCTTGAAAAGAGCGGAACTCCCATTGTTTGTCTGCCCAACAAGGTGGTTATTCAATTTGAGGACACCTCTGACGATGTAGATGCAAAAACAGGAGTGGCAGGATGAAAACGAGAAATCTAATTTTAACTGCAATTCTCACAGCCTTGGCACTTGTTGCATTTACTATTGAGGCGGCTATACCTCCGCTGACTCCTATATACGGCATAAAGCTGGGTATTGCAAATGTATTCACTCTGTTTGCCCTTTACGCTTTGGGTACTCGTTATGCGGCGGCTTTGCTGTTTTTAAGAATTGTATTGGGGAGCATATTTACTGGTCAGGTGGTATCGTTTATTTACAGCTTGACGGGAGGAGTGCTTGCCTTTTTGCTTATGGTGTTGTTGAAAAGATTTTTTCCGTTAAAACAGGTCTGGATATTAAGCGTACTATGCGCCGTAATGCACAACATAGGACAGCTTTTGGCGGCAATATTTATGACCTCAACAGTACAAATTATCTACTATCTGCCTGTGCTTGTGGTATCAGGCATTATTGCCGGAGCTTTTACCGGATTATGCGCACAGCTTGTGTTTATACGGCTGAAAAAGTGGTCGGAGAGCCGATACAGTTAAATCGGTTGTTTTATTTAGTTTGTTTTTAAACGGTATTTTATATATCCGTTTTTATAATATAATGTAATAAATAACAAATTTTAAAATATTTGGAGGACAAGAAAATATGAAATTAAGCGGTATCAGAGTTCCGCACAGAAAAAATACTGCGGACATCATACCCCAAAAGCTCCCTCTGCCTGAAATGGTGGTAATTCCTATGTCAATGCATATAGGAAAGCCTGCCGTACCAACTGTTAAGGTGGGAGAGAGGGTAACCGTAGGTCAGTTTATCGGCTCGGCTGACGGATTTATCAGCGCTCCCGTACATTCAAGCGTATCGGGAAAGGTTAAAAAGCTGGATGAAATCACTATGTCAGGCGGAATGAAAACACCTGCCGTTGTGATTGAAACTGACGGTATACAGGAGGTTTGCGAAAGCGTAAAGCCTCCCGTTGTGACGGATTTCGAAAGCTTTGTAAGTGCAGTAAAGGAGAGCGGAATTGTAGGCTTAGGCGGTGCAGGCTTTCCAACCTTTGTAAAGCTAGGCGTGAAGGACTTATCGGCTGTGGAGACGATTGTAATCAACGCCGCAGAATGTGAACCATACATAACTTCCGATACAAGAACAATGCTTGACAAAGCGGATTATATTTCAAAGGGAATTGATTTGCTCCGGAAGTACTTAGGTGCAAAACGTATTATAATAGGAATTGAAAACAACAAAAAGCCCTGTATTGACAAGATGACTAAGCTTGCAAACGGCAAAAGCGGTGTTGAGGTAAAGGTACTTCCCTCGGTTTATCCTCAGGGCGGTGAAAAGGTGCTTGTATATAACACCACAGGCAGGCTAATTCCCAAGGGCGGTCTACCCCTTGATGTGGGTGTAATTGTAATTAATTGCACCACACTTTCTGCTATTGCTGAGTATATTGAAACAGGTATGCCTCTTATTGAAAAGTGTATTACCGTTGACGGTTCTGCTGTTAAAGAGCCTAAAAATGTAATTGCTCCCATAGGAACTCCTATTGAAAAGCTGTTTGATTTCTGCGGAGGATTTAAAGCTGAGCCGAAAAAGGTGCTTTATGGTGGTCCGATGATGGGCATCGCTGTGCCGTCCCTTGATGCTCCTGTACTTAAAATGACAAATGCTGTAATTGCATTGGACGAAAAAGAGGCAAGACCTCCCAAAACTACCGCATGTATTGGTTGCGGAGCGTGTATTAATCATTGTCCTCTCAGACTTGACCCGCCTGCAATTTCAAAGGCTTATAAGCTTGATTTATGCGAGGAGCTTAAAAAGCTGTACGCCGATTTATGTATGGAGTGCGGTTGTTGCGGATATGTCTGTCCTGCAAAAAGGAACATTGTACAAACCAACAAGCTTGCAAAAGCCAAGCTTATCAAATATTTAAGAGAACAAAAGGCAGAAAAGGAGGAGAAAAAATGAATAAGTTGATATCTTCTGTTTCTCCTCATATTTCATCACCGAGGACAACGCAGAGAATTATGCTTGATGTACTTATAGCACTGCTTCCTGCGGGAGTTGCCTCAGTTATAATCTTCGGCATAAGGTCACTGCTGGTTATAGGAGTATGCGTTGCCGTATGTCTTTTATCCGAATGGGTGTTTGAAAAAATCTGCAAAAAGGAAAACACTTTACCTGACCTTTCAGCCGTTGTAACAGGTGTTTTGCTTGCTTACAATTTGCCCGTTTCTATTCCGTTGTGGCAGGCGGCTTTCGGCAGTATTTTTGCAATCATAATTGTAAAACAGCTTTTCGGCGGTATAGGTCAGAATTTTGCAAACCCTGCAATTACCGCCAGAATCGTGATGATGACAGCATTTTCAGGTGCTATGACAACGTGGACTTTCCCCGATGCATCTTCCGGTGCAACACCGCTTGCGCTTATGTTTAAGGGTGAGCTTAATTCTCTGCCATCATATACCGATATGCTGTTGGGAATTCGCGGCGGCTGTCTGGGCGAAACCTGTACAATCGCTTTGTTTACAGGAGGAATTTACCTTATTGCAAGACGTGTTATCACATGGCACACACCTGTTGCATTTATAGGTACAGTGCTTGTGATGTCGCTGATTTTTGATAAAGCACCGATTTATCAACTTATGTCAGGCGGACTTATTATAGGTGCATTCTTTATGGCTACAGACTATGCTACTACTCCATCAACCAAATGGGGTAAGGTGATTTTCGGTATGGGCTGCGGTCTTATTACGATACTAATCAGATTTTGGGGTACTTCTCCCGAGGGTGTGTCGTTCTCAATTCTGTTGATGAACATTTTTACCCCCTACATTTCAAGGCTTACACGCTCAAAGCCTCTTATCGGAGGTGACAGGCGATGAAAAATACATTCAGAGAAATTATAAAGCCTGTTATTGTGTTGACCTGTATCTGTCTTGTGGTTTCGGCGTTGCTTGCATATATTAATACCGTAACTGCTCCGATTATTGCAGAAGCCGAGCAAAAAGCGGCACAGGAAGCAATGGCTGAGGTTTTACCCCAAGCAGATTCCTTTGAACAGATTACTTTTGAAGCCTTACCTGAGAAAGTAACCGAAATATACCGTGCGAAAAACGACACAGGCTATGTATTTATGCTTACAACAAAGGGTTACGGCGGAGATATGAGGCTCATTTGCGGAATTAAGGACGATGGTACTATTGAGGCCTGTAAAACACTTTCGCATTCTGAAACAAGCGGATTGGGCTCAAAAACAGCGGAAGATCCTTACAGAAATCAATATATTGGAAAAAACACAGATACACTTGTTGAGGTTGATGCAATTTCTGGAGCAACCATTTCTTCCGTAGCATATAAAAGTGCAATTGAGGATGCATTTGAAGCGTTTAATTTAGTAAAGGAGGCAGAGTAATGAACAAAACACAGAATTTTTTAAAAGGTATTATAAAAGAAAACCCTGTTCTTGTCCTTATTCTGGGAACCTGCCCCACCCTTGCGGTTTCAACAAGCGTTTCAAGTGCACTGGGAATGGGTGCGGCGGCTACAATAGTACTGCTCTGCTCCAACATTGTAATTTCGGCGCTTCGAAATGTAATTCCCGACAAGGTGCGAATTCCCTGCTACATAGTTTTGATTGCAGGCTTTGTAACAATGGTACAGATGCTTGTTAAGGCGTTTGCTCCTGCACTTGATGAGTCGCTGGGAATCTATCTTCCGCTTATAGTAGTAAACTGTATTATCTTGGGACGTGCCGAGATGTACGCAAACAAAAACAAGGTAATTGACTCGGCAATTGACGCACTGGGAATGGGTGCAGGCTTTACTCTTGCTCTGCTTCTTATGGCTACAATTCGTGAGGTTTTGGGAAGCGGAACCTGGATGGGAATTCAAATCCCTGTGCTTGCCGACAATAATATTTCAATTATGACAATGGCGCCGGGCGGTTTCCTTGTATTTGGTATTCTTATTGCCGTTGTTAATAAAATTTCCGGCGGTAAAAATGCTAAAAAGAGCTTCGGATGTGCAGGATGTCCGTCGGCTGAAATCTGCGGAAAAACCTCCTGCGGAGAAAAGGAGGAAGCAAAATGACAAAATTCATTATAATTATGCTTTCCGCCGTGTTTATCAATAACTATGTACTGTCACGCTTTTTGGGAATCTGCCCGTTTTTGGGAGTTTCTAAAAAGCTCAATCAGGCGGCGGGAATGAGCGCAGCGGTAATTTTTGTAATGCTTATGGCTACTGCTGTAACATGGCCAATTCAGACATTTCTCCTTGACCCGAATAATTTGGGCTATTTGCAGACCATCGTCTTTATTCTTGTAATTGCGGCACTTGTACAGCTTGTTGAAATTATATTAAAAAGATATGTTCCATCACTTCATAAATCTTTGGGCGTATATCTTCCGCTGATTACAACAAACTGTGCCGTACTGGGTGTTACTATTCTAAATATTGACGAGGGTTATACCTTTGCCGAGTCAATGGTAAATTCTCTTGGCAGCGGTTTGGGATTTTTCCTTGCTATGGTAATGTTTTCAGGTGTTCGCTCAAGGCTTGAGGGTGCAGATATTCCCAAAGTTTTTCAGGGACTTCCTGTTACCCTTGTAGCGGCTTCAATAACTTCACTGTCCTTTTTGGGATTTTCAGGCGTTATTGAAAATCTTTTTGCATAACGGAGGTGCTGATAATGAATGAAATTTTAATTGCGGTTATCCCCGTTGCGATTATCGGCATAATCTGCGCTGTGGTGCTTGTAGCTGCATCAAAGTTTATGGCTGTAAAGGAAAACGAGAAAATACCACAAATACGTGAGTGCTTGCCCGGTGCAAACTGCGGTGCCTGCGGTTTTGCAGGATGTGACGGATATGCAAAAGCACTTGCCGAAGAAGAGGGGACAGCAACAAATCTTTGTATTCCCGGAGCCGATGCTGTTTCTCGAAAGTTAAGTGAAATTCTCGGCGTTGAATTTGAAGATGTTGTAGAAAAGGTTGCCGTTGTGCATTGTGCAGGCGATTGTAAGTATACACAGGATAAGGTTGAGTACAGCGGAATTGAAAGCTGTGTGGCGGCAAAGCTGATTTTCGGCTCAAAGGGCGAATGTTCCTACGGCTGTATGGGATTGGGTGACTGCGTGAACGTCTGTCCCAACAACGCAATTTGCATTGAGAATGGCATTGCCCACATCAATACAAGGCTGTGTACAGGCTGCGGACTTTGCACGAAAACCTGCCCCAATCACCTTATTTCATTGATAGATGATGTTGAAAGAGTTATTGTAACCTGTAGTAACAAGGATAAGGGAGCGCTGACACGCAAGGCATGTAAAAACGGCTGTATAGGTTGCAAAAAATGCGAAAAAGTTTGTTTGTCCGGTGCGATTAAGGTTGTTAATAATCTTGCAGTAATCGACTACTCAAAATGCCCTGACTGTGATGACTTTGGTGTATGTGCAAGAGAATGTACCACAGGCTGTATTGTTGTTTCAGATTTAAGCGGTATACATAGGTTAAAGTAATAGAGATAATTTGTAAATAAACATTTAAAATCCACCGGTGGCGTACCGGTGGATTTTATTCTTAAATTATTGATTTTTTATTTTTGCCAATATATAATTGAAGGGCAATACTAATCTTCTATTGGAGCTTAGTATTACAATGCAAAAAGTGTTTGATGAAATTTAAATATATCTGACGATTGTTACAGGGAGTTGACAAAGTGAGCAGAGAGCTTGAAAAATATGAGCTTGTTGAACGAAGCATTATTAAAAAATATAGAAAAGAAATATGGAATCCTTTTATAATTGCCGTAAAAAATTATCAGCTTATTAATGCAGGAGATAAAATTGCCGTGTGTATATCGGGCGGTAAGGACTCAATGCTTATGGCAAAGCTTTTGCAGGAACTTCATAAATACAGCGAAGTTCCCTTTGAACTTGTTTATCTTGTTATGGACCCGGGGTATAACCAAATCAATAGACAAAAGATTGAAAGTAATGCCAAGCTTTTGCATATTCCCATAACTGTTTTTGAAACAAATATTTTTGATGTAGCCAACAAGACAGATAAATCCCCTTGTTATCTTTGTGCAAGAATGAGAAGAGGTCATCTGTATAAAAAGGCTCAGGATTTAGGATGTAATAAAATTGCTCTGGGACATCATTTCAGCGACGTTATAGAAACAACTCTTTTAGGAATGTTTTACGGTTCACAGCTTCAGTCTATGCCGCCAAAGCTTCACAGCACAAATTTTCAGGGAATGGAGTTAATCCGACCAATGTATTGTATTCATGAGGATTCTATCCTTGCGTGGAAACGGTATAATGACCTTGAATTTATACAATGCGCCTGTCGATTTACAGAAAAATATACAATGAGTGAAGACGGAATAGGGGATTCAAAACGTCAGGAAATCAAAATGCTAATAAAGAGATTAAAGCGTGATAATCCAAATATAGAAAAAAGCATTTTTAACAGTATTCATTCCGTCTGCCTTGATACGATGGTGGGATATAAGTCTGACGGAATTAAACATTCGTTTTTAGAAAAATACTAAAGAATATCTGAAAAGTACGTTTTTCAGCAGATATATTAAAAACTGTTAGTAAATCATAACAAAAGCAAATTTTTATATAAACAGAAGCTTTTAATTGCCGTGTTTATTAAAGTAATAATTGCTGTTTTGAATGTTGCGGTGATGCTTTTCTATTAAATCAACACGGTTATGAAGCTGTTGTGCAGAATGAATATACTCATTGTGATTGTGCAATTCAATCTGCATAGGAACAGATAATGATAAAAAATATCGTCTTGTACTGCTGCTGTTACGGATTAAATCCTGTAAATTTTCATACTGCAAAAAATCGCCTCCGATTTTATTATTTGCAGTATAAAAAGAAAATATTTGAAATTTCAAAAGTTTTATGTTAAAATAATTAAGTCAAAAATAAAATATTAAATAATAAACACATAAACGACACAAGTATTGCTTTAGCATGTAAATCTGATTACGGTACATATGTATTTACAGGTTTACACTCTATTAGCTGCTTGTGTTTTTTGTGTTTAAAAAGGAGAATTTTTATGCCAAGAAATCAATTTCAGAGAATGGTATTTGCGTTTTTAACAGTAGTTGTTACTGTTCACGCTTATGTGTTTTACAGCTTATATGTTGTAAACGGAAGTACCTTGATGTCAGTCAATGAAACAAACAGTGTTTTGGATGCAATTAACAAACAGGGTGGAGTCTATATGTTAGGCGGAATGTTCCCAATTTGGACAGTTGTACTTATTGAGTTCTGTCTTGCTTATTTACTTGAGCTTGTAATGGGCAGTCCCTGTTCATTTAAGCTTGCCGTAAGGGTGTTTAATCCAAGAGAAACACATCCCGTTTTGTTTGAAACAGCAATTATTTGTGCAACAGTAGGCTTAATGTGTCCTGCAATGAGTTTTATTGCAGCATTTTTATATTATCCTTATTATGAAGGATTTAATATTTTAACCTTACTTGCAAATTGGTTAAAGCTTGTTTGCTTCAACTTCCCGTTTGCATTTTTTACGCAATTATTTTTCATTCAGCCGTTAATCAGAAAAGTATTTAAGCTGTTATTCAGAAAAGATATTGCAAATAGAAAACAAATGCAGGCAGAAGAACAGCCACAGGAAGAAACTATTAAAGAAATTCCCACAGAAGAAATCGAGGAAGAAACTGTTGCCACAGCATAATAAATACTAATTACCTGTTTAATTAAAAGAAAAGTTCTTTGTTTAAACAGCGTAAATTACTCTAAACAAAAAACGCTAAGTGAAATTAAAATCACTTAGCGTTTTTATTTTTTGATATTAAAAATGATGCTTGAATATATTGTATAAAAAAAGAAAAAACTGCTTTACAATAACAGTTTTTTACCGAAAAAATTTTCGTGAAATTCGTAT
>JAFLSJ010000055.1 GCA_022511005.1 Ruminococcus sp.
GGTCGCCCTTTCTGTGAGGACCGTCAAGAATCATCTGATCGCCTGTGTAAGCGTGGATTGTTGACATAATACCGCTCTGGATTTCTGCATACTTGTTAAGAGTATCAGCCATAGGAGCGAGGCAGTTAGTTGTGCATGAAGCAGCAGAGATAATTGTATCCTCAGCTGTAAGAGTATCTTCGTTTACGCTGTAAACGATAGTTTTAAGGTCGTTACCTGCCGGAGCAGAAATAACAACTTTTTTAGCACCTGCATCAATGTGAGCCTGTGATTTTGCCTTTGATGTGTAGAAACCTGTGCATTCAAGAACTACATCTACGCCGAGTTCGCCCCATGGGAGCTCAGCAGCGTTTGGTTTAGCATAAATTGTGATTTCTTTGCCGTCTACGATAATTGAGCTTTCGCCGGCTTCAACAGTATGAAGGTTTTCACCTATTGTACCGCAGTAACCGCCCTGAGCTGTATCATATTTAAGAAGGTTAGCAAGCATTTTAGGATCTGTAAGATCGTTGATAGCTACTACTTCATAACCTTCTGCACCAAACATCTGTCTGAATGCAAGACGACCGATACGGCCGAAACCGTTAATTGCAACTTTTACTGACATAAAAAAATTCCTCCTGTAAAATTAAGGTAACTATATGATATTACATTTTTGTAGGAATTTCAAGGGCTTTGACAAGAATTTAACAAAAATTTTTCCATTTTCATAATTTGCAATTAAAAAATAGATATAACACAAAAAAATTTGTTAATAAAAATGTAAACACCATTAAAAATTATTCTGTTTTGCAATTATTATTTGTGATTTTTGATTATTTATTCTTGACATTGATTGGCTTATCATATACAATATAATAGCACTATAATAAAATAGTGCAGAATGGGTGTGCTTATTATTTGATAGTAATAAAAGTACATTTCGTTCTTATTTTTTAATCAGACTCGTTAAGAGCCGTTATTATAGATATTTTTTATAAACCTTCTTTATTTTGTTTTGTCCGCTTTTTGCAGATAAAAACATTAGTACTTTAGTAACTACTGAATAAATCACGCCTGACGGCTGGTTGGGCAACTTGTTTGCGTATTTTCCGCCATATTGCCCAAAAAATCAGACCAAGGCGTCAGACTTGCCGCAGATTGTTTGTTCAATCTAACGAAAATTCTGTGGTTGCAATTTATGCAAACGATTTAATCAGTGCTTACTTTATTTCTGCCTCGGGCGGACTTACATATATACTCTTATATAATAAATAAAATATTTTGGGAAAAGTGAATATCTTAAATTAACGGCACCAGTGAGTTGATTTTGATCGTATTTAAACTTTAGAAAACATCAAATCAAGGAGGTGTCATGTATGCAACTATGGCTTAGTATAGTATTGATTGCAGTAGCATTGCTGATAGGTGCGGCAGTAGGTATTGCAGTTGGTATTGTTTACAGAAAAAATGTTGCAGAAAAAGAAATCGGCAGTGCCGAGCAGGAAGCAAATAAGATCGTTTCCGAGGCTATAAAAACTGCTGAGGCTAAGAAAAAAGAAGCACTCTTAGAGGGTAAGGACGAGCTCCACCGTCTGAGAAATGAAAACGACAAGGAAATTGCTGAAAGAAGAAAAGAAGTTCAGCGCCAGGAAAGAAGAATTCAGCAAAAGGAAGAAACTCTTGACAAGAAAATTGACAATGTTGAGGCTAAGGAAGAGCGTGTAAACAAGAAATTAAAAGACGTTGAGAGCAAACTTGAAGAAATTGAGCAGATAAAGAAAAGCGAATTTGAAATGCTGGAAAGAATTTCTGGCTATACTGCAGAGCAGGCTAAGAATTATTTGCTTGAGCAGTTAGAACAGCAATTAACCCATGAAAAAGCTGTTAAAATTATGGATTATGAACAGCAGATTAAAGATGAGTCTGACAAGCTTGCAAGGAACATTATTTCTTTGTCAATTCAAAGGCTTGCCGCAGACCATGTAACAGAAGCTACGGTTTCTGTTGTACCGCTGCCTAACGATGAAATGAAGGGCAGAATTATCGGCCGTGAAGGCAGAAACATTAGAGCAATTGAAACAATTACAGGTGTTGACCTTATTATTGACGACACACCGGAGGCAATAACTCTTTCAAGCTTTGAGCCTGTAAGGAGAGAGGTTGCGAGAATTGCCCTTGAAAGACTTATTTCAGACGGAAGAATTCACCCGGCAAGAATTGAAGAAATGGTTGATAAGGCTCGCAGAGAGGTTGACGCAACTATTAAGCAAGAGGGCGAAAGAGCCGTTATGGAAGTTGGTATAAACGGTATTCATCCTGAACTTATCAAACTGTTGGGAAGATTAAAATATCGTACCAGCTATGGTCAGAATGTACTTAATCATTCTCTGGAGGTTGCATATCTTTCAGGAATTATGGCTTCTGAGTTGGGTATTGACCCCACAGTTGCAAAGCGTGCAGGTTTATTGCATGATATCGGAAAGGCATTAGACCACGAAATGGAAGGAACTCATATTGAGTTGGGCGTAAATGTTGCAAGAAAGTATAAGGAGAGCGATGCAGTAATTCACGCTATACACGCTCACCACGGCGATATTGAAGCTAAAACTATTGTTGCCTGTATTGTTCAGGCGGCTGACGCTATCTCAGCGGCTCGTCCGGGAGCAAGAAGAGAAAACCTTGAAAACTACATTAAAAGGCTTCAAAAGCTTGAAGAGGTTGCATCTTCATTTGATGGCGTTGAGCGTTCATTTGCCATTCAGGCAGGCCGTGAGGTTAGAATTATGGTTAAGCCTGAAATTGTTAATGACGAAAGAATGGTTCCGTTAGCAAGAGAAATCTGTAAGAAGATTGAAGAAGAGCTTGAATATCCGGGTCAGATCAAGGTTAATATTATCAGAGAAAACCGTGCGGTAGACTTTGCAAAATAAAAATAAATGTAAGAATAAGAGGGGCTGTCTCAAAACTTAATTTGTTTTGAGACAGCCCTTTTTTGATTAAATTCAAAAACTTTTATTTTGAGATTGTAATATTTCCATCACAAATTTTGATAATTTTTTAAAACGGTTTTCAATATAATGATATGGTGTGCTATATATTCTTTTAAATTTAAATAAAAACTAAGCAAAAATCATAATAATTTATTCTATAAACGGTAAAAATAATATAAATTTTTAATGTTTTGATTATAATTATAAAAAATATACTAAAAACTAACTGAAAATTTTTGAATTTTGCTTGAAATATACATAATATTTTGTTATCATATGTTTGGAATATTTTTCATATGTCGGTTTTGTTGAAAGGAGTGAAATATTATGAATTACAATTTTAACGATCTTCGCCCTGCTCTTCAGCTTTTTCACGACGGTGACGCAGTTCGTGCTTATGATTTAATGGGCGCACACCCTGTTAATTGGGATGGAAGAGAAGGTTTTGTATTCAGAGTTTGGGCTCCTAATGCTTTATCGGTTTCAATAGTTGGTGATTTCAATAATTGGAATCCCGGAGCTAATTATATGTATAAAGTAGGCAACGCAGGTGTTTGGGAGGGCTTTATTCAAAATGCTCAAATGTACTCCTGCTATAAATATTGTATAGAAACTCAAAACCACGAAAAGCTCTATAAGTCCGACCCTTATGCTTTTCATACACAGACCCGTCCGGAGAATGCTTCAAGACTTTACAACGTTAATGCGTATAATTGGAGCGATGAAAATTGGTTTATGGAAAGAAAGGCAAATAACCATAAGGAAAAACCTCTTAATATTTATGAAATTCACTCGGGTTCTTGGAGAAGATACCAAGACGGCAATTTTATGGACTATAATAAGCTGGCAGCTGAGTTGATTCCGTATGTAAAGGATATGGGATATACTCATATTGAGCTTATGCCTGTTACGGAATATCCCTTTGACCCTTCATGGGGATATCAGGTGACAGGATATTTTGCGCCTACCTCCCGTTATGGCGAGCCTTATGATTTGATGAATTTTATAAACAGATGTCACAATAACGGCATAGGCGTAATTTTGGACTGGGTTCCCGCACATTTCCCAAAAGATGACTTTAGTTTATGCAGATTTGACGGAACCTGCTGTTATGAATATGCTGATCCCAGAAAAGGTGAGCATAAAGAATGGGGAACTTATGTATTTGATTATGCAAGATATGAGGTAATCAGTTTTCTTGTATCAAGTGCAATGTTCTGGGTTGATAAATACCATATAGACGGAATAAGAGTAGATGCCGTTGCGTCTATGTTATATCTCGACTATAACCGCAGAGACGGGGAATGGGTTCCCAATAAATTCGGCGGCAAGGAAAATCTTGAGGCTGTTGAGTTTATTAAACGTCTGAATACTGCTGTTCATATGTATCATCCTGATGTTATGATGATAGCTGAGGAGAGTACCTCATGGCCAATGGTGACAAAGCCTGTAAACGAGGGCGGACTCGGCTTTGATTATAAGTGGAATATGGGCTGGATGAACGATATGCTCCACTATATGTCCCTTGATCCTCTTTGGAGACCCTTTAATCACGATAATTTAACATTCAGCTTTTTCTATGCTTTTTCAGAAAACTTTATTTTGCCTATTTCTCACGATGAAGTAGTTTATGGCAAGAAATCTTTGTTTGAAAAAATGCCCGGAGATGAAAAACAAAAGTATTCTTCGGTCAGAACTTTTATGTCTTATATGACTGCCCATCCCGGCAAAAAGCTTATGTTTATGGGTTCGGAAAACGGTCAGAAGGAAGAATGGAATTGTGATACCGAGCTTAATTGGGGAGCTTTATCAGAAAAGAAAAACCAACAATTACATAGGTGTTTTAAGGACTTGAATGAATTTTATCTAAGTCATACCCAGCTTTATGAAATAGATTTTGACTGGAGTGGCTTTGATTGGATTCATAACGATGACTATACTCAAAGTGTAATTGCGTTTCGAAGAATTGACAAAGCAGGTAATGATTTAATAATTGTTTGCAACTTCCAGCCTGAGGTCAGAAAGAATTATTATATCGGTGTAGCCAAGCGAGGAATTTACGAAGAGGTATTTAACTCTGAAAGCAAAAAATACGGCGGTTCGGGAATAACCAACGGCAAAGAAATTATGACAAAGGATGTCGCAATACACGGCTGTAAACAAGCCTTGTATCTTACTTTGCCGCCTATGAGCGTTATGTATTTTGAATGTATAAAAGAGGTTGAAAAGCCTAAAAAAACAAGAAGCTTAAGTGAGAAGCTTGCAAAAGCAGGAAAAACTGCTGAAAAAACAACTGCGAAGAAAGCTTCCGTAAAGAAAGCAACAGCAAAGTCTGAAACTTTGGTAAAGAAAACAGAACAAAAAAGCAAAGTTAAATCAGCAGAAAAATCAACAAAAACAACAGCAAAAAAGAAAACTTCAGCTAAAAAAGCTTCTAAAAAAACAGCTTCAAAAGCTTCGTCTGAAAAGTCTGTTTCCAAAACTGAAACTAACTCGTCAAAAACTAAAACTGACGGAAAGATATGATATAAACACCAATTAAAAAGCAAATATTTTTATGTATATTTTGCATTCGATGGTTGTTTGGTGTAAGCAAATAATTTGGAGGTAAAAAAGAATGTTTCCAAAAAAAGAAGTAGTTGCTATGCTTTTGGCAGGCGGTCAGGGTTCAAGACTTGGCGTCTTAACAAAAAAGCTTGCTAAACCGGCAGTACCCTTTGGGGGAAAATATAGAATTATCGATTTTCCACTTTCTAACTGCGTAAATTCGGGAATTGAGGCAGTTGGTGTTTTAACTCAATATCAACCTCTGGAGCTTTACGAATATATCGGTAACGGTCAGCCTTGGGATTTAGACGGTATGCACTCGGGAGTAAGCTGTTTAAGCCCGTATCAGGCAGTTGAGGGTGCAGACTGGTATTCGGGAACGGCAAATGCAATTTATCAGAATATGGGTTATATAGACAGATACAATCCGGAGTATGTAGTAATTTTGTCAGGTGACCATATTTATAAAATGGACTACAATAAAATGCTCCAATTTCATAAGGAGAATAATGCTGCCTGCACAATTGCAGTAATTGATGTTCCTCTTGCAGAGGCTTCAAGATTCGGTATTTTAAACACTAACGAGGACGGCTCAATTTATGAATTTGACGAAAAGCCCGAGCATCCAAAGAGCACAAATGCATCAATGGGTATTTATATTTTCAGTTGGAAAGAACTTAAAAAATATTTAATTGAGGATGCGGAAAATACTGATTCATCAAACGATTTCGGTAAAGATGTACTTCCTGCAATGCTTAATGCAGGTGAAAAAATGTTCGCTTATCCCTTTGAGGGATACTGGAAAGATGTAGGAACAATCGACAGCCTGTGGGAAGCAAATATGGACTTGCTTGACCCCAATGTAACACTTGATTTAAACGGCATATTTTCGAGAAATCCTATGATGCCTCCTCATTATATAGGACCCGAGGCAACAATTCAGAATTCTCTTGTTGCAGACGGCTGCAATGTTTACGGCAATATTGAATTTTCAATTTTATTTGCAGGTGTAACAATAGGCAAGGGTGCAACTATTAACTCCTCAATTATTATGCCCGGAGCAGTAATTGAACACGGAGCAGTTGTTCAGTATGCAATAGTTGCGGAAAACACCGTTATCGGCAAAAATGCAGTAATCGGCGAAAAACCTGAAAATGTTCCAAACAGGGATGATTGGGGTGTAACCGTAATCGGCGATAACCTTAAAATAGGCGAAAACACGGTTGTTCCTCCTAAAGCAATGATCGATAAGGATATGGAGGTTAAGTAAGAATGAGAAGTAACAATGTAGTAGGTATTGTTTTTTCAAATACAAGCGATAAATCATTACCGGAACTTACCTCTAACAGAACAATGGCAAGTGTGCCTATCGGCGGAAAATACAGAGCAATTGATTTTACACTTTCTAACTTTTCTAATTCAGGTATTAATAATGTTTGTATAATTGCAAACAAAAATTTCATTTCCCTTATGGACCATGTAGGCTCAGGTAAAGCTTGGGATTTATCTAAAAGAAGAAGCGGTCTTTCGGTTTTGCCTCCTTACGACGGTAAGGACAATTCCAATATGCTTGAGATGATATACAATATAAAGGATTATCTTGAGCAGTGTAATGAAGAATATGTTTTAATATGTAACAGTAATTTTATTACTAATGTGGACTATACGGAACTTTTTGATTTCTATGAAGAAAAGAAAGCAGAAGCCGTTTTGGTTTATACTAATGTAAAAGCACCTGACGGTATTGAAAGACCTATGGTGATAAAGAAAGATGAAAACGATAAAGTTGAACAGGTGTTTATTACTCCTGATGTGAAAGGCGTTTGCCCGATAACTCTCGGTACCTTGCTTGTTTCAAAGAAAATTCTTTTTGATATGATTACAGACTCTTTAAGCAAAAATGAAACTAATGAGAAAATATTTATCAGAAGTATGACTCAGAAACATAACACTTATGCCTTCGAAAATAAGGGCTACTGTGCAACAATTACTTCTATGAAGGAATACTTTAATGTAAATATGGACTTAATGGACGCTGAGGTAAGAAAAGAGCTTTTCCAGAGCGAACGTCCTATTTATACAAAGGTTCGTGACGATACACCCTGTCAGTATGGACTTTCAAGCTCCGTTAAGCATTCACTTATTTCTCAAGGCTGTGTAATTAAAGGAACTGTAGAAAACTGCGTGCTTTCAAAAGGTGTTTACATTGATGAGGGTGCAGTCGTTAAAAACTCTATAATTATGCAGGATACTAAAATAGGCAAAGACGTTAATTTGAATTACGTTGTTATTGATAAAGATGTAATAGTTAATGACGGCAGATCTCTTATGGGATATGAGTCATACCCTGTTTATATCTCAAAGAAATCTAATGTTTAAAACTTACTAAGGAGGTTAAGTGGAATGAGAATTTTATATTGCGCTTCCGAGGCAAACCCATTTGCCGGAAGCGGAGGCCTTGCAGATGTTGCAGGAAGCTTACCACATACACTGTGCAGAAAAGGTCAGGATTGCAGAATTGTAATGCCTTTATACGGTTCAATTCCCGAAGGTTTAAGAAATACAATGAATTTCATTACAAACTTTACGGTTCCCGTTGCATGGCGTCATCAGTATTGCGGTCTTTTCTGGGCAAGATGGAATGATTGCACATATTATTTTATTGATAATGAGTATTATTTTAAAAGAGGAAATCTCTATGGTTCTTATGACGATGCAGAAAGATTTGCATTCTTTTCAAGAGCAATTCTTGAAATGCTGCCATATATAGATTTTCATCCCGATATTCTTCATTGTAACGATTGGCAGACCGCTCTTGTTCCAGTGTACTACTATCTTTTCTATTCACAAAGACCCTGGTATGCAAATATTAAGAGTGTGTTTACAATTCATAACATTCAGTATCAGGGAATGTATGGCTGGGAAGTAAATACGGAGTGCGTTGGTATTCCTCCTACAGAAACAAAGCTTCTTGAAATGGACGGAAAGCTTAATATGGTTAAGGGCGCTATTGAAACCTCTACAAGAGTTACAACAGTATCTCCCAGCTATGCAGCGGAAATCAAAGACCCTTGGTACAGTCACGGTCTTGACCCTGAGCTTAATTTAAGACATTACAAGCTTTGCGGAATTAAAAACGGCATAGATTTGGAAAGCTATAACCCTGAAACAGACTATCAGCTTTACCGTAATTATTCAAAAGACGATATGAGCGGTAAGGGTGAATGTAAAAGAGCATTGCAGGAGCGTTTGGGTCTTGAACAAAAATGGAATGTTCCGCTTGTTGCTATGGTTACAAGGCTTGTTGCACATAAGGGACTTGACCTTGTAAGAATGGGTCTTGAAGAATTGATGAACACGGAAAATATGCAGTTTGTAATTCTCGGTTCAGGTGATGCTGAATATGAGCAGTTCTTTAGGGATATGCAGTGGAAATATCCGGGTAGACTTTGTGCTTGTCACGGATTCGTTCCTGAGCTTGCAAGAAAGATTTATTCAGGCGCCGACATTTTCTTAATGCCGTCAAAGCAGGAGCCTTGTGGTCTTGCTCAGATGATAGCTTTAAGATATGGCACAATTCCTGTAGTAAGGGAAGTTGGCGGACTTAAAGACTCTGTATTTGACAGTGCAGACGGTTACGGTAACGGCTTTACTTTCAAAAATTACGATACCGCAGATATGGTTGGTGCAGTAAGGAGAGCGTTATGGGGTATTCAAAATGATTCAGGCTGGCATCAGCTTATGTGGAGAGCAATGATGAGTGATAACAGTTGGGATCGCTCTGCTAACGATTATATCAACCTTTATAACGATACATTAAAGTGGAATTAAAAAAGTATAATAAATAAAAAACGGGGCTGTCTCAAAACGGAGTCATGTTTTGAGATAGCCCTGTTTTAATATTTTATAACAATTTACATAAGTTATCCGCAAATAACCAAT
>JAFLSJ010000056.1 GCA_022511005.1 Ruminococcus sp.
GCAGCGGTCTCCAAAACCGCGTGCCGAGGGTTCGAGTCCTTCTGCCCCTGCCAAGTACAAGTCCTTGAAAATGGCTTATTTAAGCCGTTTTTGAGGATTTTTTCTTTTTTGTGTTACTTATATAATTCTTCACAAATTGTCGGTTTGCCGTTTATTTGCCGTTTATGACTATAAAAAATCACTAAAAAATATAACAAATTATAAAAAGTTAAAGGCTATACACTTCTTGAATTTAAGATGTGTACAGCCTTATTTTTTATCCCACGTTTTTATTTTTATTTGGTGTTAAAAGGTTATCAAGTGTTTGTGCTGCCGCTTCATCCGCTGACTTTATAGCGTGAGCATATATCTTGCCTGTTGTGGTACTGTTTGTATGCCCTAAACGCTTTGCAACCGTTGTTATGGGTACACCGCAAGCAATTTGCAAGGTAGCGTTTGTATGGCGGAGCGAATGTAATGTGATGTACGGAAGTCTATCGGAATGTTTATTCATAAACTTTGAAAACCAACTTGAAATAGTATTCGGGTTTATTGGCTCTCCTAAATCATTTGTAAAAATATATCCGCTATTCTTCCAACGGTCACCAACCCTTAACTGCTGCTCCATTTGATAGATTTTGTAAGCACTTAAATAATTTACCGCTGTTTGCGAAAGCTTCATTACTCTTTCTGAACTTCTGTTTTTAGTATCGTCCTCAAATACTCCCCTATCCTTTGTGTACTGCAAGGAGCGGCACACTTGCAATATATTATTTTTAAAATCCACATCAGACCACTTTAAGCCCAATAATTCACCTCTACGCATACCAGTAAATAAAAGCAAGTGAACTACTGTCCTATATGTCATTGGTTCATCTTCTAATACTTCAAGCAATATTGCCGCTTGCTTTTCATCAAGATATTTCGGCTCTTTGTGGGCTACTTTTGGCGGCTTTGTACGGTCACAAGGATTTGCAAACAATATGCCCCATTCAACCGCTGTACTCAGCATTGAAGATATAAGCCTATGGTGATGTAAAATTGTTTCTTCTGAAAGCGGCTTGCTTGTATCAACAGCTTCAAACATTTCATTTAATGGCTGTTCTAAAGCTTTGCAAATCTTTTCCGCATTATTCAAAGATACATTGTTACCCTTGCGAATTGAAATAATTGTAGTATTAGGTACTTCCGAAAGTCGTACAAGTGCAGCGGTAGTTATATTATGCTCCTGCATATATTCATCAAGGTTAATCTTGCATTTGTACTTTGTATCAAGCCTTAAACCGCCCTCAGAAAGGTTTTTATAAAAGGCTCTGAGATGTGGCGGCTGTATCTTTGAAATCTTCATATGACCGATTGCGGCGTTTATACGTGGCAACATACTTTTGTATCTTTCATATGTTTTCGGACGTAAGTCCTTTTTACGGTCATTAAACCATATTTCCGCAAAGTCAGCAAACTTAATATTATTGTTTAAAGCCTGTCCGCTTTTACATTGCTCCTCAAACAAAACAGCTTGCCGCTGCACTTCCTTTTCAATCTGCTTAGCGGTCATATCCTTTTCGGGCTTATACGTCATTGACCGTCTTATTTGTTTTCCGTTTATGTCATAACCGCACGATACCACAATTTCATAGCTATTATTACGCTTCCGTATTGTTGCCATTTTTATCCCCCATTTGCAGTATTCTATAAAAATCTGTATTAACAAATTTTGCGGTAAGTTTATTAGCCTTCTCCTTTTCGTCCTTGCAAAGCGAATTAACAATAATATCAAATTGTTTCTTAATTTGATACTCTGTCAAATCGCAACTATCCACTAATGTATGGTATTTCTCAAATGTATAATTGCTTTTTGACGGCGTATTTATATCATTTTTAATAGCATTATCTATAAATTCAACCAAGTTAATATTTTTTCTCTTGTATGCTTCAATCTGTACACAAAGTATCGCAAAATTTAAGATGTTTTCATCTGCCAATAGATAATTAAGTATATTCACGCATGTAGGGTTATGTGTAAGATTATCTAAAACATCGCAATGTAATTCTGTATAATCACATACAAACTGCAGGTCTTTATCGGTTGTAGGTACATCTGACAATCCAAGCAAATAATCTGTAGATACTCCGTAAAAATCTGCGAGCTTCGCTAATATCTCAATATCAGGCTTACGCTTCCCCTTTTCATAGTATTCAAGACTTGCCCGTGATATTTTTACTTTTTCATCATCTGCTACTTCTTGTCTTTTTAATCCTCTCTTTTCTCTTAAATCAGTAAGTCTTTTTGCAAATTCATCAACTGTTGCCATTATTAACCACACCAATCACATAATATCATATTTGTTGCTATGATCAATTATTTAGCAACAAACACTTGACTTGTGATGATTGTTGCTATAAAATATTTACAACAACAATCATCATCTATACTTAATAATAAAATATTGATGATGATTTGTCAATAACCAAAAGGAGGATTTTATGAATGTTAGCAAATGCAGAAATCAGAAAGGTTACAAAATTAAAAGGTGTCAGACTTTGGGAAGTGGCAAACGCTCTTAATATCAGTGAACCGACAATGACACGCAAACTCCGCAAAGAATTACCCGACAAGGAAAAACAAACAATATTCAAAATCATTGATGAAATTGCAGCGGAAAAAGAAAACGCCGCCGACTAATCCACCACGAAAAGCCGACGGCAAGACTGAAACCACAAGCAAAAAGTTTACAGCCTACAGATATTATATCATTTTCTGCGGTTCTGTAAATATTTATTTTGAGAAAAAGGAGACAATTTTAATGTACAACAATATAAGCAAATTAAAAAAGTTACCGAGAATGCGAACTATTAAGGAAGCTGCCGCAGAAATTAAAGCTATTGACGAAAATACCGCTATGACCGAGTATCATATCAGACAGCTTGCGTTAAGTGGCGTACTACCGAGGATTAAGGCGGGCAAAAAGTATTTAATAAATCTTGATACTTTAATTGAGTATATGGAAAACCCCACAGCGGACAAATTCAAGGCACATAACACTACCGCTTTACAAAGCGGCATTAGAAGAATTGTATAAGGCGGTGTGATTGTGAAAGAAACAAAACCAAAATATTTTTGTTGCTATTTAGATAATGAAACAATACTTAATCATTTGACAGATGAACAAGCAGGGCAACTATGGAAACTACTATACGCTTACGCAAATAGAAACAGCA
The DNA here is from genome assembly GCA_022511005.1 of Ruminococcus sp. Classification (GTDB taxonomy): domain Bacteria; phylum Bacillota; class Clostridia; order Oscillospirales; family Acutalibacteraceae; genus Ruminococcoides. The sequence continues at coordinate 3,199 of JAFLSJ010000056.1, forward strand.
AAAGCGATATTGATAATCCACTTGTAGCAATGGGATTTGATGTGTTTTCTCAACAAATTGATAGGGATTTTGAAAAATATCAAGAAAAATGCGAAAAGAACAGAGCAAACGCAAGCAATCGCAAGCGACCGCTAACAAATGCAAGCAACGGCAGCCAAGATAAAGACAAAGATAAAGAAAAAAATAAAAGAGAAGAGAAAGAAGAATATATAAATAATGTGTCAACTTCCGTTGACAGTCGAGCCACTTTTGATTATCAATCTGTTGTAAATTCTTTTAATTCTATTTGTGTTAGCTTGCCTAAAATACAAAAACTGACTGATAGTAGAAAGAAAAAAATAAAATCTGCTTGTTCGCAATTAGAAAATATGAGCTTTGAAGAATTTTTCAGAAAAGTTGAAAATTCTGACTTTTTAACAGGGCGCAATGGTATATGGACTGGCTGTAGTTTTGATTGGATTTTAAAGACCTCTAATGTTGTAAAAATTTTAGAGGGCAATTATAACAATCAAGGAAATACTGCAAACACAATTTATTATGAGGAGTTTTAAAAATGAGTTTCCAAAAAGTAATTGAAAATGCTATAAATCAGGCAAATAAAAATACTAACTTTTACATTAACCAAGAGGGCTTAAAAGTTTGCAATAAATGCAATGAACCTATAGAAGTTCGCCTATCTCCTGAGGAACAAACAAAAATGTTAGGTCTGAAAAAAAGACCTAGAATGTGCAAATGCGAAAGAGATAAGCAAGAGCAGGACGAAGAGTACGAAAAGAAACGCCGCCAACAAATGAGAATTGAGGAATTAAGAAAACGAGGTATAACAGATGTAATCTATTCCGCTTATCAATTCTCAAAAGATGACGGAAGAAACGCCCAAAATATTAAATATTGCAAGTCTTATGTTGCAAACTGGGCGACAAATAAGGCAGATAACAACGGCGTTTTATTTTTCGGTGATGTAGGCAAGGGTAAAAGTTTTATGGCAGGCTGTATAGCCAATGCACTTATAGACAAGGGCATTTACGCTTATATGACTACCTTATCACGCCTTGTAAGAAATAGAATTGATAAAAACAGCTATACAATAGACATTACCGAGCCAGATTTACTTGTAATAGACGATTTAGGAGTAGAAAAGATAACGCCGACCGTATTTGAAATAATTGATGACCGTTACAGAGCAAATAAGCCGACGATTATTACTACTAACCTAACAGCCGATAAGTTAAAGAACCCTGCCACACTTGAAGAACGCCGAGTATATGACCGTATTTTAGGAATGTGCAAGATAAAAGTCCTTGTTGATAATAAATACAATCGCTTTAATCAACCGCAAATCTAAAGTAACTTCAAGTTTTTTCAAGTTTAAAACCTAATAAACCCTAAGATTTTATTTAAAAAACTCTTACATTTTCTTACATTTTATAGGAGTTTATAGGATTTACCGCTGCCTTTATCAGTTAATTTAATATATAAAAAAGCCGCTCCCACAATGTGCAGGAACAGCCTCTAAATACTAACTTTTACTAACATTATTTTACTACATTAAGGAGCGGCAGTCAATGACAAATGAAGAAATGGTAATGCTTATAAAGCAGGGAAACAATAAGTATTACGCCGAGCTATGGAGCAATGTAAAACGCCTGATGTTTATAATACTCGGCAAGAAATTAAGCAAAATTATATTACCTAACTATATTGACAGAGAAGATATGGAATCGGAAATGTATTTTGCTATGTGTAACGCTGTACAAGCCTATGACAGTACAAAAGGCTATAAATTCAATTCGTATCTTGAATACCACATAATGAACGCCATCCGCTCTATTTTGCCTAATAAGCATATTCAGGAAACCTCATATAATATCCAAGTCGGAGAAGAAGAAAAAACAGAGCTTTCCGAGCTTTTAGAAGATGATAACGCTAAATATAATATTTATACACAGGTGGAATTAACCGACTTGCAGCGACTAATAAGAGAAGCAATCGCACAACTGCCTGAATTAGAAAGCGATATTATAAGGCTTTATTATCTTAACGGCAAAACATACAAGGAGATAGCCGAAATTTACGATTTTTCGATTGAAAGAGCAAAGCAAATAAAAGAAAGCGGCATAAGAAATTTACGGCGTAACAGGCTAATTAAATCCCTTTACAACGAATACTATGAGCATTATAACGGCACAGAGAATGACTGGAGCTTTGCAGAGTATAACTGGCCACGCTCAAAAGAGTATTTGGAAACACTCCGAGAAATACAAATAAGGCGAAATAACGGCGAGTACATAAGCTACGGAACAGAAAGCATTATGTTATACCTTGCAAAGCAAAAGTATTTGAACAACGAAGTAACAACGAGGAAAGAAATAAAAAAATTGACAACTTCAAAGCTTTAGAATTAACAAATAAAAATAAAACAAAAAGGGGGAATGTATATGCTTGCTTGATTTAATAAACTAAACTCAATTTATATAATTAAAATTTTGAAAAGAGGTAAAAACAAATGAGTAAAAAAACAGAAATATTAAACATTATCAGCAGTTATCAAAAATCCTACAATGAAGCACTTAATACAATTAAGACTATTTGTTCAAGTTCAGAATACACAGAAGAAGGAAAAGAGCAGAAAATAAGCGAGACACTTAATACATTGCATAGCTTATGTACAGCTTGCCACGATACCGTAATTTCACTTATTGACACTGCAACAGAAAACATGAAAACAGAATGGCGAAATAAAAGCACCGGCAGGCTTAATGATACAGATTATCAACTCGGCTTATCGAATACGCTTAAAATGCTTGAAATGAACGCTATTTACAGCGAGGACGATATAAAAAATATCGTAGACACTTATAAAGATGATTATAATGCAATGTCCGCTATAAGAAGTCTTGTAAACAAAAATACAAATGGCTTTGAGAACGCTAATATTATTGCACTTATTCCCAATGACAATAGGGAAAAGAATATAAGTCTTTTAAATCAGTTAAAATCAAATGTCGACAAGTACATAAGTTCGTCAGCTTTTCCAAATTCTTTCGGAACAGAAACAATGACTGCATTAGGCATTGAGGGTATGAGTGCTTTTGTCTCAGAGCGTTTGAGTGATGATTTGCAATTAACTTAAAAACTAACGAAACTCCCACATTTTCCAACATTTCTATTATGCCGCTTTTAGGGTCTCTAAAATCTCTAAATACTACTTTTTACAGCATTTTAAGGACTGACAAATTACACAATATTATTTATTCGCTCATAATCCTATCAAAATCTATCTCTGTTGCATTTTTATTGTTTAATAGTGTAATTTCATATTTTAAGTAAAAGTCGAATATAAAGCAAAATTAGAGCATATACAAACAAGACACAATTTTAAATCTTTCTTTGTTTTTTCGGAGTTCGCTCGGAGTTCAATGTTAATCCTGTAGCGTGATATATGTCTTAAATAGGGTGATAAACAAAGAAGAAGCAAAGAAACAAAAAGAATATCAGACTATATAAAAATCCCCATACAAGCTAAATTTAAGCAAGTATGGGGTGTTTATTTTTATTCATCTAACAACATTTTTGGTTGATTATGTAAATTATTCAATTCTTTTACGCTTTTGTTATCCGACAAAGTTGTAAGTTGCTGTATTGCTATGGCATTTAGTTGTTTAAGTCGTTCGCCTTGCGAAAATCCCTGTTCAATAAGAATAGCATTTGTATTTTCAAGATTGGAGAGCACAAGTAATTGTTCTATTGTTGCATAATCTCTTATATTTTCTCCCTTTTTATCGGGATTTTCTTTTCTCCATTGCGCTGCTGTTTTTCCAAAAAGCGCAACATTTAACAAATCTGCCTCGTTTGCGTATATAAATCCCTGTTGCTTGATTGTAACATTAGGTGGTATAAGATTTTGTTTGATTGCGTCTGTGTGTATTTTGTAGTTTGCTTTCGATATAAGTCTTTTAACATTCCAATCAAGCGCATATTTATGGCGTTCATCAGCCTTTAATCTTTGATAATCCTGAATAACATATAACTTAAATTCAGGCGACACCCAAGAAGCAAATTCAAAAGCAATATCTTTATGTGCGTATGTTGCAGCATAACGACCTTGCTTTGATTTTATACCAACTGCATTTGTTTGTGCAATCCACTTTTTGGGGGTTAATACGAAAGAATTTGCTCCAGCTTCATTTTTAATTGCCTCGAATTCGATGTAATTAAAATCTTGGTTATTCAACTCTTCCCATAATCCTAAATATTCAACAGTGCTTCTATTTCTTAACCAGTTTTGAATAACATAACCTGGAAACTCGTTATTTCTGTATTTTGCAATATCAGTCAATGAAATATAGTCTTCATTATCCAACGAAGTTACAACTGATATATCAATATCTTTTGCATGAATTGTACTTTCTACATTTGTATTTTTTGCCATTGTATCACTTCCTTTTGACTTTTACAGCGGTATTACTCCGCTGTATCTTCCACATATTCCATTATATCGCCCGGTTGACAGTTTAGATATTCGCAAAGGCGGTTAATAGTTTCTGTATCTACTCTTTTTTGTTTATTCAAGTGTCCTGATAATATTTTGTCAATTATATTAGGGTTAAATCCTGCTTTTCGCAAATCAAACTTTTTAAGTCCTTTTTGTTCCATTATTTCTTTTAGTTTTAACATTGAAATAGCCATTTTTTGCTCCTTTCGGGGCTGTTTTTTAGCAAGCCCTCTTTTCCACTGTACATATTATAGCACAAGTTATGTACGAACACAAGTACAATATTGTACAAATGTTTGTATCAAAGTTTGTACATTTTGCCTGTTGTGTTTATGTACGAACTGTGATACAATGTAGACAGTGAGAGGGAGAGCGCACACCCGATGACAAACGGCTCGTTAATGTGCAGTTACGACAAACCGACAGGGCATAAGACAGGGAATGTCACACAGCCCAAATAATATAAAAGCCTCACACTTGCTTTTAATTTAGCTTGTGTGAGGTGTTTTTTATTGTTTTTGTAGCGGTATTATTTTGTATTATCACGCTCTATGGTTTCATCTATGGCACGCTTTACAAAGCCGTTTACGCTCTCGCCTTGCTGTTCAGCGTGGGTTTTTATCTTATCTTTTTCGCCTTTGTATACTCTAACTTTAATTTCCTCATAGGCTTTTGCGTTGTATTTTTCATTGGCTCTTTTGCGTGCTTCAGTGTATTTATTTACTGCCATATTTTCACCGCCTAATCTATTGACACAATTTTATTGTTGTGGTAATATAAAGGTGTAAAGAAACGGCTTTGACTGTTTCGCTAACGATTATTTTTTATTAACCGTCTTGTGGTGCTAACACAGGGCGGTTTTATTTTTTATTAAACAAGGGTTTCAATATTGATGGTAAGCCCTCAAATATAGCAAGCATAACAGCAAAACCTGATACACCTGTTTCTGTATCCCAACTAAAAAGGTATAAAGTTGCCACTAAAAAAGCATTAAACAAATAAAAACACCCTTTTGTAATTGAAAATTGCAGCTGATATTTTTCAGGTGTTTTTGAATAAACTACAGATAATATTATAGGTAATAGTACATAAAACGCTATATAGTGTATCATCGTTTATTCTCCATCCCTCTCTATTTTTTCATCTATTGCCGTATTTATAAAACCATTAAGCGTATAACCGTTCTCGGTAGCAAAATCTTTGATTACCTGCTTTTTTCCTTTTTTAACAACAAGTGAAATTCGTTCGCAGTTTTCGGCTTGCCACTTGTTTTTATACTCGGTTTTTCCTGCCATATTTTCACCGCCTAATCTATTGACTTTATATCTTTGTTATGTTAAAATGTAGACAGTAAAGGAATGGTTTTAGCCATTCCGCAAAACTAAAAGATTATTTTAAAATAACCGTCTTGTGGTGCAGCACAGGGCGGTTACTTCTTTATGTTCAAAATGATAATCATTACAAGCAAT
>JAFLSJ010000057.1 GCA_022511005.1 Ruminococcus sp.
AACCTGATATCCCCGAAAGCAAGGTGTTATGCGAAGTTTAGCGATTTGTAAAATCCTACCGAGCCTGAAAGCGTACACGCTCCCAAACCAAGCACTCTACCAAACTGAGTTACACCTCGAAATCACTCTCTAATCAGAAAGCGTTATTATTATACAGTAACTATTTTTAAATGTCAACCCCGTATTTTTATTTTTATACTTGTTTTTTATATGGTTTTTTAGTATAATGACGATGTATGAGTGTTTTTATTTAAAGAAAAAGTAAAAAGGATGATTATGATGAGGAAAGGTTGTCGTGTTTTTTCTGCTGTCTTTGCAGTTTTAATGCTTTTATCTGTTTCTTGTTTTTCAGCATTTTCCGCTGAAAATCATTACTACATAAAAGAACTGAATATGAATTTGGATTTACCCGATAATATGGTTGCCATTACAAGAGAAAGACCTGAAACAGATAGATATTTTTCGCTTTTCGGTCTGGATTATACTACGACTATGAACAATTTTAAAAGCAACAGTATTTATTTACAGGGTATGTATGAAGACAGCTCAAAGGTTTTTACTGTTACGATGCTGTCTGATGAAAACAGCAAAAACGTAGGTAATTACAGTGATTTAAGTGATGAACAGCTCCTTGAGGTTGAAAACTCTTTTTTAGCGGAAAAGGAATATACAAGCTGTACGGTTCAAAGGTATAATAATTATGTATTTATGCAGTTACAGTTTAAAACTCAATCAGACGGACAAGCAGTTAATGCAACTCAATGCAACACGGTAATTGACGGAAATAACATAACCTTAACCCTACAGCCTGCAAAGGGCGGTGAGCTTACAAATGAAGATTATCAGACTATTAACAGCATTCTTCAAAGTGTAGAGTTTGACGGTCACGGAATGTTTGAACCTCAGAAATTAATTGCAAATCCCGCTGTGTGGATAGTTGCAATAATGGCAATTTTTATTATAGTGCTTTTTGTTTTATTAATAATAAATAATAAGATAAAGGAACGTCGAAAGGCGATAAAAAGACAAGAGAAAAAAATTAAAAATCAGCAGATTTTGATGGAACTTGCCAAAGAATATTCTTCTCAGCCGGTTATTTCGGAAAATAACCATACGAAGAATATACCAAAAACTGTGGAAAAATCGGAAACTCCGATCTATGAAAGTGAAGAAACTGCCGAGGATATTATTACACAGTTTAGAAATTCAAAGGATTTTGAAGCAATTAACAGAAAAAGAACTATCTCACAAAACGAAGAAGCTTCAGATACATCGAATGAGAATCTTAAAAATAATATCAGTATTGTAAGTGAGGATAATATTATTAGTTCGTTAAGTGAAGAAGATGGCACAAAGACAAATAACAACATTCCATTTAATGCAGAAAATAAACCTGTTTTAAAAATTGTTACTCCTGACGTTGAAACAGAAACCAAAATGTCAGAGGAGTATGCAGAAGAGATTTATCAGGAACCGAATAATTATTTTGAAGATGAATTTGTACAGGAATATGACGAAGATAGTGAATATAACGAAGATAATTCTATAATCGGCAGTGAAGAAAGCTTTGATCAAAGTGAAGATTATTTTGACGAAGCATTAGACAATGATATATATTCAAGAGAAACTGTTGACGATGAAGATAATTATGAAAATAATTATGAAAACAATTATGAAAAAACCCGTATCAATAGGGTAGACAAAGACGCTGTCAGAAAAAAAGCGAAAACAGCAGGTGCGGTAGTTCTTAACGGAATTTTAATTTTCTTAAACGGCGCAAAAACATTCTTTATTCATTTAGGATATTTCTGCACAAACCTTTTCAGGCTGATTAAAAGAAACATTAAAAGGCGCAAGCAGCGGAAGGCTGAAATGCTCAGACGACGTCAGCAAGAGGAAGCCAGGCGCAGAAGAGAAGAAAATTTAAAAAGAAAACAGCGGAATGTTTCAAAAGACGCTAACGGTCTTGTTAAGGTTCACAGCAGAAACGAATATTCAGGAAAAAGACAACAAAAATAATTTAATAGGGGAAACCTATGAAAGATTTAATCATTAAAAATTCGAGAGTAATTGACCCTTCACAAAATATGGATTTTCTGGCGGATGTTTATATTAAAGACGGCATTATTATGCAAATCGGCGGAGAAATGCCCGAGTGTGATAATATTATTGATGCAGAAGGACTGATTTCCGCTCCGGGGCTGGTAGATATGCATGTTCATCTACGTGACCCCGGTCAAACTCAGAAGGAAGATATTATAACAGGCTGTAATGCGGCGGCGGCAGGAGGAGTTACCTCTTTGCTTGCAATGCCAAATACAGTTCCTACAACTGATAATGAAGAAACCGTAAACTATATTTTAGATAAAGCAAAGACTGCAAAAAGTAAGGTTTATGTTGCGGCCAGCATTACAAAAGGACTTAAAAGCAAAGAAGCAAGCGACCTTAAAGCCTTAAAATATGCAGGTGCAATTGCCTTATCAGACGACGGCAGACCGGTAGAAAACACGGCAATGCTTAGAAATGCAATGAAATTTGCAAGTGAAAATAAAATGACTGTTGTTGCTCATTGTGAAGATTTGTTTTTAGCAGACAAAGGCAAAATCAATGAGGGAGAGGTTTCAAAACAGCTTGATATTGCAGGGATTCCCGCTGCGGCAGAGGATTGTGGAACAGCCAGAGAAATTGCTCTTGCAGCGGCGGATAATGTTCCAATTCACATCTGCCATGTCAGTACGAAAACGTCTGTTGCATTAGTAAGAGATGCAAAAAGACGGGGAGTAAAGGTTACTGCCGAAACTGCCCCTCATTACTTTACATTTACAGAGCAGGAACTTCTTAAAAAAGATGCAGATTTCAGAATGAATCCGCCTTTAAGAACAGAAGAGGACAGACAGGCAATTATCGAAGGCTTGCAAGACGGTACACTTGATGCAATCGCTACTGACCACGCACCTCATACGACTGAGGAAAAAGCAGATTTTGTTTCTGCTCCCAACGGTTCAATTGGGATGGAAACATCACTTTCAGCAGGTATTACAAACTTGGTTGCAACAAATAAGTTGACCATAAATCAGTTGATTGAAAAAATGAGCACAAACCCTGCAAGAATATTAAAAATTTGCGGAGGTACTCTTAAAATAGGTGCGCCTGCAGACATTGTAATTTTTGACATAAACGAAAAATGGACTGTTGATGTCAATAAATTGCACGGTAAAAGCAAAAATACACCATTTAAAAATATAACCTTACAGGGTAAGGTTAAATATACAATAAAAGACGGGGATATCGTTTTTAAAAATTGATTAACGGAGGAGAATAATTATGGCACAAAAAGGAGATTTACTTTCAGTAAGACAGGATATCAGAGTTGTAGACGCTACAATTCGTGACGGAGGACTTTGCAATGATTTCAGATTTGACGATAAGTTCGTTAAGGATTTGTATCAGGCAAATGTAAAAGCCGGCGTTGATTATATGGAGTTCGGCTATAAGGCGTCAAAAGAAATTTTTGATGAAAAGGACTTCGGTAAATGGAAATTCTGTAACGATGATGATATCAGAAAAATCATTGGCGACAACAAAACTAAACTGAAAATTGCGGTAATGGCTGATGTAGGCAGAACAGATTTTGAAAAGGACATTATTCCTAAAAAGGAAAGCCCCATTGATTTAGTAAGAATTGCTACATATATAAATACAATTCCCGCTGCAGTTGAAATGATTGAGGACTGTGCAAAAAAAGGTTATGAAACAACCATCAATATTATGGCTGTTACAAAAGCTAACACAGAGGATATTGTAACAGCTCTTGAAATTTTAGGAAAAAGCCCTGTAAAAGCTTTTTATATTGTTGACAGCTACGGTGCTCTGTACCCTGAACAATCCAGAAGACTTGCAGAACTTTACTGTGAAATTGCAGATAAATATAATAAGGTTGTAGGTATTCACGCTCACAATAACCAACAGCTTGCTTTTGCAAATACAATTGAAGCTATGACTCAGGGTGTAAGCTATCTTGACGCTACAGTTGACGGAATGGGCAGAGGAGCAGGCAACTGTGCTCTTGAACTTTTGCTGGGCTTCCTTAAAAACCCCAAATATAAGGTTAATCCTATTCTTAAAATTATTGAGGATCATACCCAGAAACTCAAAGCCGATGGCGTAAAATGGGGATACGATATTCCTTATATGCTTACAGGTCAGTATAATACCCACCCACGTCCGGCAATTTCTTATATTAAAGAAGATAGAAAAGATTACTCAAAATTTGCAAATGAGCTTTATGATATAATCAATAGCTGATTTTTAACAATGAAACATCAAATGAATTTAAATCCATCGCCCTTTTATATGATAAAATCAGGCGAAAAAACTATTGAACTCAGGCTTAATGACGAAAAAAGAAGACTTTTAAATGTAGGCGATGAAATTGAATTTATTAATACAGAAGATGATAAACAAAAATTGCTTACAGAAATTGTTGCAATGCATCATTTTAAGTCTTTTGAAGTTTTGTATAAAAACTTGCCACTTTTAAAATGCGGATACACACAAGAGGATATTGCAAACGCCAAAGCAAGCGATATGGATATTTATTATTCAAAGGAAAAGCAAAGTAAATACGGTGTTCTGGGAATAGAAATTAAGGTGATAAATGAGTAAGCCTCCCCTAAAGGGGAGGTGTCACGGCATTGCCGTGACGGAGGGGTTTATGCTAATAACTTTATAGGAATAAATGAATCATGAAAGTGCCAAGAAACAAAAATATGTTGCCGAATGCGAAAAACTTAAGAAAATCAATGACACCGCAAGAAAGACATTTATGGTATGATTTTTTGCGAAACTATTCTGTTAAATTTCGTAGACAAGAAATAATCGGTACATATATTGTTGATTTTTATAGTCATAAAATTAAGTTAGCAATAGAGTTAGACGGTTCACAGCATTATGAAGAAAACGGTTTAGAATATGATAAAAAGAGAACAGATTTTTTATCCAAATTAGGTGTCAAGGTACTAAGATTTAGTAATCTTGATATAAATGAGAATTTTTATGGTGTATGTACTTATATAGATGAATATGTACAAAATTGTTTGAAAAACACCCCTCAGTCAGCTATCGCTGACAGCTCCCCTAATAGGGGAGTCTAAAGGTGATTTATAAAATGCTTAACGTAAAGGAGAATGAAGATGTCACTGGACAGACTGATTGAGAAAATTGCAGAAAAACAAAATCCTACTGTTGCAGGTCTTGACCCGAAACTTGATTATGTTCCTGCATATATTAAAGATGAGTGCTTTGCAAAATACGGCAAAACACTTGAGGGTGCTGCACAGGCACTTTTGCAGTTTAATAAAGGATTAATCGATAAACTTTGTGATATTGTTCCGGCAGTAAAACCTCAGGCTGCATATTATGAAATGTACGGCTGGCAGGGAGTTAAAGCTCTTGCTGAAACAATTGAATATGCAAAATCAAAGGGTATGTTTGTTATGACAGACGGCAAGCGTAACGATATCGGCACAACAATGGAGGCTTACGCTGCTGCTCATTTAGGTGAAACAGATGTTGACGGCGAAGTGATAGAAGCCTTTGGTGCGGATGCTTTAACCGTAAACGGATATTTAGGCAGTGACGGCATTAAACCTTTACTTAATATTTGTAAAAGCAAGGATAAAGGCATTTTTGTTCTTGCAAAAACTTCAAATCCAAGCTCAGGCGAGCTTCAAAATTTAACTTTAAGCGAAAGCGGAGAAACAATCTACGAGCATATGGGTAAAATGTGCGAGGATTGGGGAAAAGAGCTGACCGGAAAATACGGCTATTCAGGAGTCGGCGCAGTTGTAGGCGCAACATATCCTGAACAGCTTAAAGAGCTTCGTGAAAAGTTAAGCACAACTTTCTTCCTTGTTCCCGGTTACGGCGCACAAGGCGGCGGTGCAGATGATGTTAAATTTGCCTTTGATAAAAACGGTCTGGGGGCAGTAATCAACTCAAGCCGCGGTATTATGTGTGCTTATAAAAAGCAAGATATCATAGAGGAAGAATACGCAGAAGCAGCAAGAAATGAAGCTGTTCGTATGCGTGATGAAATTCTTGCTTCTATTGGAGAAATAAAATTACCATAAATTAGTGAATTAAACAGATATATTATGTAAGTGTTTATTGACTTTGAAAAATATTAGAGTTATAATCGTAACATACGGCAAAAAATATTTTATATAGGAGAGTTTAGAAATATGTCAAGAGTTTATAATTTTTCAGCAGGTCCTTCAATGTTACCTGAAAGCGTACTTAAAAAAGCAGCCGCAGAAATGCTTGATTATGAGGGCAGCGGTCAGTCAGTAATGGAAATGTCTCACAGAAGTAAAACTTACGATGCAATTATTAAAGGTGCAGAAGCATTACTTCGTGAGGTTATGAATATTCCTGATAATTATAAGGTTTTATTCCTTCAGGGCGGCGGCTCAACACAGTTTTCAATGGCAGCATTAAACCTTATGAATAAAAACAATAAAGCAGATTACATAGTAACAGGTCAGTGGGCTAAAAAGGCTGCTAAAGAGGCTGCTCGTTACGGTGATGTTAAAATTGTTGCATCTTCAGAAGATGATACTTATTCATATATTCCTAAAACAGATAAATCAATGTTCCGTGATGACGCAGACTATGCATACATTTGTATGAATAATACAATTTACGGTACAGTATATCATCAGCTTCCCGATACAGGAGATGTTCCCCTTGTAGCAGATATTTCTTCTTGTATTCTTTCAGAGCCTATTGATGTTTCAAAATTCGGTATGTTATTTGCAGGCGCTCAGAAGAATATGGGACCTTCAGGCGTTACAATCGTAATTATCAGAGAAGATTTAATCGGCAACGCTATGGATATTACTCCAACAATGCTTAATTATCAGACACACGCTGATAACGATTCATTATTCAATACACCGCCTTGCTATGCAATTTATATTTGTAAGCTTGTTATGGAATGGGTTAAGAATGAAATCGGCGGTCTTGACAAAATGAAAGAGCTTAACGAGAAAAAGGCTAAACTTCTCTATGATTTCCTCGACAGTTCAGAATTATTCAAGGGTACAGTTGTTGCTGAGGATCGTTCACTTATGAATGTTCCTTTTGTAACAGGCGATGCTGATTTAGACGCTAAATTCGTTAAGGAAGCAACTGAAAATGGCTTTGTTAATCTTAAAGGCCATAGATCAGTTGGCGGTATGAGAGCTTCTATTTACAACGCTATGCCATATGAGGGTGTAGAAAAGCTTGTAGAATTTATGAAGAAGTTTGAAGCAGAAAATAAATAAATTATGTAAAAGGGTTGGTTTAAAATGTTTAATGTTTTAACTTTAAATAAAATTTCTCCTGTAGGTACAGACCGTTTAGGAGATAATTACACATTCGGTGATGATATTGCAAATCCGGACGCAGTTTTAGTTCGTTCTGCTTCAATGCACGAAATGGAAATGCCCGAATCACTTCTTGCAATTGCAAGAGCAGGTGCAGGAACAAATAATATTCCTGTTGACGATTGTGCAAGCAAGGGAATTGTAGTATTCAATTCTCCCGGAGCTAATGCAAATGCAGTTAAAGAGCTTGTTATTGCAGGACTTCTTTTAAGTTCAAGAAAGATTGTAGACGGTATCAAATGGGCAGAAACATTAAAGGGTAACGGCGACGCTGTTGCTAAAATGATTGAAAAAGGCAAGAGCCAGTTTGTAGGCCCTGAAATTATGGGCAAAACACTTGGTATTGTAGGTCTTGGCGCTATCGGTATCTTAGTTGCCAATGCGGCTGTTGCACTTGGTATGAATGTTATAGGCTTTGATCCGTTTATGTCAGTAAACAACGCATTAAAGCTTAACAGACACATTGTTTTAAAGAACAATGTTGAAGAGGTTTTAACAGAGTGTGACTATTTAACAATTCACGTTCCTCTTACAGACGATACAAAGAATATGGTAAGTGCCGAAATTCTTGCAAAAATGAAAGACGGCGTAAGAATTCTTAACTATTCCCGTAACGGTCTTGTTAATGAAGATGCAGTTCTTGAAGGCTTAAAGAGCGGTAAGGTTTCTGCTTATATAACAGACTTCGGTGACGATAAGATTTTAGGTCAGGAAGGCGTAACAGTTATGCCTCACCTTGGTGCTTCAACTCCTGAAAGCGAAGACAACTGTGCTATTATGGCAGTTGATGAAATCAAGGATTATCTTGAAAACGGTAATATTGTAAATTCAGTAAACTATCCGTCAGTTACAATGGCAAGAACAGGCGATGTTCGTTTCTGCGTAATGCATAAGAATACACCTAAAATTCTTACACAGGTTTTAGGCGCAGTTACCGAGAATAACGCAAATGTTGAAAATATGGAAAGCAAAAGCCGTAAGGATATTGCTTATACAGTTATTGATACAACAGGTGCTGACGCATCCGTAACATCTGCAATAAAAGCAATTGACGGTATAATTAGAGTAAGAGTTATTAAATAATTAAGATATTCCACAATGACTCCAAATATTATGGATTGAAGAATGGAATTGCCTCCCTCATCAGAGGGAGGCAAATTTTTTTAAAAGCGTTTAGAATATAAATGGCTCCCTCTGATGAGGGAGTCGAAATTTTTTAAAAGCGTTTAGAATATAAACGGCTCCCTCTGATGAGGGAGGCGAATTTTTTTGAAGCGTTTAGAATATAAATGGCTCCCTCTGATGAGAAATTCCCCTGCAAGGGGAAATGTCACGAAGTGACAAAAGGGTTGCCGTTTT
>JAFLSJ010000058.1 GCA_022511005.1 Ruminococcus sp.
CGAAAACAAAAAAGAGCTGTCTCAAAACCTAATTCGTTTTGAGACAGCCTTTTTACTTTTTATAGAAATGATTCAGAAACTCTTTATCGCTGCCGAAATGTGGTGAAACAAAATCATTTTTGCTTAATAATTCCACTTTGGAATGAACTTTTCATCTGCTGCTGAAAGCTCCTGCATAAATCCGTCAAGCTCCAGTTCCAGTAACTTATCGGCAACTTTATTGTATTCCCGTTTTGTGATTTTTCGTGAAAGCTTTTTAAATTGACTTGCCTTGCCGTGAGGAATATATTGTCCCATAAGGCTTACAAGAATTTTATTGTTGTATCTTTCTTTAAGAATTTCCAGTACACCTATGCTGTTTTTAGTGTGGTTAGGCAGAATAAGATGCCTTACAATAACGCCGCTTTTTAACATACCGTCATCATCAAATACAGGTGCACCCTTTTGCCGTACCATTTCATCAATGGCCTCTATGGCAGTTTCTCTATAATCAGGTGCAGAGGAATATTCC
This sequence comes from Ruminococcus sp., assembly GCA_022511005.1. Classification (GTDB taxonomy): domain Bacteria; phylum Bacillota; class Clostridia; order Oscillospirales; family Acutalibacteraceae; genus Ruminococcoides. The sequence continues at coordinate 512 of JAFLSJ010000058.1, forward strand.
TCTGCCAGCTTATTATCGCTGTATTTGAAATCGGGCAGGTAGATATCTACTGAATTTTCAAGCAATTTCAGGGTTTCCGCCTTTTCATATCCACTACTGTTATAAACTACGGGAACACTTGGCTTGTAAATTTTAAAGCTTTCCAAAATGGCAAAGACATAATGACAGGCATTTACAAGATTAATATTATGTACGCCCTGCTTTTCAAGTTCTTTATAACATTCCGCAAGTTGACTAACAGTAATGTATTTTCCCTGATTAAGTGCAGAAATTTCATAGTTCTGGCAGAATACGCATTTTAAATTACAGCCGCAGAAAAACACGGCTCCCGAGCCATTTGATCCGCTTATGCATGGCTCCTCCCAGAAATGAGGTGCAATACGAGCCACTTTGGGCAAAGTAAAGCTTTGACAAAATCCTTCGCACTGTTTATCGGTTCTGACTGCATTACAATTTCTGGGACATAAAGTACACAGCATATTTATCACCTTTAATCAGTATATCACAGGTGATAAAAAGAGTAAATGCATTTTATTCTAATCGCAACCTTTAGAAATGAAAATCTGCCAAAAATTCTTTTTGTATCAACGATCATAGATTAGTATTAGAGTGTTTCAAAATCTGATAGGAAGTTTTCAAGGATATCTTCAAAATGTACAGGTGAAATCTGATGTTCATTACAAAGTTCTGCAAACTTTATAATAGTTTTTTCCTTAAAGGTTATATGGCTGAAAGTAAGCAAAACCTCACCATCTTTTGACGCTTTAATCCCGTAGGAATTATAAGAGTGATTATCAAAATGAATTTTTTCTGTTATTACGGAAAAATTGTACATATTTGTATCCTCTTTCAAATTATTTGTGAAATTTTTTCTCAATCATCAGTATATCACATTCATTCTGATAAAGTCAAGAGATTGTTGTAAAAAATAGATAAATTTAGCATTATATACCATTTTGTGAAAATTTGGACAGTATTTTAATTAAAATTTAAGTTTACTGATAATTACCAATAAATTCATCTTGGTGTTATATCTAAATTTTACCTTTTTATTGTGAACTATGATGATGTCCAATACAACAACATACAATTCAGTAACCTAATATTCAATTCCTACTCTTGCTCTTATACCTTTATCAAAAGGGTGTTTTTCCTTTACAATGTTAGATACATAATCGGCTAAATCAATAAATTTCTTTGAGGGATTTCTGCCGGTAAGTACAATTTCAAGTTTAGTAGGTGCATTTGTTAAAAAGTTATAAACCTCATTTTCACTGATCATACCTGTATCAATAGCTGAAAAAATTTCATCCATAATAAGTACGCTGTAATTAGAGGTCAGCGCTGTTCTTACAGAATGGTCGAACATTTCTCTGAATATTTTAGAAGCCTGCGCTTTTTGTACATCAGTCATATTATAGGTAAAATCAAGCTCAACGGGACAAGGCATCATTGTAATACCGCCAATTTGTTCTAAAACTTTTCTTTCGCCTGAATCATCGCTTTTTAAAAACTGAACAAACAGAACCTGCATATTTCTACCTGCCGCTCTGATAGCAACACCAATTGCAGCAGACGTTTTACCTTTTCCGTCACCGTGATAAATTTGAATCAAAATATAACCCTCTCTTGAAATATTTATCTTACAAGAATATTATATAAAAAAAGAGAATATTTTTCAAGTACTATTTGAATAAAATATACAAAAAAATAATCAAAATACAAAGAATTATATTAAAAAGAAGAAAAATCTCTCCCGATTTATGAACTGCACCGGATTGTACGGACAGTACAAAAGCCCCTATGGTAAGAAATATTAAAAATCAAGCAACAAACTGATTTTGTTTTTCTATTGTCCACTTTTTACGGACTTGTTCAGTATAGTGTCTATTACCTTTTTATCTTTATTTTTCTATTGACTTAAAGTTAAATTGATTTTATACTTAAAGTGAAAAGGAGGAGAAATTAACATGAAAAAATTATTTAGAAAACCTTTATCACTGGTATTAGCTGTTTTAATGATACTTTCTGCGTTATCTGTTTCCTTAGTTAATATAGAAATAAATGCTAAAGCATATGAAACTAATAATACCCAGAGTACAGATTCTGATAATCCTTACGGATTAACGGAAAATATTAAGGATGGCGCTATATTGCATGCTTGGAGCTGGTCATTTAATACCATTAAAGAAAATCTCCAAAGAATTGCAGAAGCAGGATTTACATCTGTTCAGACATCTCCTATCAATGAATGTATTGTGGGTGAAGGCGGCGGAATGCAGCTATTTGGCAACGGTAAATGGTATTATCATTATCAGCCCACACGCTATGCAATCGGTAACTATCAACTTGGAACACAAGAGGAATTTGAAGCCCTGTGCTCAGAAGCTGACAAATACGGAATTAAAATCATTGTTGATGCTGTAGTAAACCATACTACCGGTACGACAAGCGCAATTTCCTCTGAAATTACAAATCTCCCCGGCGGTGCTTTTCATACCCGCTTCAGCATTAATGATTACAGCAACCGCTATCAATGCACACAGGGCGAGCTTTTAGGACTTAGGGATTTAAACACTCAGAACGAAAATGTTCAGCAGATGGTCTTAAATTACCTTAAAAGCTGTGTAGCCGCAGGCGCAGACGGCTTCCGTTACGATGCCGCAAAGCATATTGAACTTCCCGACGACGAGCCTTATAACGGAAATGACTTTGCCAGTGATTTCTGGCCTGTAGTTTTAGACAACGGTTCTGAATTTCAGTACGGCGAAATTTTGCAGGGTGGTGGCAGCAGAATAGCTGATTACGCACAAATAATGAGAGTTACAGCATCAAGCTTTGGCGAGACTTTGAGAAACGCTGTATTAAACAACAGATTTAGTGCAGGAAGTATGTCCAACTACCGTTCAGAGGGTGCTTCTGCGGATAGATTAGTAACATGGGTTGAGTCTCACGATAACTACTGTAATGACGGAAGCTGGGCGAAACTTGATAATCAGGAAATCAGACAGGCATGGGCTGTAATTTCTGCAAGCGGCGACACAACTCCTCTGTTTTTCAGCAGACCTGACGGAAGCAGCACTACAAATCAATGGGGTAAAAACAGGATAGGTATGGCAGGCGACGATAACTTCTGTCATCCTGAGGTTGCAGCTGTAAACCGGTTCAGAAATGCAATGGTAGGTTTGCCCAAAAAGCTATCTAATCCAACCGGAGATTCTTCCGTACTTATGATTGAGCGAGGAAGTGCAGGTGCGGTAATTATCAACCTTTCCGATTCTGATGTTACTTTAAATTGTTCAACTAATGTTGCAAACGGAACCTATAATGATCAGGCAGCAGGTTCAGTATTTACCGTTTCAGACGGAAAACTCCAAGGTACAGTAAAAGCAGGTGCTGTTGCAGTTGTATATAACAGCAAGTTTGTAAAGTTACCTACGGTATCTATCTCTCAAAACGGCGGCAGTTTCAGAGGAACGTTAACTCTTACTCTCACAGCCCAAAATACAACTAAATCTACATATAAAATCAATAACGGTGCTACTGTAGATTTCGTTTCAGGAGATACAATTACAATCGGAAAAAATATGGCGGTAAACTCTTCAGTAACTATTACACTTTACGGTGAAAATGTAGATGGCAATGTTACAGAAGAATTTACCTTTACAAAGCTCCCAACTCCTTCCATAGAGGGTGAAACGGTTGTTTATTTTGATAACAGCGAATATAATTGGGGTAGTAAATACGTTTATGTATATTACTATGACAGCAATAATAAGGTAGTTGAAAACGCCTCATGGCCCGGCATTGCAATGACAGACTTAGGAAGTAATATGTACGGCTATGTTCTTGATGAAAGCTGGAACTATAACATTGCTTATGTTATTTTTAATAACGGAAACAACGGAATTCAATTTCCGGATGGGGAAGGATATAATATTAAAAAAGGCGAAAGCAAAATTTTTAACGAAAGCGGACTGTCAGATTACATAGTTGAACCGTCGATTACAAGACTAAAAGGCGATGTTGATAACGACGGAGAGGTAACCGTAAAGGATGCAACGATGATACAGCTGTTTTTAGCAAATTTATATGACGGCAATAATCAACCGTATATTGATGTTGATGATTCCGAACAGGTATATGCAGCCGATTTTGATGATGATAATGATATTAATGTTAGAGATGTAACAATGATACAGCTGTTTATTGCAAATCTGCTATAAAAATTGAATTTATAAAAGATTTTAACTCAAGGCACTGTACTTTTGTATAGTGCCTTTTGATTTTTACAAAAAAGTATGTGGAAAATATTGTTTTATTATATTGAAAAAATTGGGGCAAACTATTGATAATATTTACAAATTATTATATAATTAATTATATCTGTAAAATGTGAAATTTTGCAATATTATAAACAAAAGCGAAAGGAAGCAAAAAATATGAAATTAAACAAAGTTTCAGTTGATGACATCAATGTAAAGGGCAAAAAGGTTCTTGTTCGTTGTGACTTTAACGTACCTCTTAAAGAAGGTGTAATTACTAACGATAACAGAATTACAGCCGCTTTACCCACAATTAAAAAATTAATCAGTGACGGCGGACAGGTTATCCTCTGCTCACATTTAGGTAAACCGAAGAACGGTCCGGAAGAGAAATTCTCTCTTGCTCCCGTTGCCGTGAGACTTTCTGAACTTTTAGGTCAGGATGTTGTATTTGCAAACGACGATAATGTTGTTGGAGAAAATGCTAAAAACGCAGTTGCTGATATGAAAGACGGCGATGTTGTTCTTCTTCAGAATACTCGTTTCAGAAAAGAAGAAACAAAGAACGAAGAACCATTCTCTTCCGAACTTGCTTCTCTTGCAGAAGTATTTGTTATGGACGCTTTCGGCAGCGCACACAGAGCACACTGCTCAACAGTTGGTGTAACTGCTCATGTAAAAGAAACAGCAGTTGGTTATTTAATGCAGAAAGAAATCGACTATTTAGGAAATGCAGTAGAAGATCCTGTAAGACCTTTTGTTGCTATTCTGGGCGGTGCTAAGGTTGCAGATAAATTAAATGTTATCGCTAATCTTCTTGAAAAATGCGATACACTTATCATTGGCGGCGGTATGTCATACACATTCTTAAAGGCAATGGGCAAAGAAGTAGGTACATCACTTGTTGATGATACTAAGCTTGATTATTGTAAAGAAATGATTGAAAAGGCAGAAAAGCTTGGCAAACAGCTTTTACTTCCTGTAGATACACTTGTAACAGAATCATTCCCTGATCCAATCGATAAACCTGTTGAGGCAGTTCCAACTTCAGTTGATGCTATTCCTGCTGACAAAATGGGTCTTGACATTGGTCCTGAAACTGCTAAGTTATATGCTTCTGCTGTTAAATCAGCTAAAACAGTAGTATGGAACGGACCTATGGGTGTTTTTGAAAACGAAACCTTTGCAGGCGGTACAATTTCTGTTGCTAAAGCACTTGCAGAAACAGATGCTACAACAATTATCGGCGGCGGTGATAGTGCAGCAGCTGTAATCAATCTTGGATTTGCAGATAAAATGAGCCATATTTCTACCGGCGGCGGTGCTTCACTTGAATATCTTGAGGGTAAAGAGCTTCCCGGTATTGCTGCAATCGCAGATAAATAATTTAAAAATACTAAAGGGCGGGCAAATGTTCGCCCTTAATTATGTACAGAGAAAGGTGAATAATTATGGATAAACAAAAAAGAAAAGCAATTATTGCAGGTAACTGGAAAATGAATAAAACTCCTGCTGAGGCAAAAGAACTTTTAACAGCAATTGCTCCTTTAGTTAAAGATGCAGACTGCGAAGTTATCGCTTGTGTACCGTTTGTAGATTTACAGACTGCTCTTGAAGTAACAGAAGGTACAAATATTAAAATCGGTGCAGAAAACTGCCATTGGGAAGAGAGCGGTGCTTTCACAGGTGAAATTTCTGCTAAAATGCTTACTTCAATGGGTGTTGAATATGTAGTTCTCGGTCATAGCGAAAGAAGACAGTATTTCGGTGAAACAGACGAAACCGTAAATAAGAGAACAAAGGCTGCTCTTGCAGCAGGCTTAAAGCCTATCGTTTGTGTTGGCGAGCTTCTTTGGGAACGTGAATGTGATATTACAGAAGAAGTTATTGCAAGACAGATTAAGCTTGACTTGTTTGATGTATCAGAAGAAGATGTTAAGAAAACAGTTATCGCATATGAACCTGTTTGGGCAATCGGTACAGGTAAAACTGCTACTGCTGATCAGGCAGAAGAAGTTTGTGCATTTATCCGTTCAACCATTGCTAAGCTTTATAATCAGGAAACAGCAGACGCTGTTACAATTCAGTACGGCGGTTCAATGAACGATGCAAACGCTGATGAGCTTGTTTCAAAAACTAACGTTGACGGCGGACTTATTGGCGGAGCATCACTTGTTGCAGAAAAGTTTGCTGCAATCGTAAAGGCTGCTTCTAAATAATGACCTAATCTCTGATTAGAAAAAATTTAATTGCACTTACGCATTTATAGGAGAAAAATATATCAGGAGAAAAGTATATGAAAAAACCTTTAATTCTTATGATTCTTGACGGCTTTGGTATTGCCTCCGATAAGGGAAACGCTATTAAAACCGCAAATAAGCCGAATCTTGACAGATTGTTTTCGTCAAATCCTGTTACTCAGATTGGTGCTTCAGGTATGGATGTTGGTCTTCCCAACGGACAGATGGGAAACAGCGAAGTAGGACATACAAATATGGGTGCAGGAAGAGTAGTTTATCAGGAGCTTACAAGAATTACAAAATCTATTGAAGACGGCGACTTTTTTGAAAATGAAGCTCTTTGTAAAGCTATGGATAATGCTTTAACCAATGATTCTTCTCTTCATATAATGGGACTACTTTCAAACGGTGGTGTTCACAGCCACAATACCCATATGTACGGTATTCTTGAAATGGCAAAGAAAAAGGGTCTTTCAAAAGTTTATGTTCACGCTTTCTTAGACGGCAGAGATGTTCCTCCCTCAAGCGGGGCAAACTTCGTTGAAGAGTGCTGTGAAAAGATGAAAGAAATCGGCGTAGGCAAAATTGCAACCGTAATGGGCAGATATTATGCTATGGATAGAGATAATCGCTGGGAGCGTGTTGAAAAAGCATATGCTGCAATGGTTTACGGTGAGGGTAATCAGGCAGATGATCCTGTTAAGGCTGTTGAAAATTCTTATAGGGAAGATGTTACAGATGAATTTGTAGTTCCCACAGTTATTGAGGGTGGCGATACAATTAAAGCTAACGACAGCGTTATTTTCTATAACTTCCGCCCTGACAGAGCAAGAGAAATTACAAGAACATTTGTTGACCCTGACTTTAACGGATTTGAACGCAAAAACGGATTTTTTCCGTTGACATATGTTTGTATGACTCAATACGATGCAACAATGCCCAATGTTGAGGTTGCATTTAAGCCACAAAGCTTAAAGAATACATTAGGTGAATATATTTCCGATAAGGGTATGAATCAGCTTAGAATTGCAGAAACTGAAAAGTATGCTCATGTAACATTCTTCTTTAACGGCGGTGTTGAAAAACAATATCCCAACGAGGATAGAATTCTTGTTAAATCACCTGCGGTTGCAACATATGATTTACAGCCTGAAATGAGCGCTTATGAGGTTACGGATAAGCTTGTAGAGGCAATTGAGACAGGCAAATATGATGTGATTATTCTTAACTTTGCAAACTGCGATATGGTCGGTCATACAGGTGTGTTTGAAGCGGCTGTTAAAGCAGTTGAAACTGTTGATACCTGCGTTGGTAAGGTTACGGATGCAATTGCAAAAATGGACGGCGTTGCACTGATTACAGCAGACCACGGAAATGCAGATAAAATGGTTGATGAAGACGGTGAACCGTTTACAGCACATACAACAAATCCTGTTCCATTCTGTGTTGTAGGTTATCCCTGCAAATTAAGGGAAGGCGGCAGACTTGCAGATATTGCACCAACAATGCTTGAAATTTTAAATCTTGAACAACCTGAGGAAATGACAGGTAAATCACTTATTGAGAAATAGTTTAAAGGCGATGCGTAAGCATCGCCTTATTTTATATGTATAATCAAAACTTTTGTATCGCACATAAAAATCAAAAGTTTTGGTCGAGCTTTTTCAAAAGCTCGCGAGGATCAAAGGGCGA
>JAFLSJ010000059.1 GCA_022511005.1 Ruminococcus sp.
AGTAAAAAATAAATTTACTCAAGATAATGAATCTGTTCTTGCTAAATTAAATGATGAAAATACCGTTTATGATGAATCTCAGGCAGATTTTAACTCAGACGGCGTTGTAAATGTATTAGATGTAACATTAATTCAGTTGTATGCAGCAAATTTACTTTAATTTAGAAAATTTTCTGAAATTAGTTTGAATTTTACAAGAACTAAATATCAGTACATCAGGGATTGCCTTTAAAAGGTAATCCCTTTTTGTATTGTATGAAAATTCTTTGTATATTGTAATTAGCAAATATTATGTTATAATATGAATAAAAAGACTGTTTTTAATCGGAAGGTGGGTTGATTATGATTTTGTATGATATTTCAAAGGATGCATTAACGGCTAAGGTGTATCCGGGAGATCCGACTCCTAAGGTTGAAATTTTACAGAGTATTGAAAATGAGGACGATTGCAATTTGAGTAAAATAGAAATTTGTACTCATACGGGAACTCATATTGACGCACCCAGCCATTTTGATAATTTTGGAAATACAATAGATAAATTAAGACTTGCTACCTTTTACGGAAAATGTACTGTTATATCAATTGAAGGAATAATAACAGGCGAAGATATGGAAAAACTGCTTCCTTATTGCAGAAAGAGAATACTTTTTCACGGTAATTCAAAAGCTTATCTTTCATCAAGTGCAGCGGTGGTAATTGCAGAGAGCAATGTTTTGTTAGTAGGAACAGATGCAAATTCCATTGCACCTGATTTTGACGAAGTAAATACCCATGTAAAGCTAGCAAAAGGTAATGTAGCAGTTTTAGAGGGATTAGATTTAACAGGAATTAAAGACGGAGATTACACATTGTGTGCATTTCCCGTTAAGCTTGCAGGATTGGAAGCAGCTCCTTGCAGAGCTGTTTTAATGGAACAAGAGAAAGGAATATAGGGTTGTTTTTATGAAAAAGCTGATTTCGATAATAATATCTGCGTTGCTTATTTTTTCAGTAGCAATTTTATTAGCCGGTTGCGGTGAAACGAGTATTTCAGTTGAATCCATTTTAAAAACAGATGAAAATTTTTCAGGTACAAGAACTCTGAATATTAAGCTCCCAAGCTCAATTGGTGTTGGTACTGCAATTTCAAAATTGAACAGCAGTATGCCTGATATGGATAGTTACAGCGGTAGCATTACTGTCGAAGATATTTCTACGGAAGAAAATCCAAACAGGATTTCTTATGTTATAAGTTTTTCATCAAGAGCTGATTATGTTCAAAAGGTTTCAAAACTTTTAGGCAAAGAGATAACAGTAAATCTCGCAACACCTGATAATATTCTTACTACAGGTACAAGATATACTGAAGATTTTGACGCCACAGAGCTTTTAAGTTGGATTACAAATGTTTTTATAGAAGAATTTAACTTAGAGGCTGTATCTTATAATTTTGAATCGAACGTTATAGATTTAGACGGTTCTTTATTTACAACTAATTCTACCGCTTATGTAAACGAGGTAGAGGGAAATGCAATAGAAAAGCTGACAATTTCAACAACTAATTCTAAGAAAAATGTATATGACAGGGTGTTTGTATTTCAAATTTTAGAAGATGTTATGAAAGGTGCCGAAGATAAAATAAAGATTTATTTTGAAAATAATACAAACGAATTGGCTCAGTACAGAGGTTGGACAAGTAAAGGCAGTTATGAGGAATATACAGTAATTTATCAGGGATTATCTGTAACGGAGCTTCAAAATGTTACAAACATAATGTTGGATGTTCCTGATGGTACAATTGAGTACGGTGATTTTACCAACAGCAGTACACCTTTGTCTGAGGGTTTAACTTTTCAGGAAAAAATCAATGCAATGAACTTTATGGGGAAAAATAAATCTATGCCTGTAGTTGAGTATAATTATTCTGTTCCCACCAATACCACACATGGAGAAGGCTCTGTATTAGAAAACGGAAGTTGGGTCAATAAAGGGAATTGGCAGGATTTTACTTACACTTTAAATATTGAAAACGGCGCAGAAAATATCCATATTCCCGACGGTATTCAGTATGAAATAAGCGGAATAAATTTTTACCTTAATAATAACGGCGGTGACAGCTTTAAGCGAACTGTGGATATTCTCTATGCAAAGGATAATCAGGACGGATTAAGTTATTCATATAATTTCTTTAAGAATAAGGGAGCAACTGTTTCTAAAGACGAAACAGATAATAATTTTATTTGCCGTGTAGAAACAGAGGGTTCAGCCCTTGATATTTCAAAAAAAACTGCCCGATATTTCGGCGGCGGAAATTATATGGATTATAGTTATAAGCAAAATGCTTTTGATATTTCTGATAAAACAACATTAATTGACTATATTAATATAGGTTATATGCTGACAATAGAAAATTCAGAAAAGCCAATGACCTACACTGTAACAAAATCTGGAGAAGAAAATGTAAACAGAGTTTCAGTTGATTCTTCAAATACACAGACTATAGATAAAGCAAATGAAAACGGGGCATTTGTGGTGGACTTTACGGGAGGAAACGCAAGTGTTTCTTATAGCGGAACAATTGCAGATTGGGGTAAGGTTACTCTATTTGCTGTTGTTTCTTGCATAATTACTTTAAGCGCAGCAGTTTTGGCAGTTTACTTTATCAGAAAATCTTTAAGAGTAAGTAAAGCGATTCAAAATAATGTAAGTAATCAAAAATTATTTGAAAATAAAAAAAGAAAGAAAAACGATAATGAATAAACCTTATAAAATAGTGGTTTTCGATTTAGACGGAACCTTAGTTAATTCACTTTATGATTTAGGCAACTCTGTCAATAAAGGATTAATAAAAATCGGTGCTGAGCCGCATCCCATTGAAAAATATAAAACCTTTGTAGGAAACGGAAGAGAAAAGCTTATAGAGCGGGCAATGGGAAATCTTTATATTGATGAAGAGAAAAGAAAAATTGTAAGAGATACCTTTAATACCGAGTATGCTTTGCATAGTAATGATAATACAGAGGACTATGACGGTTGTTCAGAGCTTTTGGAAGATTTGAAAAATGCAGGAATTTTAACTGCGGTCCTTTCAAATAAGCCTGATGAATATGTACCTGAAATTCTCAAAAAAATTTATCCCCATCATACTTTTACAGAAGCTTGGGGACAAAAGCCTGAATATAAATGTAAACCTCATAAGGACTCACTTTACGCGATGTTGAAAATTCATAATATCAATCCTCACGAATGTCTTTATGTAGGTGACAGTGATGTTGATGTTTTCACAGCACAAAATGCAGGAGTTGATATGGTGGGTGTTGATTGGGGCTTCAGAGGTAAAGAAGAACTTTTGCGGGCAGGTGCAAAACGAGTTGTAAGTAAAGCAGAAGAAATTTTTAAGATAGCGGTTGGTGAAAATGAATAAACGAAACTACCAAAACGAAATGGATTCAATAATTGCACAAAATCAAAAGGACGGAATAATTCCGTCCTTACTTTTACATAGCTGTTGTGCACCGTGCAGCAGTTATGTGCTTGAATATTTATCTGAATATTTTTCCATCACAGTTCTTTATTATAATCCTAATATTTCTCCAAAAGAAGAATATCTACATAGATTAAAGGAAGAAAAACGTCTTATATCAGAAATGAAATTTAAAAATCCTGTATCTGTTTTAGATTGCGATTATAATGCAGATGAGTTTTTCAACGCTTCAAAAGGTTATGAACAAGAACCGGAGGGCGGTAAAAGATGTGAAAAATGTTTTGATTTGCGTCTTGATTTTACCGCAAAAACCGCAAAGGAAAAATCCTTTGATTATTTTGCAACTACATTAACAATTAGTCCTTTAAAAAATGCCCCTTTAATAAATGGGGTAGGAGAAAAGTTTGGAGAAAAATATAATGTAAAATATCTGTGTTCTGATTTTAAGAAAAAAGAGGGATATAAACGAAGCATAGTTTTATCAAAAGAATATAATCTCTACAGACAAAACTATTGCGGTTGTATTTTTTCAAAAGTAGAAAGTAAAAACAGATAATAAGGATAGCAAAGACAATCTGATATGAAACATTAGAAAATTGTATAAATAAAATTGCCCCATTACTTTCCTAAAAGTAATGGGGTGATTTTTTAATGATTAAGATACCCAAAATGTGCTTATCACTCTTGAACAAAGTTGTTGCACTCGCTAAATAATCCACCATCCGGCATAATAGCGATTTTGTATTCGTTGTTTTCTTTTGAAAGAACAATCTCACTTTTTCTTTTCATTGACAGGTTCCCATTAGCCAATACATATAACCAAATAAGCTCATAGTCAAAATTAACTAATATTTATACAGCCTCGAAGGGAACTCCCTGTTCTTCGCAGAAAGATTCGATAAAGCTACCTTCCTCACCTTTCACCGTTAGATTGTCAGCACCAAAGAAAACCATAGCATAACTTGACGTGTAATCTACTTCAACTTCCGTCATAGATGGAGCGATATAAACTTCCGTTAAGGACTTGCACACACCAAAAGCCGCACCGTTGATTTTCTTTAAGTTATCTCCCAAAACAACGGTACGAAGTCTTGAACAACCAATAAAGGCACTCTCTAGAAGTTCTTCGGCACCCTCACAGATGACAATCTCCAAAGCATCGTTATTTCCGAAAGCACCGATGCGTTTAACTGAGGGGGGACAATACACGCCTCTGACAGGAGAATCATTTGCAAAGTCCCAGCAGCATACCTCTGTGACAGGTTGCCCATCAATGGTCTCGGGAATGACGACAACGGTATCTTTGCCCGTATAACCAGTAACACTAACGCCGTTGCCATCATCTTCAATATCTATACAATATTTAAAATCACTTTCCGGGGCAACCTTGTAGTTTCTGAGTGATTCTTCTGTCAGCTCGCCCTCGTAGACGGAATTATCGCTGACATTGCCTGCTTCCTGCACGCTTTGGCTATCGTTACCTGTGCCGGAATCAGAGCCGGAACCGCAAGCCGCAAACATCAGCAGCAACGAAAGGGCTAATAATATTGCAATTAATTTTTTCATGAAAATTACTCCTTTTTAATTTATTGATTTTCTAATTTCAACGAACCGGAATTTTTATACAGAGCAATGTGTTCTCTCGTTCAAAATACCGTAGTTATACAGCCTCGAAAGGGATCCCCTGTTCTTTGCATACAGATTCGATAAAGCTGTCCGCTTTGCCTTTTACCGTTAGATTATCAGAGCCGGAGAATACTGTAGAAGCGTCCCCGTCGATTTCCGTCATGGAAGGTGCGATATAAACTTCAGTTAATACGGAGAGATCGGATAGAGCGTACCCCTCGAGTTTCTTTAAGTTATCTCCTAAAACAAGGGTGTGAAGATTTGGGGAATAACCAAAGCATCCGTATTTAATTTCTTCAACACCCTCACAGATAACGACCTCCAGATTTTCGCTAGTTACTCCGAAGGCACCGATGTCTGTAACCGTGGGGGGAAAATACACGCCTTTGACGGTAAAATCATACTCAAAGAGACAGTCGCTTACCTCCCCGACGGGTTTTCCGTTAATGGTATCCGGAATAACGATAATGGGATCATCACCCAAATACTTATCAATCCTGACGATATCCCAAAACTCTTTATATTCAAAGTCACTTTCCGGCGTGGCCTTGCGGTTTCTGAGTGCTTCTTCGGTCAGCACGCCGCCAATGGCAGACGAATCATCGCTGACAGAATCACCGACATTGTCTGCTCCCTGTGTGCTCTGACTATCGTTACTTGTATTGGGATCAGGGTTGGAATTGCATCCCGCAAATACTATCAGCAACGAAAGGACCAATAATAATGCAATCAATCGTTTCATAAGAATTACTCCTTTATTTCAATTTTAATGTATTAATTATACATATAATTACAAATATTGTCAATATTAAAATACAAATATAATGTGTTTTAATATGTAATATTCCAACTATAATAGTAGTTGAGGTCGATTATATGAGTTTGCAAAGTTTGGGAAGCCGTATCAGAAAAGAAAGGCTAAACAGAGGAATAACACAGGAACAGCTTGCTGAAAAAGTAGATATTTCAATTAACTTTATGAGCCTTATTGAAAACGGCAGAAATATGAGTGTTGAAATACTTGTAAAAATTTCAGAGGCTTTGGGAGTTTCGGTGGATTATCTTTTAAGTGATACAATCCAGTTGCAAAGCGATACAATTTCAGAACAGATAATTCAAAATCTTATGACTTTGAGTGATGATGAAAAAATATATTTTCTCAATATGATAAAGCAGTATAAAAATCTGAATAAATAAAATTACCCTCATTACTTTGCTTAAAGTAATGAGGGTTAAATTTTATTAAACATTATTACGCCTCTGCTCTGTTAATAGCATTAATAACTCCTAAAACAGATGCATAGTTTACATTGCTGTCAATGCCTACCCCGAAAATATTGCTTCCGTTTGGTTTTTGAAGCTCAATATAAGAAACAGCTTTTGAGTCAGAACCGGAAGAAATAGCGTGCTGACTGTAAGAGATGAATTTATACTTATCAATACCCAAAGGTTTTAAAGCGTTAAAGAATGCGTCAACAGGTCCGTTGCCAATACCTTTTAATGTAACAATATCGCTGTCGTCAATATTCAGTTTACCTCTGAAATGAACATAGTCCTTGCCATTTTTGCTTTCTTCATAAACCTTGTGCTCAATAATATCATATTTTTGTTTGTGGTTTAAATAGTTGTCTTCAAATACCTGGAACAATTCTTTCGGAATAAGCTCTCTGCCTAACTTATCACATTCAGCCTGAACAAGCTTGCTGAATTCAGGGTGCATTTTCTTTGGCAAATCATAACCAAAGTTATGGTTCATTACAAATGCCGCACCGCCTTTGCCTGACTGTGAATTGATTCTTATAATAGGCTCATACTCTCTGCCCACATCGGCAGGGTCAATAGGAAGATATGGGATTTCCCAATATTCGGAGTTGTGTTCTGCCATATATTGAGTACCTTTGTTAATAGCGTCCTGATGTGAGCCTGAAAATGCAGTAAATACTAATTCTCCGATATATGGCTGGCGTGGATCAATTTTTAAGTTAGTACAACGCTCGTAAATTTCTTTTAATTTAGGAAGATGTGTAAAGTCAAGCTTAGGATCAACTCCCTGGGTAAACATATTAAGTCCAACTGTTACAATATCAAGATTACCGGTTCTTTCTCCGTTTCCGAAGAGAGTTCCCTCAACTCTTTCTGCTCCTGCCATAAGTGCAAGCTCACTTGCGGCAACGCCGCTGCCTCTGTCGTTATGAGGGTGAATACTTATAATAGCAGCCTCTCTGTTCTTTAAGTGCTTAATAAAATATTCAATCTGGTCGGCATAAGTGTTTGCAGTACACATTTCAACAGTATTAGGGAGATTGAGGATAATAGGATTCTCTTTGGTTGCACCAATTGCATCCATAACTCTTTCGCAAATTTCAACGGCATTGTCCATTTCTGTTCCGCTAAAGCTTTCGGGAGAATATTCAAATCTGATGTTTGTGTCACCTTCAAATTTTTCGGTTAATTCTTTAATAAGTAAAGCGCCCTTAACCGCAATATCAATAACACCGTCCATGTCAGTCTTGAATACAACTTTTCTTTGAAGTGTAGAAGTAGAGTTGTAAAAATGTACAATAACATTTTTAGCACCCTTAATTGCTTCAAAGGTTTTCTTTATTAAATGTTCTCTTGCCTGAACGAGCACCTGAATTGTAACATCATCGGGAATATGGTTGCCTTCAATAAGCTCACGGCAGATTTCATATTCTGTTTCAGAAGCAGAGGGGAAACCGATTTCAATTTCCTTAAATCCCATATCGCAAAGAGCATGGAAAAATTCTAATTTTTCTTCTAAGTTCATCGGGTCAACAAGAGCCTGATTGCCGTCTCTTAAATCAACACTGCACCAGATAGGTGCTTTAGTAATAGTTTTGTTTGGCCATTCTCTGTCAGGCAAATTAATTTGCTTAAAGGGAATGTACTTGTGGAATGATGGTTTCATATTAAAATCCTCCTATATATTCACACAAAAAAATCGCCCCTAAAAAGGGACGAATAATATCCGTGGTACCACCCAAATTCAAACACACCTCACAATGTGTTCCTTACAGACTTCAAACAAAGTCCTGACCGATAACGCAGTCCGGCGTTTTGCCCTACTTTATTCGGACAAAAAACTCAGGGATGAGCTATACATATAATCATTAACACCGATTTACACCAACCATCGGCTCTCTATGCTTAATTAATTATATCTTGTTCCCTTCATAGTTTTTAGAGGTGATTTAATTGTTATTAACATTATATATAGGTAAAAAATAATTGTCAATACTTTGTTAAAATAAAGTTAAAAAATATTTTTAAAAAAGTTTAAAAAAAGGGTTGACATTTTTATATTGCGTGGTATAATAACTCTTGCACTGTGAAAAACGAAATAACAAATTTCGCCTTTCATTTTGTATAATTTAGGACCTTGAAAATTAAACAACGAAGAAGATAACCCGTAATGACTTTGAG